>NZ_CP178624.1:904073-1205430 GCF_047302455.1 Bdellovibrio sp. HCB185ZH
CGACTTTAATCACCTGCGCGAGCTGATTCGAATCCAGGATTCGACCTGCCACTCTGTCAAACAAGTCCATGCGTTTATTCGCCTGACACCAGTTCGCAAAAACCGCCGCCGCCACAAGTTCTGGATTTGAACCTGTTACGAACTTTGGATCCGACGCTTGGTTGTCATTGAATTGACCCACTTGGTAGTCGCTGATTGCAGGACGACCTTTTGGATCGAAATAAAATAAATAAGCAATACCGTGACCACGATCCCCTGCCCAACCGGCATCACGAGCTTCTGAAGCATCGCTATAAACAGAACCGTCAGAGACAACCATGATCATAATAGGTTTATTCAACACTGCCGCACTTTGCAGCATGCGACCCACTTCAGTCCCGGCATCCAAGTCTCTTCTGTCGCCAGAAGTTCTTGTGCCGTCATGATAGTCATAACCACCAAGCTCGATATTCGCAGAACCGGCCTGACCTAAAAGTGTATTGTACAACATGGAACCAAATAACAATTCACGGTTATTATTTGCCGTGTTGGCATTGATACCCCAAACAGAGGCAAAAGTTGCATTGGCGCGAGGATCCACAGCAGAAGCACCCGCAGCCATCACGTCAACGTTTTTAATACCCGCACAATCCAAAACTGTTTTCACAGTCTCGCCGCCCTCGATAGAAGCGATTTTGCGAGTTTGAGATTCAGTTAGATTACTCATCAGTTTTACCAGTGAGTTTTTCTGAGAGGCATTCAAAGTGCTTCCCAAAGAAGCGCTGTAACCAATCGAAGTCAAAAGGGCGCTGTAGTTTTGCACCACAAGTGGAGCTGGTGGAGCTGCAAAGCCCGCAGACTGATTCATCCCCGTGCGCGTGTTACGATTTCCCAGGTTTGGCATGTTTGCGCCGACCAGACCCGCTTTCGTGACCGCACCGGAAACGTCAAACTTGTTTTGATTCGTATCATTTTGAGAATCCACGCAGAAACCGATGAAGGCTGTTTTAGCCATCGTCGCAGCTGTGGCATTCACCTTGATTCCGGCCAGGAATTTACTGATACCATTGCCGGCCCAAGGAGAATTCCCGAAGGCGCGCTCGATAGGTACCTGGTTATTACCCAGACCCAATTTATTATAAGTCGCAATTGGCTGGCGAGCCGCATTTTGAGGGACGTAGTTAGCTGCCATCGCGGCACCACCGCTGAGGTTGACAGTCACCATTGGAATCAATGATTGAGGAACCGGGCAATCTGCCGCATGCGCCTGGTTACCTAACATCAAAGAAACCCAGTTAGGTACAAAGAGGTTTGCTGCGAATGGGATGATACCCGCTGAAAGGAAATCACGGCGAGTAACTGGCTTTTTATGACCTGTAGCTGCCCAAAACGGGATTTCTTTTTTATCTTTTGCCATATTCTCCCCCCAGAGAACTAAAAACTAAAAAAACAAAATAACTTAGTAAGAAAGTGCATCGAAGCTTGAAAGCATCGCTGCACATGTCGCTAACATCAAATTGCTAGTCGACGCAGCTTGTGTGCGAGCCGTAGCCGCCAAAGCTGTGATAAATTCACTCTTAAATGTCTGAAGCATCGCCAACTCTGCCGCGGTTTCATTGCGACCCCAGTAAGAACGAGCCATCCCACGCACACTCGCGCTGAATTGAGCATCCGTTACGGAAGAAACACCCGTCGTAAAGTTCACGCTGCCAAAGAAATTGCGTGCTGTTGCCGCCTGAGCTTTTTCTGTCGTCAGGACGGAGTTACACACTTCACCAGCGAGGCTTGTTGCACCCAACATCAGCGGACCGTTTGCCATGCTCAGGTCGTTACCAGCTGCCAAGGAGCCATAACGATTCGTGTACTCTGTCGACAAAGCCGCGCTGACCGTCGTGACGTTAGATACTCTCAACATAGAAGCCATCGTTTGTTCAGCAGACAACAAAGCGTAAGGAATTCCCAGCTTTTCGGAGTCTGTCGTTGCTTCTGGTTCAGAACTCGCGCTGTTAGACGCGTAATCACTTGTCCCCTGCAATTCGCCATAGCGACCGCAGTTATTAAAGCTCAATGTGATAAAGAACATGGAAGGCAACACGTAAAATAAAAACTTGATTGATTTCTTATTCATGGCGTCCTCCCTTATTTATCCAAGCAACCTGGTTTCGCGGCGATTTTCTCAAACAAAGTTTTAAGATTATAGCCTGCGTTTTCAAACTCAACGCCCCAAGTTTTCAGGGTGTCGGCATCTTTCACGACGTCAAAGGTACGACGGCAAACAGTTTCGAAAACTTGCTTTGCCATACATTGACTGAAGCGGCGGGAGTTGGAAACCACAGTTCCGAATCCCTTAGCCCCCTTCCCTGACAAAGCATCTCCACGCCATTCAAAGAAGTTTGCATTCTTTTCGCGGATCGCGTTGTTCAAGAAAGAATCGTCCGTAGTTACATAGCCTGATGGGAAAACAGTGTTGTTACGATTCATTTTGTTAACCACACCTGTTGTCGTGTTCACCGCGATTTGGTAGTCCCCTGAACTGCCAGCGCGAGTGTTGACGTCAGAGTGCTTGATACCCAGTGGAGTATCACCCACGTCCCATTTCGCAAAGGCACCGCGGAAACCGTCCATCACCGTATGACAGCCCTTACAAGAAGTAAGGAACTTCATGTGATCGCCACCTGGAAAACGGTCGATATCGCGACCGATACGCAAGTCAGAGCCACCTGTATCTGCCCAGTCTTGCAAAGGCACACACATAAATTCACGGAATGTATATTCAACCAAACGACGATTCGTACCCATCAAAGCATGAGCGCTCATAAAAGCACGCGAGGTAATCACACCTGCGGGATCGGGATTCGCAACAGAAGTTGTCGCGCTGGTCGCGATTTGCTGACCATTGACGCGAACCAGATTCTGCGCGAGATTCGTGCGCGTCGTTTCCAAATCGATATAGTGATTATTGGAAATCAACAAGTCTGGAACCAAATCACCACGCACACCCGTCAAACCAGTTCTGCCGCGGTAATAGAAATTACCTTGCAACAACTGACGCGCATCCAGTCCATCACGAGTCACACCAATGAAGGAAGCAACCATGTCGTTGAATTCAGTCTTGATAGTTTCATCACGAGTTGAAAGCTTTAACGCCCACAACTTAACCGTGATGTTCAAGAAGTTGTCGTCAGCAGTGGCGATCTTTGCCGCGCCTTCAACATCTCCTTTATTCAAAAGTGTTACCATCTGCGCAACTACGGGACTGTCAGCAGGAAGCTTGGTTCCTGTTAAACGTTCATAAATTTTTCTGGCTTTCAGTTCCATTGCGGAAGGATCTGCGGCTGTAAGAACCGGTTTAACTTGCGCATTCGCAGAGTTAGTCCCTGTTCCCATTCCTAGTAAAATAAGTGGTAAAAGTAAGAATCGCATTTCGCCCCCCCAGGCCTTATCGACAATTTTCACGCACAAATGACAGTTAAACGATAAAAAACTCTTGCAATCTCAACTTGATACTGGAGAAGTTTTTTGCATCAGGGGGTTTTTGACTAAGAGATCTGCAAATCATTCGTTCGACTTCAATTTTTCACTCTGAGTTCGCTAGAATTTCGTCGGTTTTCAGGGGCTTACACAGCGCCACTTTGAGGCGATTTTTAGAGAGGAATCACGATTTTCCGAGAAAGTTTTTCCGTTCCGCGCAAACGCTTAACGGGGCGCTATTCCCGAGGGAGACGAGGGGTTGGTCAATACGGGCTCAAGATTCAAAGTTTGCTCTTCCTGAGGAGAGGGACGTCCTAATTTATCAAGCTCTCTTGAGATTTGTGCACCCCATTTGGTCGCAGCCGCCACTTGATATCGCAGACCATCCTTACCTTTGTAGCGAGTGTACTTGGTACTATCGATAAACTCGCAGCGAGACTTGCTTACAATCTTTTTCAAGGTCCTGACTCCGGAATATAAATTGGAAGCATAAGGTTCTTTCGTCAGTTGCGGAGGACCAATCCAAACGCATTTGCTTTGCAGTCGCTCGACTTCACCGATTAATTTTTCTATTGAAGGCTGTTCGTTTTGCAAATCCCTTTCGCTCCTTAATAAGTGTGTGCCCAAAGCAATGATAGTCAGATCTGGATCTGCCTTTGCGAGTTCTTCGGCAAAGGATCGTGATTTAAATTCTTTGCTCTTTCGTTCTCGCCCCTTTTCGTCTCGTTGCCAAAATCCACAGGGGGCTGACTGGAAATCAGTCCTGACTCCAACCCAATTTGCGGGAGTGGACCCGCATTCTGCAATCGTGTTTACTTCTATAGATATAGTGCGCAGATACGTATCCACCGCATTCCCGAAGGCGCCGGCCACATGCTCATCTCCAATAAATAAAACACTTTCATACATCGGTGGCGCGACTGAAGAGGCAAAACTTAAGTTCGGCAAAAGTGAAAACAATAGTGTCGGCAAAAGTTTCAGTCGCAAAATCCAAAGCCTTGGCATATTTGCACCTCATCCTGTGCTTTCCCTATCCTGGCTTTGATTTGCGGCAGAGTAAATCTGAAGTTCAACACTGGATTTTTGATAAGGAGACTGTTGGCAGTCAGCTTGAAAAGTTTCGGATCTGGTCAAAAATAGATCCATGAGAGTTTTGCTAGCTGTGCTTATGATCATCACGACGCTGGGGCCCCCTGCCCAGGCTAATTCCGCGGAGCGGGAAGCTGCCATCAATATAATAACCTATTGGCCTACCGGATTCAGAGTGGACGAGACCACCCAAGGTCAGAGAGTGCAGAGGCTTTTGTACAAGATAAAAAATCTGGGCATCGACACCGTGATATTTAATTTTCGTGCGCAAATGGTGGGAGGCAAGGCCAACACCGTAACATCGGTCGTACCTGTAGAACTTCAAAGGGAAGAAGAATATCATCTGGAAGCCACCATTCACTATGCCAAAGCCCTCGGACTTAATGTCGCCTTTCGCCCGATCCTCTTAGTTGTGGGTCCTCACGGAGAATTTCCCTATGAGGACGAGGAAGGAACGCTGTGGTGGCACGGAGTGATTCAACCCGAGGATCCCGAAAAATGGTTTCAAAGTTTTTTTAAGTATCATGAGCGCTATATGAAAATTGCGGCGCGCACCGAGTCCTCTTGGTATTCCGTGGGAGCAGAAATGCATTCGCTGACTTCGGGCCTTGGTAGTCGCAATCCTCCCCGTCGCTTTGGCCGGCCCGATCTTTGGTTGCAACTGACTTATCGCGCCCGCGATGTTCTGGGACCGCGAGTGAAAATGACTTACGGTGCGAACTACACGGATCAGTATGTCTTAGAGGACGGGAAACGCACATGGGGTGGCGAATTCGAACAATGGCGACATGATCTAACCTTTGATGCGCAAACCGATCAGGAAATTTTGCATCAACAGTACCTGCGAAATTTCTGGAATGCTTTGGACTTTGTCGGGCTTGATTACTATCGCGCGCTGGGCGCTGAAGACACGGATTACCCGAGTCGCTATGACAGTCTGATCAATGTTTTAACACCCTTTTCCTATCAGTACGCTCTGAATCTGCAAAATGCTTTGACACAGATTAATCAGGCTGCCGCCACCCACAAGTATTTAGCCATTCAGGAAGTCGGCTATCGCAGCGTTGAGAAATGCTTTGTCTCCCCTTATCTTTATGAAGATGGCGACACACCCATTAACTATCAACACCAAGCCGCAGCCTGGGACGCGTTGCTGATGTCGGTATGGAGTGCGCAAAGTTCCTGGATGAGAAGCGTCGGCATCTGGCAGGTGCTGGTTGACGAAGACACGGATACATCGATCAATGGAGGATTTTCTCCATTGGGTAAAGAACCCGCGGAGCAGGTTTTAAAAAAGTATTTCAATCCGCTGTTTAACGAAGTTCCCTTAGAGTATTAGGGCTCACATGCCATTCGCACCAGTTCACTGCTGGCAGCTCCCGGCCGTCTTCGATGAAGCTTAAGACTTCAACTATACTTTGCCCCACTCCGATTGCCGAAGCCGGGTTTTGCCCCGTGACCAAGCGTCCGCTTTTCACCACGTGAGCAGCAAACTTTGAGGAATGAGTGTAAGTGGCTCCGCGGGATTGAATTTTATCTTGCAGTAAAAAAGGTACAACATTCTCCATACCGACGGCTTCTTCCTCAGAGTTACTGAAGGCTGCGACTTCGTGATCTTTAATCAGATAAGTGCCCTGCGAAGTTTTCACATTCACAAGTCCCGCAATCCCGTGACAAACACCTGCGACCACTCCATCGTTTTCCCAAATTTCGGCGGTGACCTCCTGAAGTTTCTTATTTTGAGGGAGATCAAACATTGCACCATGTCCGCCGGAAAAATAAATGGCGCAATAGTCTTCAGCGCGCACCTCTTCGGCAGGGATGCTTTTAGCAACTTTTTCCAAAAAATCTTCGTCGTTCATCCACACCGCATTTATGGGATCATCCATCTTCACGCCATCCAGGGGAATTTCTCCTCCGTTGGGACTGGCGATATCAATTTCATAACCTGCCGCTTGGAGTTCCTGGTAAGGATGGGTCAGCTCCGATAAAAAGGCTCCTGTGCGCAAGCCCGTATCACCCAGGCGGTTGCAATTTGTTGCAACAAAGAGAACCTTTTTCGATTTCATGGAAACCTCCCCAGTGTCTTTAGAATCCTTTATCACCGGGACAAGAACCATTTTTTTAAAAGCTTTTGCAAACGTACAGAGGATTCACTGGACAAAAGGAGGCTAGCCCCCTAGGTTCTGGGGCGAGATGAAGCTTTTGTACCAAGACCCCCATTTTATCGCCGTCGACAAACCTTCGGGCTTTCACGTTCATCCTCCCGAGGATTCGCAGTACAAAATTCCTCGCGATAAAATCTGCCTGTATCTGGTGCGCAATATGATGAAACAGCATGTGTTTCCGGTGCACCGGCTGGATGCCGCAACCAGTGGAGTCTTGCTTTTTGCGCTGTCTTCGCAAGCCGCTGGCACCATTTGCAAAATGTTTGCGGAACGATCTCCACAGAAAACTTATTGGGCGGTGGCTCGTGGGTTCGTGCCGGAAGCTGGAGACATCAAAGTTCCCTTGGAGCTTGATTCGACGGGAAATCTGGTGGATGCGCACACGTCTTTCGTTCGCCAGGCGACGATTGAAATTCCCGTGGCTGTCGGAAAGAAATTTCCTGCCGCCCGTTACTCGTTGCTGGAAGTAAAACCTCATTCGGGTCGCTACCATCAAATACGTCGGCACTTTAATCGCATTTCGCATCCCCTGTTGGGCGATGCTTATCACGGTGACTCCCATCACAATCGCTTTTTCAGAAATGAATTGGGTATCGAAGGCCTGTGTCTAAAGGCGCGCAGTATCGAATTCACACATCCGTGGACCGGCGAGCAGGTCTTCATTGAATCGCCGACCTGCGAGAAATGGAATAAGATCCACGCCCTGTTTGATGCGACGAAGCCTTTAAGCGAAAAGCTTAAAACTAATATTTGAATTTAAATTATTTAAATTTATCGACGGGAACACCCTTACCCAAATACTTCTGCAAAAGTGCATCGTACTCAGGAGAGGCTTTAAGTGCTGCCATCCCACGCTCAAACTTTTCGCGAAGCTCGATGGCCTCGGGTTGAGTTTTAGAAAGCTGCATATAGATCGGTTCATTGGATAGATCAATCGCGGTCGTAAGAGCTTCTTTCAGTTCTGGATGATGATTCAGGTAATAATACAAAACCATCTCATCAATCGCCGCAAACTTCACACGACCCGATTCCACCAAGCGGAGGGCGGTCATGTCATTCACGGTGTAGTAGCGAACGATGCGAGTGTTGTCATCGAACTCTGGACCAAAAGTAAACCCACTTGGCAATGCCACGGTTTTATACTCAAGATCAGAAATCTTTTTAGGCTTTTTAATCGCTTCTTTAACGTAGCGCTTGTTTGCAACGATCAAACCGCGGCTGCGGAAAAGATAATTATTGGGGAAAACGTATTTGGCCGCGAGTTCTTCGTTTTTAGCTGTGTTCGCGCAAGCGACTTCTTTTCCATCAGGCTCCGTCAGAGCCATGCAACGCAGGTAAGGCACTTGTTGAATTTGAACCTCTGCTCCCTCGAGGCGCATGGCTGCCTTTACCAGATCGATGGAAAGACCCGCTGGCTGACCATCCTTAACGTAGGCATAAGGTGGCCAGTTATCTTCCATCAAGACGCGGAAAACCTTCTTTGCATGAGCCGGCAAGGCAATGCAAAGAGCCGTCGCTAAGAGTATTCCTGATTTCTTGATTTCCAACATGAAGCGCACTTTATGTTAGCACCTCGAAATGTGCTAATTACTGTTTCGCAAAGGTAAAAAAGTGAGTCCGTAAAAACCCACGAAGGGAGTGATTGGTGATCCTACCCCGACTTGAACGGGGATCTGACGTTTAGGAAACGTAAGCTCTATCCAGTTGAGCTATAGGATCGCTCCCGGAAGTTTTACAACCAAGCTCTGACTAAGTCAAAGCGCGTCAGCGGCTTGCACAGCCTTTTCGGCGTTCAGAAGCCCTCGTCCGTATTCATTTTTTTGATTATCCGCGGCAGGAGCCGTCGCCGTGGCCATCAAGATTTTTTTAATCTGCGGAGATTTTAACTTTTTGTTGGCGGCTTTCATTAAAGCCACAACACCCGTCACATGAGGAGCTGCCATAGATGTGCCGCTTAAAACTTGGAACCCCGAAGACGTGGCCTGTAATGTTGCCATGACAGTTTCCCCGCGGGCCAGGCGATCCTCGATCAGTCTTGAGTTTTTGTCTTCGATCATGAAAATCGCTATCGGTAAGGTTTTGTCCTTATCCGTAAATCTGCCCACTTCTAGGCCAGGGCGGTTATTGATAAAGACAATGGCCGAGGCTCCGGCTTTGATGGCGTTATTGATCTTATTCATGAACTTGCCCTTGCCTCGGCGAATCAGGGCAAAGCGACCTTTGACGTTTTTACCGTCATAGTCCGACATGAAATCACCCTCCCCCACGCTCACAAGCTCTCCCTTAAGGGAGTTACGAACTTCACGGGTGCCACCAAAGGTGCTGGCTAAATACTTAACAGAAATTCCTGATGAGGTTTCAATTCTAACGGAATGAACTTTTCCGCGACTGGCCGGGAATGTTGAATACACATCCACACCGGGGGCCACCAGAGATAGTTCCGGGCCGTACTGAGAGAAAGTTGCACGAAGCAAGCTTGGATCCACAGCACCGACTGCGATCACGGTGGGCAAGGCTGCTGGATAAAACACCCGATTGGAACCCCAATTTCCGCTGGAGGCCACAACCGAGACCCCGGCCTTGTCAGCACGTTTGATGGCTTCATCTTGGGCCGCGGATGAAGAAATTCCGGAAATGGAGATATTTATCACGTCGACTTTTTGAGCGACTCCCCAATTGATGGAAGCCACCATGGCTGCTGTCGAACAACCTTTTTCAAAACAAGCACGGGCCATTAATATTTTGGCCTTGGGAGCGACTCCCGTGAACCCATTCACATCCTGTTTGGCGGCGATGATTCCTGCCACGTGGGTGCCATGACCCCGGATATCTGTAATATCACTGCCGTCACTTTCACCGGTAAAGTCGCGACCTTTTTCAAAATTTTCTTTCAAAGAAGGATGAGTTTTATCAAGACCGCTGTCGATCAATAAAACACGGGCACCCTCGCCTTGACGGGAATTCTCCCAGGCAGCCGGCGCTTTGATTGCGGCAATTCCCCATGGTACGCCCGCCACGGGAGTGTCAGCCCGTCCGCGCCCACTCACCAGTTCAGAACGATCCAGATAAATAGGAATCTCTAACTCGTAAGGAATGATTTGATCTTCTTCGACCAAAACCACATCGGGATTTTGCTTTAAACGCTCCAGATCTGTGGGGTCGTCGGATTTTACGATGTAAGTTCCGATCTGATGCAGACTCGATTCAACTTCTCCGACAATCTCGCGCTCAAAGGAAGGATGAGCCGTGAACAGCGCTCCTTCCTCTTTCATCATGACGATGTAACGAGCCGCTTCGGCCGTCGGCGCCAGTGAAAGGAGCAGGGAAAGTAACAGTGTGAAAAGTGAAAAGCTCTTCATTTATTCCTAATTAAATCGAATCAGATAGTCCCACACGGGACCAGATTGTCGGTCCACTTGTGCGATGATTTTATCCATCAAAGAAACATAGTAGTCATAATCAGAATTTTCCGCCGCTTGCAAATGTTTGCGTGCAGTTTCGAGCATATTTTTAAGAGCAGCGGCACGTTCAGGAACGGTTTTCCAATCCGATGCAATCGAGCCCTCTGAAAGATTCAACTGAGCACGCAATCCATAGTGATCAGACAAAGGAGACTTTTGGCCACCACGAAGATTAATTTCTGAACCTACGGTCTGCCATTTCCAATTCATGTTTTTTGTGATGTTGGAAACAAAGATATAATCCAGAACCCAGTTGCCCTTTTCATCGGACAATGGATTTTGCGAACCGCAAAACGTGCACTGACCGTTGTAGCCCACAGTCTCTTCCTGCACATCGCGAACACCCATCAAGAGTTTAAAAAACTTCCACTCAAAGGATTCTGCCGTGAAATTAAAATCCCCTGTGATCACCCAGGGGTAATCCAAGTGACGTAAACGCCATTGATAAATATCCAGCATCTGCGTGATACGCACAGCTCCCGACATCGGATGTGTGTGAACGTTGGTTGCAAGAATTGGCGTCGATTCTCCGGGCAGTTGCACGACCATATTCATGAAACCTTTTTTAACACCCATGATATCTTTTAACGAATCCATGAAGCTGTCTGAATTGAGCACGAATGTGTAAACATCGGTGTAATTGATCTGCCCCTTTGTCAGAGCCATGAGACCAATTTTCAAATCCATATTGGGAGCACTAATATTGTAACGAGGTTGCAAATTGTCCACGATTACATTTTGTTGCCCAGAATTCCACACCTCTTGAAAATGAATCACGTCACAAGGAGCTGTTAAAATTTCCTTTGAGAGCGCTTCAGATCGAGACGCAATATTCGGCGCATACAGCGGACCGTATGTATTGAATGTCTGAATACAAATAGCTTGGCTTAGGGTTGCGGAAAGCATCAACCCGGCAAAAATTGCCCACTTCATAATTCCCCTCCAGAAGCAAACAGGGCTCTACCTTTGTCGGGAAACTAGAGGATTGCAACAATAATGTGGGCCTCAAGGTTGATCTCCTAAATTCCGATTTTAGTAGCATATGAAAAACAGATTTTTCGCAACAATTTCGGCCCTTTCTCTGATTCTAACATCTTGTCAGACGCCATCTCCTGTCGCGGTGAATGATGCATGTATGGACCCTCGAGGCCCTGCGTCAGAAGGCTTAAGTTGTTCAGCGGTTTTTGCGGACACGGATTTAACTCCGCCGATTTTGGATCCTGCAGCTCCAGCTGTGTTTACGACGATCAATCAAAAGCTGAGTTGGGATAAATGGCTCGATGCTGAAATAGATTTTCTACGTTTTTACTCCAACCGCTCTTTGAAACGTGGCCAGGAAGATGGCAAGCACGGAACAGAAATTTGGGGACTTGAAAACTACAAGGCTTACGCCAATGCTCGCGACCACTTGAACTCCATTCCTGTGGGTCGTTTGGATATCAGCCGCAGCTTGATTATGCGTATTCATGAATTAGGTTCGGAAGGCTTGAAAAAAGAAGCAAGCCTGATGGGAAAAATCATGCCGAAGAACATGTCCATCGGCAACACCACGGGTTTCAAAGTCCGGCAGAATGTGGGTGGAGATCCGATTTTGCATCCGTTGAAGGAATCTCAATATTTGGCGTTAAAGGGGAATCCTTGGATCAAAAAGTTCATCGAACTTCCCTATCCCCTAAGCCGCAAAGACAAGCGTCGTGGATGGATTGTGTACGGCGACTATAAAACTGTGAGTCAAGCCATCAGCGAACTTTCCACTTGGTATTATCAAAACAAACACACCATGGACCCGATTGATTTAGCGGCAGAGTTTCAGTATCGGTTCGTTTCCATTCATCCGTTTATCGATGGCAATGGCAGAACGTCCATGCTGTTCGCAAACCGTATTCTTCAGGAGGCGGGTTATCCAGGTGTGATGAACACCTTCCCGGGTTATGATATCTATTATGACCTGCCGACGTGGAAGCAGATTTTCCGAAACAGTGTGGCGGAATTTGGCGAGATGGTTCGTGAGGTGCGCTTTACGGATCCTTCAGTTCCGACGGTGAATAATATCAATCGCGACACGAGCCCGCGCACGGCAATTCTACCGACCTCAGCGACGATGTCTAAAGAAGCCACACGCAAAGAGCTTGATCAATCCCTGAAAAAGAAATTCAAATGGATGAACGATACGATTTCCTCGAGAAACAAATTCGTTAAAATCGGCCAGGCCAATTACACCATGCTGACGGATGGATTTTTTTATAACCAAATGGGAATTCCCCATGCGCTCTTTAACGGAAAACTGTATCCCATTGCAGACCGCACTTATCTTCTTTATGGGGAAGGTGGGGAACTTGCTCCCCATACGTTTTCCCGTCGCAGTTTGACATTGGCGCACCGAAATATCTTTAGAGATCACATGCAATATGTCCTGGATGTGCAGGCTAAGAAAATCGATCCTAAAGAGATCGAGATCGTTGACTATGATGTGATCAAAGAGGCCAACGAAAAAGGAAAAATCTATCTGCATCCTTGGCAAGTTCGTGTGTTTGAAAATGCAATCAATATCAAAGACACGGATCCCATGGCGATCCTGGCCCAAACCCGTGGCTGGCATACGGATTATGAAAAGAGTTTTGAAACTCGCACAGGGGCTTCCCTTTCTGACATCGTCGCACAGTATCAGTTCATGGAACTAAAATTCCAACAGTACACAGAATATGCGCTCGAAGTGAATAACACGAGCATGCTAAATACGATCATGAGAAGTCGCGAAAAATACTTCCAAGCGACAAAAACGTTGCTCGCACAAGGACAACAACAACTTGCAGAAGCTCCGTCCGCAATCCAAATGGTGGTTAAAAAAGCTCCGCGCGTGACGTTCCTGGAAAAATACATCTCATACACCAACTTAGCCTACCCGACGCTTAAGGCCGCGATCGAAGCTCGCGGAGACAAAGACATCGTGCTTTTACGGAGCGACATGGCTTCGGTGGAAAAGACCGGTTTTATTTCCAACCAGTCTTACATCAACCTGGCAAAGGCATTGCCGGGATATGAGAGCTTTAAAGCATGGATTAACGAGGTTCATAAGCACCTCGGCGATACAACATATCAGCCAAAATTCTTGGAAGCCCAGTTACGGAAAATGCTTCCGGGTTTTGATACTTTAGCAAGTCGCATCCGCAAGGCTCTAAATGACAATCGCTATGACCGTCGCGGTATTGCTGATGAATTTGCCCGCGAATTTATCGACCACTATACGCACGCGCTCGATTCACCTTTAAAAGATCACATCTCTTTATCCACTTCGACGGATCTTTACTTTGCCTATATCGGAGCGGGAACGGCACCGAATATCCCGTTCTTAGCTGATGGCTTGGGCGGAGGAATTTACTTTGTGAAAGTGAATAAGGCGACGGTCTCCCCGACGCTTTCCACACCGTTTTCAGCAGAGTTTGAAATTCTGTCTCAGCAGAATATTTCTCCCTTTAAAATCCTGGGCAAAGTGGGTCTTGATCACTTCAAGACACCGGACGAAAACAAGTTCAACACCGTGAATGAAATGGTGGACGAAGCATTCTATTTATTCCCTAAATAAATGGATAGGAAACTGACAGCGGCGTCTTAAATTGAGAATGCCGCCATGGATCTTTGAGAAATTACAGCAACCGAATCAGCATCAAGATATATTTAAAGAAACGCAAGCCAAGGACTTAAAAATGGGAATCTTAAAGCATCGCCGCAAATTGATCGTCAACCGCGAGGTTCAATATGATGCTTTGATGTTTGTGGGTCTTTTCGTGACCGGGATTTTCCTGGCGCAAGTCATTGCAGGCTGGGTTTTAGTAAGCAAGCTTGAAGACAAAGCCTTGGCTGGCGAGTACGGTTCCATGTCGATCGCTGAATTCATCGCGCGCCATAAGGTGATGTTTTTGATGAATGAATTTATCGTCGTTGCCGTGTGTTTGGTGGCAGGTTTTTACCTTACCAACCGCGTGACCTCGAAAATCGTGGGTCCCCTTTTCAACATCCGCCGCATCATCAATAAAGCAACTCGTCCCGAAGATCCGGCTGAACCTGTAGAGATCAAGCTTCGCGAAGGCGACTATTTCCAGGATCTAGCCAAAGACCTGAACGTCGCCTTGCAAAAAAAGACCAAGTGATCTAGTTCAAATTTTCAGAAAGATTTTTAAACTCCGGTATTTTCTCAAGTGCCGGAATTTTCCAGGTGCCATCAATAACGGATTGATTCGGCCAATACATGCGCATCACTAAATTAAAATCCTCTCCAGCCGGGGATGGCAGCCAGTTGGATTCCAGAGTTTTACCTGGAGACACGGCTTGCACATAAATATCAATAGACCCGTCACGGTTTGCTTTTAATTTATGATCGCTTCCCAGCGAATATCTCTCTAAAGGATTTGGAACAAAGAATTTTCTAGAGTTATACAAAGACACAGACCAGAAACCACGAACCGGTGGTGTTTGATTTTTGGGAAACTTTAAAAGATATTTAAAACCGCCATTCAGGCGCTCTCCCCGAACATCCACCAGCGCTCTGGCAAAGGACATATCTTGCGGAGTCGTCGTATCGAATCCCAATTTTTTCATCAATGCGCGGGCTTTATAGTTCGTGCCATATTTTCCTGACAGAATCGGCATCCCCCATCCGTTGACCATTTTCAAATTCGGTGTACCACGTTGGAAATCTGCGAACTGATCCTGCCCCGCAAAGTAACCGGAGTTAATTCCCTCTTTCACGTTATTCGGAAGGGCATCGTAATTAAATTCTTTATCGGGAAAGATACCCAAGGCTGCGAGACGTGAGACCATGGCTCCATCGGTCTGCGGGGGTGGATTCTTTTTTAATTCCTTCGCAAAGACTTCAAAAAACACGCGCGCATCCATGCTTTCCACTTGATCAAAGATCGGAGTGCGATTGTCGACATCGATATTAAACACGACGGACATGGGCTTTGCAGCTTTACTGCCAAAATCTGAAAGAGTGCTGACACCGATTTTATCCTGATAACGATACACACGGTCAAAATCTGCTTTATCTTTTAAGTGGGCCCGCCCCACCATCCACACAGAATTTGTCGGCGCGATAATTCTTTGCATATTCGGGGGAACCGCCCCTTTCCAGTCAGGCCCGGTCAGAACAAAATCTTTTTTCTGATTACCCGATGTCCTGGTTCCGGGTGTCGCAAAAACTTCACCCCAAGCGCTGACCAAAGAAAACATCACGAATCTTTTCCCCGCATCCGGAAGGCTGATAACGACAGGTTCTTTAGAGACATCCAACCACGAAAGACTGCTTAAGACATCCGTTTCGGCAAAAGGCCGATTCGTATCAGGCCCCGGCAAAGTTCGTTGATTGGCAATTTGATTTAAGGGAGCTTTCTCACGGCCCGCGCGAGGGACTGCGGTCATCACTTCCCGCGCCGTCGCCATGACCACCATAGGATAAGCATAGATATAGGCATCTGATGCGATCTGTTTAACTCCATCACCATTTGTCGGAGTGGCCCGGGCATTATTGCCCGCTTGCGAGTTTGCACAGCTTAACAACAAAGAGGATAAAAGCGTTAATACCACTTGATTCAAGCGCATGAATCCCTCCAGCTTTTTCTTATATTCAGGTTCTATTTAGCAGCGATTCAAAACAATAAGCCTTTTGACAAAGACAAGACCTCCGTCATAAGTTACCAGCCATGAAAGCCCCACTGGACGCTGAAGCACAAAAAGCTCTGACGGAAACTCAGTCCCAATTCAAACAAGATTTCACGACAAACCGTGGCTTCTTCACTGAAGCGGACGAGACAGCTTTGCGTGCCTTGGCTTTAGAAAAGTTGGATCAGGAATTACTGAAATCAGGATCCGCTGAGGTTACTGCATCCGAATTGCGTAGTGCCTGGAATACCGTGGTCGCTGACTTTCACCGCAACAATTATTGGGACTTTCAGCCGACCTTGGAAAAACGCCCCAAGGTTTTAACTCAGGAACAAAAAACTTTCCGCGAAATGTTTCCGTATGTTTGGGCTGTGATTCAATCGGGCATTATTTTAAAAACCGCAGTTTATTATTTCGGTATCCGTTCCTCCAACGACCCCTCCACCGAAAATCACATTTTCCTTTATCTGGCTTTGGCAACATCCGCAGGCACACTGATTTACTTCGCCTTCAGACACTCCGGCAAAGAATAAAAATCTCTGTGCTTTGCCAACGGATTTCCCATTATTTCCCAGACAGAATCTAGACTATCACGGCGCCGAATAACACGCTCGACTTTGACAACAACCCCAGGAATTTGCCATGCTGTGGGCATGAAAAACTCACTTTTAATTCTTCTTATTAGTTCCATCATTGCAGGATGTGCCAGCACCACAGACGAAGGCGCCGTGGGCGTCAAACGCAAACAACTTATGATGGTCAGCTCTGCAGAAATAAATCAAGCTGCCGCCTTAAGCTTCCAACAAACCAAAGACGAAGCCAAAAAGAAAGGCGCACTCGACGTCAACCCCGCCCAACTAAAACGAGTGCAAACCATCGCCAACAAAATCATCCCCCAAACCGGCATCTTCAGAAAAGAAGCCCCGGGCTGGCAATGGGAAGTCCACGTGATAACCAGCCCCGACATCAACGCCTACTGCATGCCCGGCGGTAAAATCGTCTTCTACACAGGCATCATCGAAAAACTAAACATGACCGACGGAGAAATAGCCGCCGTCATGGGCCACGAAATTGCCCACGCCCTCCGCGAACACGGCAGAGAACGAGTCTCTGAAGAAATGGTAAAACAAAATCTACTAAATATCCTGGTCGCGACCGACACACTTAGCTCAACTTACGCAGGCGCCGCCAGCACCCTCGGCGACCTCATGGTCTCCCTACCCCACGGCCGAGGCCAAGAATCCGAAGCCGACACCATCGGCGTAGAACTCATGGCCAGAGCGGGTTACAATCCCCAAGAAGCATTGTCTTTATGGAAAAAAATGGGCGCAGCCGGCGGCAGCAAACAACCAGAATTCTTATCAACTCACCCAGCTGACTCCACCAGATTAAACCACATCTCGTCGCTGCTACCGAAAGTAACCCCTCTTTACGAAGCAGCAAAAAAATAAACGCAACAACAAAAAAACCATCTCCAAAAGAGATGGTTTTTTAATTTCTACTTAAACACCATTCGGCCCGGTCAAGCGCAGCTGCCTTGGGCACAGCGGGCGCATGCCTGAAACGCAGCGACCTCCGTCGGCGCACGATGCGCGAACCGGCGAAGCCGGCGACGGTGAGCCTGGATGGCGTGTCGCGGAGTTGCGGGCGTGCGACCGATGGGACCAAGGCAGATGCGCTTGGCCGGGACGAACCCCGCGCCTTAAGAAGAAATAAAAAAAGCATCTCTTTTGGAGATGCTTTCGAAGGTTTTAGCCTTTTAGATTTTTGATTCGCAAGTAGTGATCCATTGCGATGGATAAGATGGCGTAGTCGTCAAGCAGCCCTACTCCTGGAACTGAGTCTGGGATGAAGTCGAATGGGAAAACTAGGTAGAATAATGCGCCAACAGCTACGTACTTAGATGTCTTTTGCAATTCGCCGTCTTTAAGGACTTGCCAAAGTGCTGTGACTTTTTCGCGGATGCTGGGGCTTTTCTTTTCTAGGTCTTGCAGAGTTTGTTCGTTTCTTTGAACGTATGACAAGCTGTCATCGCGTTGACCTAAGCGAAGGCATAGGTCCATCAATCCGTCTTCATCGTTGCCGGTGTTTTCGAATTGAGCGGCTTGCAAATCCATCATCATGAAAGAGTTGTTCGCGAACAAGACTTGTGTGAACTCGTAGGCTTCTTTCACGCATTCGTGGTCTTTGTCGATTGCACCGTCTTTAACCATCGCGAGAATACCTTGATAGATATTCGTGTCGTATTGGGAAGGAACGCGGGCTGTGCCGCCCTTCTTTAACCAACGACGAAGTGTCATGTTAGACACTTGAAAATAGACGGCCAATTTTTCAGGACTCAAACCGGTATCTTTAGAGATTTTGCTTATTTGGCTGATTTTCATAGTGTCATCCTACCATATTGTTGAAGCCAATTAAAGATATCCTTCCATCCTTTATCAGCCATTTTGGGGTTAAAAGAAGATCGTTCGTCGCATAAAAAGCCATGTTGCGCCTCGGGATAGACCACGATTTCAGCCTTAACATGAGCTTGTTTAAGCTGATCTCGAATCAGATCGATTTGCGCGGGAGGAATACTCTGATCCTCAGCGCCAAATCCCATTAGAACCGGGCATTTTATCGATTTGAACTCGTGCATATAAGGTTTGAAAGCGAAGCCAGGACGTTCTTCTGTCATGCCGCCTCCATAAAATGAAATAGCTGCGGTCAGATCAATATGACAAGCCGCCAAAAGAGCAGCAAATCCTCCCATACAAAAACCGATGGTTCCAATCTTTGTGGAATCAACAAATGGTAAGGTTTTTGCGAGCTGAAAGGTTTGAGTCATATCCTCAATCAGGCGCGCATTGGTCAGCCCTCCCAGAAGGGGCCGAGCCGCTTGAAAGTTCGTGTACTCAACAACTATACCTTCGCCAGCGCGATGAAAAAGTTCCGGAGCCAACGCCACATAGCCGTGCTCCGCAAGTCTTTTACACACATTCAAAATATGATGATTTACTCCAAAGGCTTCCTGCAAAACGATCAATGCGGGCTTCTTTGCATCGACTTTTTCAGGGATGGTTATATGAACCGTCATTGCACCTTCGGCGGTGGAGACGTTTCGTTTCTCATAAGCCATTTGAACTCCTTACATGAAACATTAGATCTAAAACAATCCCGTCGCCGTCAAGAATTTGCAGGCGCAGCTCATTGTTGCGCTCAATAATATCTGATGGCAATCCTAAGAAACCTTGCTATATCAGGCACATATTAAGGAGAGTTTATGAAATTGCTTATGTCAGTTATCACACTGGTTGCATCCATTACTTTAAGTTCTGCTGCCTTCGCACAGGTTTACGGAACCCCGGCTTCACCAAAAGCTGGCGAGCTGAGCTCGATCGTTTGCTCGCAAACTGTAGAGTCTTTATGTGCGCAACTGCTTTATAAAACTGACGTAACTGCTTCAACCGAAGGCCAATTTCAGGTTTTGGTTCAGGGCTTTGACGGCGCTCCGCTGCAAAATTTTAAAGTCGATCTTTGGATGAACATGGGTCACCACGGTCACGGCTCTTCGCCAGTTGATATTGTTGAAAACGCCAACGGCGTTTATTTAGTCACGAACGCTTGGTTCGTGATGCCGGGTCAATGGAATGTTCGTATTGATTTCAACTTAAATGGTCAGGCTCAACATCTTGAAATCCCAGTGTGGGTTTCTAAATAATTTTATAAATTTCGATAGCTTAAAAAAGAAAAGCCAGGAGCATCCTGGCTTTTTTTTTATTTCTTAGAATGTTATTGATATTACTAGTTTACATCCAACATCTTACGAACTTCTTCAACGTGCTCCGTCTCCAAACGGATCTGACCACGAACCAATTCCTCAAGAGCAACGTCGTCACCCACATGCTTTAGAAGTTCTTTATACTTCGCCAAAGCTTTCAATTCGAAATCCAAGCTTTCCGCCAAGATATCCAAAACTTTATGAGTGTTTGTTTCAGGAACTGGAGAAACTTTCAAAGAAGGGTGACCACCATAAGCTGTGATCTTTTCACCAATCATGGAAGCGTGGGCATACCCCTCATTCGCTTGATCGTGAAACCATTTAACGATGGGAATACGATTCGGGCCTTTGATCATCAGAGCATAATGCAGATAACGAATAACGGCAGAGATTTCCATCTCGATGATATCGTTCAGTAGTTCTACGATTTTCTTTTTATCTTCCTGCACTGTCATGATCAGCTCCTTTTTTTTGTTTCTACGTTAAAATGATGAAAGCCCCTCGCGGGGCTTTTTTAGTCACTTTAAAGTGGACTATTCATCATCAAGCTCGTCGTCACCCACGACGCCGAGATTGTACTTTTCAATGCGATATCGCATCGAGCGGAAAGAGATATGAAGCAATTTTGCCGCTCTCTTTTTCACGCCGCCTGCGGAATGAATCGCTTTGACCAAAAGTTCTTTTTCAATTTGGCCCATCACCTTATCCAAGTCAACACCGTCATCTCCCATCTCAATTTCATTGGAAGAAGCCATTTTACGGCCAGACGCTGTGTTAACCATCGGCGGTAAGGATTCAGGCAGGATCGTCGCCCCACCTTCCAAAGCCACCGTGCGCTCGATCATATTTTCAAGCTCACGCACGTTCCCTGGATAGTCGTACTTTTTAAGGATCTCCATCGCCTCCGCACTGATCGCACCGATGTTTTTATTCAGGCGTTCGTTGTACTTTTTAAGGAAATGATTCGCTAGCAACGGAACGTCTTCACGACGATCACGCAAGCTTGGTGTTTTGATATTGATAACATTCAAGCGATAGAACAAATCTTGACGGAAAGTGCCCTTAGCCACCATCTCTTCAAGATTACGATTTGTCGCAGCGATGATACGAACTTCAACTTTCACGTCTTCAGTCGCACCCACGCGACGAACCACACGCTCTTGAATCGCACGAAGAAGTTTAACTTGAATCGTGAGTGGCAATTCACCGACCTCATCCAGGAACAATGTCCCGGTGTCAGCCACTTCAAAAAGACCCGATTTATCAGCCACAGCTCCAGTAAAGGAACCTTTTTTATGACCGAACATTTCTGATTCCATCAAGTTCTCAGGAATAGCACCGCAGTTCACCGTGACGAACGGACGATCTTTCAACGGACCGTTATAGTGAATTGCTTTCGCCACAACCTCTTTACCCGTACCAGATTCCCCGGTGATAAGAACGTTGGTTGGGGTTTGAGAAACACGTTTAACCATGTCGAAGATCGCATGCATTGCTGGCGAATTTCCGACCATACTTTGGAAAGAGTATTCTTTAGTTAACTCTTTCTTAAGGGTTCTGTTCTCAACTTCCAAATTACGAGAGCGAAGAGCGTTTTGAATGTTCAAACGGACTTCGTCGATTTTGAAAGGTTTTGTCAAATAGTCGTAAGCACCCATTTTCATGGCTTCAACCGCAGTTTCCGTTGTACCGAAAGCTGTGATCAACATGAACACGGTGTCTGGGTATGATTCTTTAACGTGTTTAAGAAGCTCAATACCTGTTACATGGGGCATCTGCAAATCGGAGATGATCATGTCGAAAGATTTTTTCGTCAGAAGGTCTTTTGCTTTTTGGCCGTCTTCAGCCAAAGTGATCTCATAGCCTTCTTTTTTAAGCATGATCTCTAGAAATTCGCGTATTGATTCTTCGTCGTCGACAACAAGAATTCTCGGCTTCATGTTCCTCGCTCCCACATCCTGTGATATATTACCTATTCTTTAGTTTGCTTTCGGGAAAGTCAAAACAAACTCTGTACCTACACCCTGCTCACTCTCAACGAAGACTTGAGCACTGTGACCTTCTAAAATTTTATGAGTCACAGCTAGACCAAGGCCTGTGCCCTTGGGCTTCGTCGTATGGAAAGGTTCAAACATTTTCTTACGAGTGGCTTCACTCATTCCACAACCGGTATCGCGAATGCTCACCACGATGGATTTTTCATTCGCAACTGCTTTCACAGTGAGTTGGGCTTGTGCAGAATCCTGCATCGCTTGGTACGAATTCAAAACGATGTTTAAGAAGACCTGTTTCAGTTTGTCTTTATGACCCAGAATTCTGAGGTCCGCTCCGATTTCGCGGATCTGCTGAACATCGGCACGCACTTTCGTGTCTGTTTTTATAGCATCAAAGACTTCATTCAACAAAAACGCCATGTCCACAACATCTGTCGGTGGCTTTTCAGGGCGCGCATATTCCAAAAACTCAGTGATCAAGTTATTCAGGCGATCGATTTCTCGCAAAACGATTTTCATCAATTTGCGATCATCATCGTTCGTCACGGTTTGAGTCAGCATCTCGATACTACCACTGATACCCGCCAAAGGATTGCGGATTTCATGGGCAATACCCGCTGCTAAACCACCCACCGCCGCCAGTTTTTCATTCTGGCGTGCTGCAAATTCCAACTGACGAACTTTGGTTAAATCATCAATCAAGGCAATGGAAAGAGGGGCTTGCAAATCAGGGCTGTACACTTTCGAAAGAGTCACACCCAAAATTTTAGCACTTTGATCACTGCTTTCGACGTACTTTAAATCGCCACGGAAATTATCCGCCGCGCGCTCTGTTTCTGGAAAAACCCGGTACCAGTTGATTTCGGAAGGAGCCGTTTTACCCAGAATTTCCAAAGCTGAATTATTCGCTGTTAGAACCTGACCGTCGGATGTGAAAGATAACATTCCCGAAGGAATATTCTCCATAATGAATTGATTTAGCTCTTGAGCGGAGCGAAGACTTAAGCCAGTTTTCTTAAGCTCTTTGCCAACCGATTGCAGCTGTTCACTTAAATAGCCGGAAAGACCTGCAACAGAGAAGAATGCAATGTTATTCAGAGCTAAGAGGAAAAAGAAATTCAGCGCCTTCATCTCGGGCGAAAAGAGAGCGGCAATCGTGAAAGTGATGCTGGTGAACAGAGCGAGCGTTAAAGCACCCACTCCCCGGCACGCGATCCCGGCAAGCAGGATATTTACCAAGTGCAAGAACAAGAACAGCGATTGATTCAAACCAAAATAGTAAATCAATAAAGAAATGAAAACGGAATCCAGAACGAAACCAAAGAATAAGGCCTTCGGATGTTGCAGCAGCTGATCCCATTCGGAAATCCACACCACATGCAGCCCCAATGCCAAAGTCAGAACCAGATAAAACGGCGCTTGCACCGACCAGTTCACAAAGCTTCCTTGAGTCATCGTGGAAATAACACTGACCAATAGAACAATGACAAAAAGACTGACCCGAGCAAACTCGACAGTCAGTCCTTGATTTTTATTATTCTGAAGGGCGTAACTTAAGCGCATTAGCCCCCGCCGACAACGTCTGCCATAGAGAAGATCGGAAGATACATGGCGATAACCAGGATCGCGATGATACCACCCAGGAACACCATCATTAATGGCTCAAGCAAGGATGTCATCGCTTTCACTGCTGTTTCAACTTCGTCTTCATAGAAATCGGCAATCTTACCAAGCATGATATCCATCGTACCAGACTGCTCACCGATCGAGATCATCTGCACAACCATCTCTGGGAAAACTTTTTCCTTTAACAGAGGAGAAGCGAAAGTACGACCTTCCGTGACTGAGGCTTTACAACGAAGCAAAGCTTGCTCGATCACGATATTACCTGCGGTTTTTGCCGAAATGTCGATCGCTTCAATCAAGCCCACACCTGAAGACAACAGCGTCGACAAAGTACGAGTCAAACGTGCGATCGCGGATTTTTGAATAACCTCACCGAATACCGGGACGTTAAAGAAAAGTCGGTCCATGGTGTCGCGGCCTTCATCGGTACGGTAGTACTGAAGAATTGCGAAAGGAATTCCCACGACCGCAAACAGATACAAATACCATTTATGAATCATGGAATTAGAAAGCGCGATAACCATTTGAGTCAGTGCAGGTGGTTCTTTACCGGCAGAGTTAAAAAACTCCATGAATTTTGGAAGGATGAAAACCAGGATACCGGTGATAACCGCAAAGGCGACGACCAGAATCACGGCGGGATACACGAGGGCACCCTTCACCTGACTTTTTAGTTTTTCTGATTTCTCCATATAGAGAGCCAGACGATTCAAGATACCATCCAAGATACCGGCTTCTTCCCCGGCTTGGATCATATTCACATACAATTTATCAAAGACCAAAGGCACTTGCCCCATGGAGTCTGCCAGACGACGACCGCTTTCAATCGAAGATTTCACGGTACCCGCCGCTTCACGTAAAGGGCCCGGGCGCAAACCTTCGGAAAGAATTTTCAAGCAATCCACCACCGGGATACCGGCGTTAATCAAAGTCGCAAACTGACGAGTGAAGATCTGAAGATCTTTACCCTTGACCCGGCCGCCAAACATGGGTGCTGGAGTGCTCGCTTTTTTACCCGTGGCACGGGCCATCGCTACCAGTTTCGTCGGCATCAACTGCTGCGCACGCAGGCGAATGATCGCCTCTTGTTGAGTCGCAGCTTCAATTTCACCCTGAACTATATTTCCAGTGGCGGCGCGAGCCTGGTATTGAAACTTAGCCATCTAGATGCCCACCTTTTTAAGCAGCTGATCTAGATTGTCTGGATCACGAGACGTTTCAAAAGCGGTTTTCAAATCCACACGACGGCGGATCAAATGCTGAAGTAATGATTGATTCAAAGTCAAAATGCCAGAGTGTTCTGGAGCTGTTGTCAGCACCGCTTGCAACGAAGTCATTTCCTGACGCTCTATGAACTCACGAATTTGTGGCTTCACCAAAAGCAATTCATGCGCAAACACGCGATCGTTACCCAGTCCCGCCATCGCATACTGACCAAGCCCCATCGAGAAAACTTCTGCAAAACGCGAAGAACCATGCTGACCAAAACGATCCGTCATCACGGATAAACAACGACGAAGAGCATTCATCAAAGAAGGAGCACGCATAGAATAAATCACGAAAACACCGCGCTCTGCCAAAGCCATGGCTTCCAGGAAGCTCGCATCGTCAGAGGCGCCATCATAAACCACAACATCCACACCATTTAACAAACTGTCACGTTCGTCTTTGCTTGCGAAAATGCCGTTGTGATAAAGAAAGCAGGATTTGGCTTCACGCACTTGCGGGAAAGGTTTAGTTGAAAAAACCACGCCCATGAACGATTTTTCTTCGCCCATCTTTTGCATTGTTTTATAAAGAGTCCCCGTCTGACCTGACTCCCCCGCACCTGAAACGATCACAAGACCTTTCATGCGCAGACACGTTTCTATGTAACTGCCCGGAAGTGGCATATCAAATCTGGAGCCATCAAGATCCAAATCGATAATTGCCTTCATTGTACTTTCGTGTTGAAAAAATGAAAAACCGATACGAGTGTTTTCAAGAGCGGTTTCACCGACCACGACGCCCGTGGTTTCAAGCATCGCTTTTTGCTGATCATCGAGGAAGCTTTGTTGCAAAAGCTTCCATTCCGTCATCAATCCCGGAGAAGCTCGCAAGCTCTCCCAACCCGTCATGCTGCGAGCACGGGGCTCACTGCCCACGACAAATAGGAACTCTTGAGATTTTTTAGCCTTCGCTTGCATTAATAATTCTGTCAAACTCATTATGTGTCCTTCACAGATGCATTCAAGACTTCTTCAATCGTTGTTTGGCCTCTTTTTAATTTTAACAAAGCAGAACGGCGGAGAGTTTTCATTCCTTGCTCACGAGCCAAGAAACGAAGCTGCCCCGTGGAAGCATTCTTAAGAATCGCTTCCTTCATTTTTTCAGTCATCGCCAGCAACTCGTATACGGCCAGACGGCCTTTGATGCCGGAGTTGTTACAGTTCGAACAACCCTTTCCACGCATCAGTTTATAGTCGCCAATTTCCGCCTGCGGCACGCCTAGGTTCAATAGCGTTTGCGCAGGAACTTCGATGGGCACTTTACAAGATTCACAGTTTTTACCAACCAGACGCTGAGCCACAACCAAGTTCACACAAGACGTGATGATATAGTTGGCGACACCCATTTCCGTTAAACGAATAACCGTACCGGGAGCATCGTTGGTATGCAGAGTACTTACAACCAAGTGACCTGTGGAGGCCGCTTTAAAGGCGATCTCTGCCGTTTCCAGGTCACGAATCTCCCCCACCATCACGATATCCGGGTCTTGACGAAGGAATGATTTCAAAGCACTCGAGAAATTCAAATCGATATCAGGATTCATTTGAACCTGATTAATACCTTCCAAATTGAACTCCACCGGATCTTCTGCGGTGGAAATATTCACGTCAGGTTTGTTGAGCTCTGCCAAGGCAGAATAAATTGTAGTGGTTTTACCAGAACCTGTAGGTCCCGTGATCAACACCATTCCTTGGGGAAGATTGATCATGGATTTGAAAAGTTTTAAGTCATCTTCCTCGAAACCAAGCTTGGTCATGTCCAACTGAAGATTGGATTTATCGAGCAAACGCATAACGACTTTTTCGCCCCAAATAGTTGGCAGAACGCTAACACGGAAATCCATCTCGCGACCTTTTTTGGTGCGAACTTTCAGACGACCGTCTTGGGGACGACGTTTTTCGGCGATATCGAGTTTCGACATGATCTTGATACGGGAGGCAATGGCGGCGCCCGTTCCTTGCGGAGGCTGCGTCGCTTCAATCAAATTACCGTCGATACGAAAGCGCACACGGAATCTTTTTTCATAAGGTTCGAAATGTATATCGGATACCTTTTTGATGATCGCTTCACCCAAAATCTGATTCACGAATTTTACGATTGGAGCTTCATCCCCACCCGCATCCGAGTCGATGACTTCGGTCGCAGTCGCATTCGCTGCGTACTCTTCCTCCATGGCTTCAGCCATGGTATTCAAGTTCTTAACGTTGATGTTACCGCCGTAGTACTTCTCGATACTTGCAGCGATGGCAGTTTCAGTCGCAACGACCGCTTGAATTTTACAACGCGTGATGAAGCGCAAGTCTTCCTTCACCATGATATTGCTTGGATCTGCGAAGGCTACGACGAGTGTCGATCCCGCTTTTTGCAATGGAATCAATTGATTACGATCGCAGACATCACGCGGAATCAGTGCAATAACGGTGGGATCAATTTCAAATGATGAAACTTCCACCCCTGGAACCGCATAGTGCTTTTCCATGGCGCGAAGAATTTGATTTTCTTTGAGATATCCAAGTTGAGCGATGACACCGGTCAGACGTGCGCCTGACTTTTTTTGTTCTTCAACAGCATGAGCTAATTGGTCCGGCTTGAGCAGACCCTGCTTAACTAATATTTCGCCAATTTTGATCGAAGACATTGTGGCTCCCCAAATATAACTTTATACCAGGGTGCCGTTTTTTGTAACTAGACGGAAGAAGAGTTTTGCTCCTTGAACTCTCTCACCCATTCCGTAAGGTCGGGACGCGCAAGAAGTTCGCTTTGTTTAAGTTTTTCGAAAACTATCTCGACCAAAGCCTGCAACAAATCTGAGGGTTGCAGAACCTTGAGTTCAGCACGTTCCGCCTCTTCCATAAGCTCGCTGTGCAAATTGCCAAGATTGCAATCGAAAGCATACCCGCCGGTATTCATGAAGTTAAAATAGGACAAGTCTTTTAACAGTTCGCTTTCGTGTTTCAGATGAACCGTGTTGATGATCAAAGATGCACTGACCGCTTGAATCGTCAGCTCCTCAATCGGCAACACCTTAAATTTGATCCCCAGATTTCCGCGAGAAAGAATGCGAGCTTCGCGGTGCAACTGCATGGTATCTTCACCAATCAAATAGATTTCAGAAAAACCCAGTTCTGTACAAACCGCGGCTGCAATTCTTAAACACTCACCCTCACCCACCACAAAGGCTGGCACACGAATATTTAAATCCCGCGCACGCTCAACCAGGACACGGTGGATCGCTTCATAATATAGCAAGCGCGGATACCACTTCCCGTCTTCCGGAAAATAAAAATCAAAACATTCCAGCATGCGCACTTGCGCTGGTAAGATCTGCAAAGATGGATAAAGCAAACGAGCTTGTTCAAAAGAGAAAAATGCAGCATGAGCGTCCATCAAAAGTTCTGCGGAGTAGGCCTGATGTTGTTCAAGCTGAAAAAGATCTGGCTTTTTTCCCACAACAAACTGCAGGAAACGAAACAACATGCTGGATTTTCCCTCGCGGAACTCAAGAATTTTACTCATTGAAGAACTTTCGGGCCGCTGCCATGTCGTTGTAGATTTGCTGTTTTAAAGTATCAATTCCAGAAAACTTCATTTCGTCGCGCTGAAAGTGCAAAAGTTCGACTTCGACTTCAACACCATAAAGCTGGGCCTCCAAATCGAAAATATGACTTTCAATTTTTACCGGCCCCTTGTTGTCTTCCTGAAATGTCGGATTCACACCGATATTAGTTATCGAGGGATGGTTGTGACCGTTGATGCGGGTATAAGTGAAATACACACCTTTACGGGGAACAAACTCCACGTCAGGATGCACATTAGCCGTCGGCACACCGATTGTGCGACCGCGCTGAAAACCTATTTCCACGGTGCCACGCAAGTAATAAGGGCGTCCCAAAAGCTTTTGAGCTTTTTCAATTTCACCGGCCTGCAAAGCTTCCCGGATGCGAGTGCTGGAAACAACCTGACCGTCCAATTGAAATGGCGGAATGACAATCAATCGAATCCCCTGTTGAGCACAGAATCCTTCCAGGAAAGAGATATTCCCTGTGCGATTGGCGCCAAAATTAAAATCGTGGCCCACGACCAAGGTTTTTGGATGAAGCTTGTTCATCACATAATTTTGAAGGAAATCCTGAGCTGTGACTTGAGAAAACTCCTTGGTGAAATTCTCTAAAATCACGCACTCAATTCCTCTCGCTTCGAACTGTTCCTGTTGGTCACGCAGATCGAACATTCTTTGCGTCTGGCGCTCTGGAAACAGCACTTTTACAGGGTGAGGATGGAAAGTATACACCACCGAAGGCACGCCATAATGTTGAGCCTCGCGAGTGACGGTTTCAATAAGCTGCTGATGTCCCAGATGGACACCGTCAAAATTCCCAATTGTGACGACAGAAGACTCTAAAACGGAGCTCATCTGCCCGACGCCTTGATAGATATGCATATTTTTCAATATACCTAATTCTGCGCCTGGCGGTAAGGGCTTTTAGTAGTTGATATTTTTAATAAATTTGCTATGTTGCGACGCGTGCAAAAAGGTTCGTTTTCACAGTATTTTAATCGCGTTTTATATCGCAGCGAGGTCCTGCTTCGCTACTTTATGCGCCACCGCGGTTTTCTGCTTCGCTGCCTTTTGTGTTGGGCCATTGGGTGCCTGGCTCTTTCCGCTGACGAGACCACGTCTTACGACCAGCGTTTCCAAGTGCGCGGCGACCAAAAGGTCTCTTCGCAAATCGTTCTTATCACCATCCGTCAATCTGACTTTGTCGGCGTTTACACCGATCGCGCTTCCTCCCTGATGGATTTGGATGAAGCGACCGATATCACGGACAGCTTTTTCTGGAATAAGAAAATCTGGAACCAGCTTCTTTCAAAGATTTTAAAACAAGATCCCCGTGCCATTGGTGTCACTCTTTATTTTGGCGACAACATCGGCGCTGTTCATTTGAACAACGAAGAACAAAAAAACTTTTTCGATCCGCGCGTCTACTGGGCCTCGACGACAAATTCTTTAGAGCGCGTCTTAACTCCGGCCTTTAGCAACCGCGAGCATACAAACCTGGGTTCAAATGAAGTTCGCCGTGACGAAGATGGACTTGTTCGTCGCATGTTCCCGCTGCGCTCCGAGATGCCTCATCTGGTTGAGAAGATCACTGGCAAACGCTTTCCAACGACCCAAGCAGGTCTTCCGATCAACTATCGTGGATCGATTTATAATTTCACTCAATATGGTTTAAGTGAAATCCTGTACGATGAGCTTCCACCTGATACGTTTAAAGGCAAAATCATTTTGATTGGTGCGGAAACTTCCGCCACTCCCGTCTATCTGACTCCACTGGGAACTTTAACCCGTTCCGAAATCATGGCTCATGTGACCGACACTCTTTTGGGTGAAAAATGGATCAAGCGTTTGAATTTCTGGTGGTATGCGGTGGGCTTTTTTGTCCTTATGGGCTTTGCCGTATTCATCATCCTGACTTATCCGCAGTCCGTGGCCCTGTTCTTTATCCTGTGGATTGCAACTTTGCTTGCGGCTCTCTCAGCCTGGGTCTTTGATAGTTTTTATTTCTGGTCCCCGGCTTTTGCACCGTTTGTTTTGCTCGCGGCGACGTGGACAATCTTTATCGGGTATCAGGCGACCAAAATCGAGCGAAAGAACTTTGCCCTGCAACAGGAACAACAATATCTGGCAGAGCTTGAGCAGCTTAAAAATAATTTCGTCAGCCTCATTTCCCATGATTTAAAAACGCCGATCGCAAAGATTCAGGCCATCGTGGATCGATTGCTGACGCAAAATCAGGATCAGGAGCTGCAAACGGATTTAAAATCCCTGCGCATGTTTGGGGATGAACTGAATCGTTATATTCAATCGATCTTAAAAGTCCTGCGCGTTGAATCCCGTGAATTTAAAATCAACAAGGACGCAGCCGATATCAACGAAGTCATCGAAGAAGCCTTGGTGACCTTGCGTCCCCTGGCTTTTGAAAAAGGCATTCGTATTCAGACTCACCTGGAACCCATGTTCTCGGTCGAATTTGATACGACCCTGATCAAAGAGGTTGTGATCAATCTGGTTGAAAATGCCATCAAGTACACGCCTTCGCAGGGCTTGATTGATGTGACGTCAACTGAAACAGAAAAAGACATCAAAGTGATCGTGAAAGACACCGGTGATGGTATTAAGCCTGAAGACATGGACAAAGTCTGGGGCAAATTCACTCGCGGGAGTGATCAGGATCTGAAAACCAAGGGAACAGGTTTGGGTCTGTACTTAGTTAAATATTTTATTGAACTTCATGGCGGTAAAGTGGAGATGGAAAGCAAAGTCGGTCAAGGCACCACGGTGTCTTTCACTCTGCCACTTGAATCAGAAGATGTAATCGAGGAGATCTTATGATCAACCAATTGAACACCCTGATCGTGGACGACGAAGCAGAATTGCGTCGCTCCGTTATCTCAATCCTTAAATCGACGATGCCGGAGATCGAATTCGTTATCGACGAAGCTTCGACGGGTAAAGAAGCGTTTGAAAAAGTAAAACAACAGTCCTGGGACTTGGTTTTGATGGACGTAAAGATGCCTGAAATGAATGGTATTGAAGCCCTGACGGCCATCAAGGAACATGATCCGCGCACTTTCGTCGTTTTGATGACGGCTCACTCCAATTTGCACGATGCGGTCTTGGCGATCAAAGAAGGCGCTTATGACTATGTTGAAAAACCAGTCAATCCTCAGACGCTGACTGAAATCGTTCGCAAAAGCCAGGAAGCCCGCGATTTAGTTTCTTCTTTAGCTTTGTCGAATCCGATTTTTGACGACGACGTGGAATCTGAATTCGTGGGTTCTTCGCAAAAAATGAAAGACGTGTTCAATCTGATTTATCGTCTGTGCAAAGTCGATACGACAGTTTTGATTCGTGGTGAAAACGGTACAGGTAAAGAATTGGTGGCACGTGCGATCCACTTTAACTCCCCTCGTAAAGCCGGAAGCTTTGTTGCGATCAACTGTGGCGCGATTCCTGAAAACCTGATGGAGAGCGAACTGTTCGGTCATGAAAAAGGTGCCTTCACCGGCGCGATTGAACGTAAAATCGGTAAATTCCAGATGGCCAACAACGGTACTTTGTTCCTGGATGAAATCGGGGAACTTCGTCCGGATATGCAGGTCAAACTTTTGCGCGTCCTTCAGGAAAAGAAATTCACTCCGGTCGGCAGCAACCGTGAGGTAAAATCCAACACCCGCATTATCGCAGCAACAAACCGCAACTTGGAAAAGATGATGGCGGATGGCACATTCCGCGAAGACTTGTTCTATCGCTTGAATGTTATGCCCATCTTTTTACCACCTTTGCGCGAACGTACGGATGACATCCTGGCTTTGGCACAACACTTTATCAAAAAGTTCTCTCGCCAGCATGCGCGCGTGATCAATGGCATCGATGCCGAAGCTTTGGAAATGCTAAAGGCTTACCGTTGGCCAGGAAATATTCGTGAACTTGAAAACGTGGTGGAACGCGCGTTCATCGTGGAAAACTCCCAGCAAATTACTTTGGAATCTTTGCCAGAGTCTTTGAAACTGGCTCCGAAAGAAGCACCAGAGAAAACAGCGAACGTGGGCTATAATGGTCCGCTTGATTTCGACGTATTCAAAGAAGGCATGGAAAAAGAATTTATTGTAAGTGCTTTGAAAGCAAATCACGGCCGTATCAATCAAACGGTGGCTCAAGCAAATATTCCTAAGAATACTTTGCTGCGCAAAATCCGTAAGTACGGAATCAACGTCAAAGATTTTACGAACGAAGAATAAATTCGGCTTTTTGCACCACCTGCTCTGCTGGCAGGTGGGTCATGCAAACATGGGTTTTAATCGGACATGTCTGGTGCCCGTGCTTGCCACAGGGACGGCACGGCAGATTTTCTTTCTGCGCAATATAAGTGCTGGCAGACCACGGTCTAAATCCAAATCTTAAAACGGTTGGACCAAAAACAGAAATCAGCGGTGTCTCACAAGCCGCCGCCATATGCGAAGCCGCACTGTCATTTCCAACCAACAAACGGGCTCGCGCGATAATCTGAGTCGATTCCAAAATTGAAGTTTTACCGGCAATACACAATGAGCCCGTAACTGCTTGCGACACTTCTTCGGCAAGCTTTTCTTCACCCGGCCCACCCATCACATAAACTTGATAGCCTTGGGACTGTAGGGCCTTGCCCGTTTCGATAAAGCCCTCCTTGGTCCAACGTTTCGTGGCCCACACGGAGCCTGGGAACATCAAGACGGCGCGATCCTCATTTACACCTTTAAGATCATATCGTTTTTCCAACTCCCGATAAGCCTCGGTGCATTTCAGAATTTCTGCTCGCGCACTCATAGAGGCCCACTCCGGCGGAGCTGAAAGTTTGCCCTTATAGTCAGGGGTATAGGGCCTTTCTGATTGGGAATAGGTAGCTAATAACTCGCCCAGGTTTGGATCCGCGACTTGCAACAGACTCATCTGGCGCAAAGGATCTGGCAGAGTCATAGGCTTTTTTACCGTTTGCGAAAAAGCCAGGAAGCTCCAGAATTTTTTAAAGCCGATTTTTTGCTGAGCCTTGATTTTGCGACAAAAGAAAATCGTACGCAAAGATTCATGGGGAGATAAAAGATAATTCACCTGATGAGTGCTGATTTCCGATAACGCTTGATTATAAGTATTTGCATCACCTTTTTTTATTTCAAAAATGTGATCAACCAGATGAGTTTTTAAGAAGAAATCACCAAAGCCCTTGCGACAGACAAGTCCGAGCTTGTGATCAGGCCAAATCTGACGGCAGCGCTTTAGGAGCGGAATTGCCAAGAGCAAGTCCCCCAGAAAGGCTGTTTGTACGACAAGATTCAACGGCATGAACGATCTCCTGCAAAGAGACCTGATCGTAGCACATTATGCTTTTTTCACAAGCCCTCTTCCAGCAAGGACTGCAGGGGCTTTGCGAGAGTATCGACACTCCCCGGTCATAAAGATCTATTTCATGAGCACACGTGGGACCAAACCAAGCGACCACCTGTTTTCCTTGAGAAATGGCCATGTGCATTCCCAAACTGTCACCGGTAATCACCACATCACAAGCGGCGACACTCACCAAACCATCGCGCAGACCACTCTGTGTCGCCGTGGAAATGACAGAAAGACCTTCCGCTATTTCAACATTTCGCTCTGTGTCCTCGGGGCCCCCCAGCAATACGAGCTGTGCTTCGGGATAGCGGCTTTGCAAAGATGTGATCATCAAGCGATGAAAATCCACGCTCAACTTTTTTGCTGCAATCACGTTGCTGCAACCCGTATTAAAACCCAAAACCCATTTTTTGCCGGTCGTCAGAAAACTCTGACGACGAGAGTGAAGCTCGGCATTTTCTGATTCCGTCAGGGGCAACCAATAGGCGTCTCTTTTGTAAGGACCTAACTCCAACGCTTCAATCATCAATTGCGTTTCAGGTTTTTTGTTTTCAAAAAACTTTTTCTGATTACTAAGACCCAGCTCCCACAACTCTTCTGCCGCAGGAGTCGCTGGCACAATCGCTCCGTTTAAGGGATTTGCAGTGAAGCCATAGATCTGATCCACTTGCGTATGTCGTAAAACGCCCACCGCTTTTAATGATTTATCAATCACCAAGGCCACATCAAATTGCAAAGCTCCCAATTGCAGGAGGTCTGATTCCTTGGTCGTCAGAACGCGGTCAATAACAGGATGGTTTTGTAAAAGCAAATGTGCTGGGGCATCGGTCACCCACGTCAACATTGAGGAAGGATATTTACGTTTGATGGCTTTTAATAAACTGGTGCTGCGAACCACGGCACCGAGAGCTCCTAAATGCACGATGAGAACTGAGATTCGAGGTGCATCAAATGAAGCGCACTGAGAGTCACAGGTCTGACTTTTCATACAAGGTTTGTATCCAGAGAAGTTCCGACAATTTGTTTGCGCCATGACATTATTGTAGTGCATCCCTTCCCGCTCACTCAGAATGCCAGGGTCTGGCTGCTTAAATTCAGGACCAAGGCCGTGGCGAAAACGAGCAGCTTTTTTCCGATAAGCCCAAGGAATGAAGATCGAACGGGAAACACTTCAACTTAAGCCGATTAAAACTCAGAAACACGCTGGGGGCGGCACTGTATTTTTACCCTCTGGTTTGGGCAGCTTTGAGCTCAATACTTTGCAGTTTTCCTACCTTGAAGTTTTCAAATCAGGTTCTTCCATTGAAGGCCTGGTACAGTTTTTTCTGGGACAAGGTTGGCTGGTCAGCTTTCGCGAGCTTTACAGCCTGCTGCAGTTTCTGGTGCATGAACGTTTGATTTCAAATCAAAACGTCATCGACTATTTTAAAAAAGTAAACTCTGACGATTCTCCGTTGGTGTTTAGTTCGATCGATGTGATGAGTGGTCGTCAGGTGAAACCCGATCCGACAACTCTGCCCTTTTTTCGCTCGCTGGAGCCGAGTCTCGCTTCGTACCTTTTGCAAAAAGCTGAAGTGTTTACAGTGCCACAAAATATACGCATTACACATTCGGGACAAAACTCCCGGGATCTTTTTGTGCTCTTAAAAGGTCAGGCGTCGATCTATAAAGTAATTTCAGAAACCCGCAGGCAACTGGTAGCGACATTAGGTTCTGGAGCCTTGTTTGGTGAGCGTGGTTTTCTCCTAAACCAACCCCGCAATGCCGATGTCATTACGAATAGCTCCTCTGAGGTTTTGCGGGTTCACCATCTTCCTGAATACGATAATTTGATCAAGTCTGATAAAGCCCAAGCCTTGCAACATCGTTTTTGGGTGATGCAGGCATTATTGTCATCGCCTTTTTTCAAAGATCTTCCCACAGACAGCTTGGATGCTTTGATTTTCACAGGGCGCTTGGTGCAGGCTCCGGCTAATCAAGTTCTATTTCGCGAGGGCCAAAGCGGCAACACTTGTTATATCGTGATTCAAGGATCCGTCGTCATCAGTCAAAAAGGTCAGAACATCAACGTCCTGAATCAGGGAACTTGTTTTGGTGAAATTTCGCTCTTGGTTTCGGGTGGTGTCAGAACAGCGACCGTGACCACACAACGAGACACGGTCCTTTTAGAAATCGAACAAAATGCCTTCTATAAAACTCTGGCGCAGAATCTGGTTTTAGCCAAAGTGATCGAAACTCTGGCTGCGCAACGTATTGCCCGCGACCAACAGGCGAAGTGATTACTTAGCTCCGCTGGCAAAGGCTTTTAGATTTTCCCCCGTCAGGCGATAGACAGTCCATTCATCCATGGGACCGGCACCAATGGATTTATAGAAATCAATGGCAGGCTTATTCCAGTCTAGCACCGACCATTCGACACGCCCGCAACCTTCGGCTACGGCTTGCGCAGCAAGAGCTTGCAGCAAGCTTTTCCCAACACCCTGCCCACGGGTCTCTGGCAGTACGAAAAGATCTTCCAGGTAAATTCCTTTGCGACCCAAGAACGTGCTGAAATTATAAAAATACAATGCAAAACCCACGGGCTTGCTATCAAGCTCGGCAATCAAAACTTGCACCGGGGATTTCTCACCAAAGATTTGTTCCTGCAGAAGTTCGGGTGTCGCGATCACTTCGTGAGAAAGCTTTTCGTATTCTGCTAACAATTTAATGAAATTTAAAATCGTAGGAACGTCGGATTTCAGGGCTTTGCGGATTTGTAGTTTCATAATCTAACGGAGCTTACTTCAAAAAAGAAAAAGCTCTAGGGAGCTTTGCCTGTTATGGGGAAAAGCTCTAAGGAGCTTTGCCCGTTATTGGGAAAAGCTCTAAGGAGCTTTTCCGGGTTTAATCGAAACGACTTGGGAAACTAAGGTCCCGATTTTGATTTTGGCTTCGATACGTAAGATGTACTTGTGCTCGTCATCGGATAGCCAGATCAAGTTTTCACCGATAGGTTTAAACTTTCCTTTAAGAGTGATATTTGGCTGCATCACGATGGCCTTCATCGGACCTAGCTCTGTATCCAAAACTTCTTTGCGGATGGCTTTACCCGAGAAAACCAGGTTTTCTTTATCATTAGAAACGCGGAACGCGTACTCTTTACCGATTTCCCATTGGAACATACGCATGTAAAAGATCGCGCTGTAAACGTTCTGCGCGTATTCTTCTAACTCCCACTGTTCCCTTTTTTCTTCTTCGCCGTCTTGTTTAGTGACTTTCTTTTCCCAGTAAGTCGCCATCTTTTTTACGTTATCAAAAAGCATCTTAGCTTCGCGCAACTGACCGGACTCTTTCACGTGAAGTTCAAATACCGTCGGCGTCACAGTTTCATAGTCCATGAAGATATCGACGTTATCTTCCACCGTGTAAACCGACGCGAACAAAGAAATCGTTTTAATCGCGATATTGTGCTTATAGGATTTACGCCCATTTACCGTCGCCATGGGTAAAGTTTTAAAGCGCAACTCCCCCGCTGACATTTTAAAGTAGGAAACGTCGTGTACGACTTCTTCACCTACGCGGAATGGATCCACCACCGGGCGACGACCGTTAAAACCGGCATCGTCTTCGATCTCGGGTTGCCGACGAGTGGGTTCTGCCGGTGTCGCCGCAGCCGTTGCTGCCGCACCCTTAGAACCTTTTTTAGCTTTCGCGGGAGCCTTTTTTGTATCTTTGATCAACGGTGCAGGCGTCGCAGCGGCCTTGACAGCTTTACCGTCTTTAGAAGTTTTCACAGGTTGAGCTGACCCAGCTTTTGTGGACTCTGCAGATTTGGCTGAAGTCGTCTCGCCATTTTCAGCTGGCGCCGAAGGTTCTTCAATTTTTACGGCTTTATCGAATTCGTCGATCTTTTTTAATTGATCTTGCTTTTCGTACTTCAAAAAAGAAGTCGAACACGCAGTCAAAAGAGAAATAACAGCAATGCCTGCAAGCAACGAACACTTATTCACTAAAAGTCCTTCCATCGTCTGTGAACCCACATCCATTGTTCGGGATGTTTTCGCACGATCTCTTCCAGTTTATCTGTAAAAGATTGTGTCAGATTCACAATGCTCTGGTCCTTATCTTCAACGATTGAGGGGCTCAAGTCCATAGCTGGCTCGATAACGACATGAACTTTCCCGTCATTTCCCTCATAGGTGTAAATAGGCAAAACTGGCGCTTTGGTTTTTTGTGCAAACAAAGCTAGACCATAGGCCGTGCCCGTGCGTTTTCCAAAAAACGTCGTCGCCACACCGAAGGGTTTTCCCATGTATTGATCCAATACAAACACCAAACCAGAATTGCGTTTCAGAGCTTTTAAAATATCAAAGGCATTGGTCGGTCCGTGAGCGTCGATGTATTTCACGCCCCCCGCACCACGAATCGAAAACCACAGGTCATTAAACCACTGAGTTTTAAATCGCTTAGTGATGATACTGATGTCCTGACCTATAACGGACAAGGCATTGGCCGCCAAATCCCCGTTTCCCAGATGCAAAGTCAGATAAAAGAAACCTTTACCCAAGGCTTTGGCTTTTTCATAATTTTCCAGCCCCTCAAAGACGACGTTTTGATCCACCCACTGCCGACTCATGTTGGGGATGAAAAAGAACTCTCCAAAGTTATAACCCAGTTGATAGACCGATTCGCGCCCGATTTTCTTGCGCTGTTGATCCGTCCATTCAGGATAGGCGATGTGTAGATTGCTTAGAACGATCTTTTTGCGAAATCCAAATACGTCCCACCACAAAAAGCCAATCCAAGAACCCGAAAGCCTTTGAATTTTACGCGGTAAAATACTGCTAAAGAAGATTCCGATTTTAGCTAAAAAGCTGACCAATAATCTCATGCAGACGTCCTTTGTCTCCGAATTCTTCCACCTGAAGATTGGTGCTCCACAACTTCTTGGGATCCGGCAAAAGTCGACGCAGTTTAACGGCATCTTTAGAAGTGGTCACCAGATAGTCACAACCCGATTTTTCAAATTCAGCGGCAATCTTTTGCGCATCTTCATTTGAATATTGATGATGGTCACGATAGTGCAGGCTTTTTTTCGAAATCTCACCATAAGCACGCATCATCTTTTCAAATACATCCGGGCGAGCAATCGCGGAAACCAGGAACAATTTTTTTCCACGCAATGTCTCGGTCGGAACCGTGACCTCGCCATTATGGATATCGACGATATCATAACCAAAATACAAAATCTCTTTACCCGGAGGTAAATGACTTTGAACCTGCTTCAAACTTTGTTCATCCGCCAGGTTGCACTTAGTGAATAAAATTAAATCTGCACGGTTTAAACCGTCCCAGGATTCACGTCCACGTCCTTCGGGTACGACTTGATAATTTGACCAGGGCTCTGTCGCATCCAGGATCACGATATTAAAATCGCGGTGAAGTTTGCGATGCTGAAAACCATCATCAACGACGATCACATCAAAGGGACCATGATTTCTGGTGGAGTACTCCGCCGTACGCCATTTGCTGTCGCCAACGAATACCGTCACTTCAGGATTTGCTTGCGCCAGCAATACCGGTTCATCACCGTAATAACGGGCAGCATGGGGATGAGTCACATCCACGCGAACAGAAGCCGAGGCATCGGCACGGTAAGAACGACTGACCACCGCCACCTTTTTCCCATCGCGCACCAAGGCTTTTAAACAGAAATCCGTGATCGGAGTTTTCCCCGTCCCGCCCACTGTTAAATTCCCGATACTGATCACTTTCACCGGCGCTTTGTAAGCACCAATCATTCCACGATCGTACATTGAGTTTTTAATACTCACGACGCGTTCGTAAAGATAGGAAAGTGGTTTTAAATAAGGCTTCATACTGTCAGATACTCATCCAATGCTTTGACCACGCGACTTGTGGCACCTTTATCGCCCAAGTGAGAGCGAAGAGACGCAAGATCTTTTTTAACCGACGCTTTGTAAGCGGCATCCGTAATATAACGATCCAACAAAGCCGCCATGTTTTCAGCCGTCACATCACCTTGGAATCTTTCAGGCACAGCTTCTTTACCTAAGATCAAGTTCACCAAACCATAGTACTTGGTTCCGCGAACCAAGAGTTTGGCAAAGATTCCCGTCAACCACTTCATTTTATACATGATGACCATTGGTTTTTGCAGAAGTCCCACTTGCAACGTTGCCGTCCCTGATGCCACGAGCATCATATCCACCAGGTGGATCATGCGGAAAGGCTCATCCTTCAAAAGGATGTATGGCAAACGGAAGTCTTCCAGATACTCCTGCATTTTCTCTTTCGAGAAAGTCGGAGCGGTCAAAATCACGATTTTCAAATTAGGATGTTTTTTAGATAAAATTCGAGCTGCATCCAACTGAATTTGGAAATGTTGTTTCAGTTCCAAACGACGGCTGCCCGGCATCAATCCCAAAACAATTTCGTCATCGCGGATGCCGACTTGATTGCGATGAATTTTTAAGTAAGACGGATCATCAATCAGGCGCTCATCCAACTCATCCAACAACGGGTGCCCCACGAAATCCACGGGAACGCCGTGTTCCTCGTAAAATGGCACTTCGAAAGGAAAAAGCACAAATACTTTTTTGCAGTATTTTTTGATCGTATGCACACGGCCTTTGCGCCATGCCCATACTTGCGGCGAAATATAATAAACCACCGGAATTCCCAAAGCGTGCAATTTCTTAGCAAGCATCAAATTGAATTCCGGATAATCCATCACCACCGCCACTTTAGGACGGCGTTTTTCAGCTTCTCGAACCAAACTGTCGAAAACGGCTTTCAACGGTTTGTAGGCGGCAATAATTTCTGCAGCCCCCACCACGGCCATTTCTTCGGATTTACCCAGGCGTTCAAACCCCAGGTTTTCCATGTCCTGACTGCCGACACCAAAAGCATGGATCTTACGACCCTGCTTTTTCCAGGTCTCAAGAATTCTTTGAGCATATGTGACACTGGAGGCCTCGGCGGCCACGAACAATACTTGATCCATCTATTTACCAATCATTTTTTGAATGTCTTCGATCGCACGCAAAGCTTTCAAACCATCAAGTCCTGTCACTACAGGAGTCTTGTCGTTTAAAACTGCGTCAATGAAAGCGTCAGTTTCTTTTTGAAGAGCATCAGCTTTTTCAACCGTCCATTTCGTCACTTTTGTCAGCTCATCCCCACCAGCACCTTTTTCAACTTTTTCAAGTTCATGGATGCCCGTGTTTGCAAAGATGATGCAATCGTCTTGAACCACGCGAATAGAACGTTGACCCACCGGGGACACGCGGCTCACGGTGATGATCGCGTGAGTACCATTTTTCATTTTGAAAGACATGGAAGCAGTATCCAGCTCTGGAGAAACCAATTTGGTTCCAGATGCGATGAAGGATTCCACTTCACTGCCCGTCAACCAGTACAGCAAATCCATATCATGGATCGCCAAATCGTGAAGAACGCTGACATCAGCACCGCGGGCTTTGTAAGGCGCCGTTCTGATCAGCTCAATCGTGCTGACATTCTTCATGTGTTTTTTAAGTTCATTGACGGAAGGATTAAATCTTTCGATATGCCCTACCGCCAATTTCACTTTGTGTTTTTGAGCGAGTGCCAACAATTCCTCAGCTTGAGGGACCGTGGCTGTGATCGGTTTTTCCACGTTAACGTGTATACCGTTTTGCAAAAACAATTTCGCCACTTCGTAGTGACTCTGCGTGCTGGCTGCGATCGTCACCAAGTCAATTTGACCGATCAGATCTTGGGGACGATGAAAACTTCGTACACCCAGTTCCGCTGCGATTTTATCAGCTTGCGCCGGGAAATGATCACAAACTCCCACGAGTTCAACATGGGGATTGTTTTTATACTTTTGAGCATGGAAGTTACCCAGATAACCCACGCCCACCACGGCGCCACGCAATTTCTTACTCATCTTCTTGCCAGCCTTTAGGAGTTCTGTTCACCGCGATACCGCGTTTTGAAGAACGGATAAAGTTAATGAAATATTCAATGTTTGGGCTCATCGTGCACTCTTCCTGAATACGCTTGATGCCTTCTTCGACAGTGTGGGAACCCATGATCAAGATACGAATCGCTTTATGCACATTCGTGATCTCAGCACGGTCGTAACCTTTACGAGCCAGACCGATTTTGTTGGTCGCACGGATTGTCGCGTAAGTCCCTTGAGCACGACAGAACGGCAGAATGTCTTTGTTGACGATACTGCTGCCTGCGATGAAGGCCATTTTTCCGACTTTAGTAAATTGATTAAGGGCACTCATACCGCCGATGAAAACACCGTCAGCAATTTCACAGTGACCACCCAAGTGAGTGTTGTTCGCCATGATAACGTTGTTGCCCAACTTGCAATCATGCCCCACGTGAGTGTACGCCATGAAGTAGCAATTGTTTCCGATTTCAGTTTTCTTATCGCCCTTAGACGTCGCTAAGTTCACTGTCGTGAATTCACGGAACATGTTGTTGTTCCCGATGATAAGATATGTCGGTTCATTTTTATAAGAAACGTCTTGAGGAGCACCACCAATAACGGCACCTGGGCAGAAATGATTGTTCTCACCGATTTCCAAAATCCCGTAGCGAGATCCCAAAGTGACGTGACCTTCTACATAGGTCCCTTTTCCGATTTTTACTTTACCTTGAATAAGGCAGTAAGGACCGATTTCAACATCATCGGCTAATTCAACATCTGGGGAAAGGACGCTTGTAGGGTGGACTTTATAATTTGCCATGTAAACTGTATCCTAAATGCAACTTTGCTATGCTTGAATTTAAAAAGGGCCCCGTTAGGGCCCTTTGAGTTTTCAAAACTATTTTTCTTTCTCGTAGGCCTTGATTACTTCGTCTGTCAGGTCAGAGTCCGGAGTGGAGTACAAAACGCCTTGGTTGTTTTCAAGAACCAAAGTGTAACCTTTGTCCTTTGCCAATTTACCAATAACCGTTTTCATTTTAGTCAAAATTGGAGCGGTCAACTCGCGCTCTTTCTTTTGAATTTCCATCTGGCTTTTGCCCACGATATCACGGTACTTGATCATTTCTTCCTGGAATTCTGCTTGTTTTTTACCAAGAGCTTCTTCAGAAAGAACTGATTTTTTCTTTTCAAGATCTTCACCCATCTTTTTCAGATCAGCTTCTTTTTTCTCAAGATCTTTTTTCTTTTTATTGAACTCAGTTTCAAGTTCAGTTTTAGCTTTTTTACCTGCAGTCGTCGCTTGGATAGCTTTCTGCATGTCTACGAAGCCTACTTTGCTGTTTTCCGCTGCTTGGGCCGCCACTGTCATCATGAACACAGTCGCTGCGATAATCATTCTTCTCATCTTAAATTCCTCCATAAAATTTAAACATTCAAAATCAAATTAGAAACTTGGACCAATCGAGAACTCGAACACCGAGGCATCGTGGTAATTCGGATCACGGTTCAGCGGGAAGCCCCACTCGAATCTCAACACCCCGATCGGAGAGTACCAACGAAGACCGAAGCCCACGTCTGCAAACCAGCTGTCGCTCGTCAAGACGTCGTCAGCGGCACCCACGTCAAAGAATCCTGCTCCCATGATGCCAGCATCTTTAACCAAAGGGAACTGCAATTCAGTACGGGCCATTGCCTGTTGAGTACCACCATAGAAACGCATTGCCTGAATCTCTGCTTGCTCAGGAGATAGTGGCGGATTAGTCACAGCTGGATTCGTCAAATCATTATAAATTTTTTGAGATCTCTTCATTTTACCAACACGGTAAGAACGGAAACCACGTAGCGAGTAAGGTCCACCCAGTAAGTACAATTCATTGAATGGAACATCCTGACCATCAAGACCATCGATGCGCGCATACTGAAGATCATTTCTCCAAACCACATCCCAGAAGATATTTTTGAAGTAGTTAAATCTTGTGCTTGCACGGTTGTACTTTAACTGACCAAAGCCCGCGTACTCATAGGAAGCGGAAGCGAACATCCCTTTAGTTGGAGAGAAGCGGTCATTACGAGTGTCGTATTCCAACGTACCCGTCAAAGAAATCGTTTCACCAGAGGCTGTCGCCAACGGGAACAAATCTTGGTCCGTGATCACCTTACCAGATGCATCCTTACGCTCCGTCAACTCAGACTTGTCGTACTTTGCACGCAAGAAACCACGAGTGAATTCGGCGATGGGATGACCCATACGAAGCGAGACACCTGTGTGATTTTCGTCATAGTCCACGCGTCCCGTATTCATACTGCGATAGACATCCCCGCCCAAAGACCACTCTGTGTCATTGAAGTACGGCTCTGTGAAAGACAAGCTATAGTAGCTGCCTGTTCCACTTAAGTTAACATTCGCACCCAGGTTTTGACCACGACCCAAGAAGTTCGATTGCTGAACCGAACCTTGTAACGTGAAACCTTGAGACGTTCCGTAACCGGCACCCAATTGGATTTGCCCCGTATTACGTTCCTTTACTGAGATATCGACATTCATCACATCTGTTCTTTCCGGATCCACAGATGTTTTAAAGTTTACGTCCTCAAAGAAGCCCAGACGTTGGATGTTTTCCAAGGACTGACGACGACGAGTTTCGTTGTAAAGCTCGCCTTCGTGAACTTTCAATTCACGACGCACAACTTTGTCACGAGTTTTAGAGTTCCCGACAACATTGATTTTACCGAAGTAAACTTTGGAACCTTTGTCGAACTCGAAAACCAAGTCCATCTTACGTTCTTTATCGTTGGCCCGCGTGCGCGGGATCACATTGGCAAACGCATAACCCAAGTCACCGTACTTAGCTGTCAACTCGCTGATGTCTTTTTGCAAAACTTCGTAAGAGAAAACGCCGTTCTTGTCGATCTTGATGGCTTCGTATAGTTCTTCTTTTGGGAAAAGCAAATCGCCCGCAAAATCAACGTCGCCGACTGAATACTGCTCACCCTCTTCCACGTGGAAAGTGATGTAGATGTTTTTCTTATCCGGAGTCACTGTCACTTGAGGACGATCGACCTTTGCCTGCACGTAACCTTGGTTGTAGTACATGAAACGAATGATCTGAACGTCACGATCGAACGCTTCTTGCTTATATTGACCCGAGCCTGACATCGCCGAGAAAAAGCCACCCTCTTGAGTGATCATTTTACTTTTAAGCTCCGTCTCCGTCAGATTTTTAGCTCCAAGGAATGTGACCTTGCGAACTTTCACCTTGTCATTTTCGCGAATTTTGAAAACCAGGCGCACAGTTTCATCTTGAGTGATGTTTTGCACCTCGGCCTCAACACGAGCCAGGAAGAAGCCTTTATCTTCGTAAAGTTTTTGAACTTTCTCGACTGCTTCTTTAACTTTGGACATGTTCAAAAGCTGATATGCCTTAATCCCTGTGGCATCAGCGATGTCCTCAGACTTGATTTCGCTGTTACCTTCATAGGTGATTTCAGTGATGGAAGGTTTTTCCAAAACTTTATACGTCAACACGGCTTCTTTGCCTGTGACTTGACGATCCACTTCGATGTTGTTGAAAAAACCAAGTTTGAAAAGTGCTTCCACATCCGCACGCACAGTTGCTGAATCATACTCAGCCCCGGCTTTCGAATTGATCTTGGTTAAGATCGCATCTTTTTCGATTTTACGATTGCCTGCCACTTCGATGGATTTAATGGTGATACCAGAAGATGTCGCTTGAGTTTGCGCAGACGCCGTCGCCCCATTTTTCTTGGGAGCTTTTTTCTTGGGAGCCGCCATCGAAGTCGATGTGGCAGTAACTAATAACAAAGTACACAGAAGCTTAATCAAGTTCGAATCTCCAACCGAGAGGGACCTTTCACGGTCTCAATTTTCAAAAATCTCAAAGATTTCTCGATAGTTACCTTTTAAACTCGAAAATCGTAGCCCACGACCGAAGTCTAGTACATAAAAAAGCGACCGAGTGACTAGCGGCGGCACACGGGTCAAGAATTCACAGAGCGATAACGCTAACTGACTTGTGGACAATTAATCACTTCAAAACAACGTCTCTTGTTCCGATAAATGGAATGTCCTTCAGAGGTGATTTGATGAAATTATCAGCACGACTATTAGCATTAGTTCTCTTCGCAAGCTTAGCCGCGTGCAGTTCTGTGCCTTACAAAAACATCGATCGCTTCCCGAATATTGTTGGTGGAGACAAAGTAAGGGCCGATGACATCCTGGTTAAAAAAGTTGTTCTAATTTTAGGCACAACGCAAATGGGCGGTCGCGGTTACTGCACAGGCGTGATGATTGATAAGGATGTTGTATTAACGGCTGCTCACTGTATCAACTCTGCGATTAAAAAATATTACGTCATTCCACACATCGACATGTCACCGGAGTCGGGCTTTGACCGCGTGACCCACTCGATCCCCGTCACCAACTGGATTCTGCATGAAGAGTACTTAGATGACGGAAATAAACACTTCAACGATGTGGCTCTGCTGAAATTAGAAAAAGCTGTTCCAGAGGACTACGTCCCGGTTCCGCTCTATGACGGAAAAGCGAAACTTTCGGAACAGGAAGTGACTTTGGCAGGATACGGCCGAACTTCTGAAACTTCTATTGATGCGAGCTACCTTCGCTCCACAACTAAAAGCCTTAAGAATGTTTTAGTGAATTACAAAGGCGAAAAGGGAGCCATGTATTTGACGGAAGGTGAAATCAGAGGTGCTTGCGAGGGCGACTCGGGAGGGCCTGTTTTCTACAAGGTAAATGGTGAATATCAGTTGGCGGGAGTGATCTCTACCACCTTCGGTCCGGATGCGATGACCTATTGTCACGGCATCGTGAAAGCGATGTATGTTCCCGATTATATCCCTTGGATCGAAAAGAATAAGCCGCGTTTAAATCACTAGGCGGACGAGGCTTGTCCTTAGACCCAAAGACCGTCTTTCATTCTGTAAACTTTTGGGAATCGCGTCGCAAACGTCAAATCATGGGTCACGATCACCAATGCCAATTTCATTTCTTCTTTTAAACGGAAAAATAATTCTTGGATTTTTGCACTCGTGTTCGAGTCCAAATTCCCCGTGGGTTCATCAGCAAATAAGATTTTAGGATGACGAACCAAAGCGCGAGCAATCGCCACACGCTGCAGCTCCCCGCCCGACAATTGATTCGGGTAGTGATCCGCGCGGTCGGCAAGTCCCATGAACTCCAATAAGTGCAATGCTTTTTCTTTCGCAGCCTTTGGTGATTCCCCTGCCACTCGACAAGGAATCATCACGTTTTCCACCGCATTGAATTCGCTTAACAAGTGATGGAATTGAAAAACGAAGCCCATTTCCGCATTACGAAATTTGGAAAGCTCCTCGTCATTCATCGCCAGCAGGTTTCGACCTTCAAAAGTCACCTCACCCATTGTCGGACGATCGAGCGTTCCCATGATTTGCAAAAGGGTGCTTTTCCCCGCTCCCGAAGAGCCCAGAATCGCAAGAGCTTCGCCCCCATGGATGTCCATACTTACACCGCGAAGGATTTCCAACTCGCCATTACCGCTCGGGTAAGACTTATGAATATTGCGAACGGAAAGAAAATTGCTGGTTGGATTATTCATTTCGCAGTCCTTCCATAGGATTAAGATCAGCCCCACGTTTTGCAGGAGCGAGAGTCGCAAGAAAACAAATCAACATCGTCGCACAACAAATCGCGACGGTATCTAGAAAGCGGACGTTCACTTGAATAGAATCAACTCGGTACACGGCACCTGAGATCAATCCCAAACGGCCCTGCGCCCAGTTGAAAAGCACGCATAAGATCAGTCCTAAAATAAAACCCAGAATCAATCCCGCCCCACCCAAGATCAAACCTTGGGCTGCGAAAATTTTAATGATGTCTTTGCGGCTGACCCCGACGGTTTTTAAAATCGCGATGTCTTTAAATCTTTGCATGACGTTTACAAACAGCGAGGACGAGATATTAAAAGCGGCCACGAAAATGATGATAGAGACGACAAAGAAGATCACGGGGCGCTCAACCGCCACGGCATCGAACAGATTTTCATTCGAGTCGCGCCAGTCGCGAACCCAGTAAGGTGCGCCTAAAGCTGTACTGATACGAAACCCTGCCTCGCGGGCATAGGCGGCATCATCAAATTTCAACATCAAGCCCGTGTAACGATCACCGATGGCTGCTACATTTTGAGCGACCTTGAGGTCGATCATGATAAAGCGTTCATTCCATTCGTATTTTCCAAGCTCGACGACACCTTGCAATTTAAAGGTGCCGACTTTTCTATTAAAGCTTGAGGGATCCGAGGAGTCTGCGATCGGTAAAACCACGCGGAACTGATCACCGATTTGAAGTCCCATTTTTTTAGCCAGTCCCGATCCGATCAATGCCAGGGGCACGTCAGAGGGTTCTGATAAATCAGCAGAGCCTTCTTTCACGCGGCTTCCTAGATTCAATGTCTCATTAACGCGGTCTTTATCGATGCCCTCTATAAGAACGCCCGAAATTTGCCCGTTGTGAGCCATGATGCCTTCAACATAAACAAAACGCGCAGAGCTTACTAATTTAGGATCGGCTTTACGGATTTTTTCTTCCAGTTCGCGCCAGTCATCGGGAAAGCGCGAACGTTTTACGACCTGCACATAACCCGAAACATCGGTCATGGCTTTTTGCAAAGTCGTTTCAAAACCACTCATCACGGCCATGGATACAACTAAAGACGCCACACCCAAAACCAAACCAAATAAGGCCAAGGGAGCAGCTCCCCCGAACAAGGTTCTTTTTGAATTCAGCAATTTCCAGGCAATCCAGATGAGGGAGTTTCTATTCACGAGGGCTTCACTTCCTGGTTCACCTGCTCTTTCAGGTAAGCCATGATAAAGCCGTCCAAATCACCGTCCATCACGTCATCCACCTGATTGGTTTCAAAATCCGTGCGGTGATCTTTGACCATTTGATAAGGGTGCATCACGTAAGAACGGATTTGCGATCCCCACTCATTGGCTTTTTTTGATGAGTTCATCGCGTCTTTTTCGGCATTGCGCTTTTCAAGTTCAATTTCGTAAAGTTTCGCCTTCAACATCTTCAAAGCTTTTTCACGGTTTTGCACTTGAGAGCGTTCAATCTGACAAGACACGATCACACCCGTTGGGATATGAGTCATACGTACGGCAGAGTCCGTTTTATTCACGTGCTGACCGCCGGCGCCGCTAGAACGATAAGTATCGACTTTTAAATCCTCGGGACGAATTTCAATATTGATGTCGTCATCAACCTCCGCCCAGGCAAACACTGACGAAAACGACGTGTGGCGACGAGCGTTCGAGTCAAACGGAGAAATACGCACAAGGCGATGAACTCCTGATTCCGCTTTTAGGTATCCATAAGCATACGGGCCTTCGATAAGCAGCGTGCAGGATTTGATTCCTGCTCCCTCGCCCTCGGTCATCTCGATGACTTGGGTTTTATAACCATGCTTGTCAGCGTAACGCGTGTACATGCGCAGAAGCATTTCCGCCCAATCACAGGACTCGGTCCCACCGGCACCCGAGTTGATTGAAAGGTACGTGCTATTGCCATCAAGTTCTCCATTAAGAACTCGTTTTAATTCTAAATCTTGCGCTAATTTTTCTAAGGAAGAGACTTCCGTTTTTACTTCCGTAAAACTCGCCTCATCGGTGGCTTCTGCTGCCATTTCCAGTAGGACTGAAGCATCACTCAAACGACTCGTAAAAGAATCAAACTCGCCCACGGCTTTATCCAGCAGGCTTTTTTCCTTGTTGAGCTTTTGCATTTCTTCGGGCTTACCCCAGAGTGCGGGATTTTCTGCCTGAATCGCGAGCTCATCAAGGCGCTTTTTCTTTTTATCTAGGTCAAAGATACCCCCGAAGCTCCTTGGCGAAGCTTTCGAGTTCGTTGATACGTTTTTTAACGTCTGAGGATTCAGTAATAATCGACATTTATATCCCTACTTCTGATCCAGTCATCCTGGACCCGATTATAGTTATTTCTAAATGTCAGGGTGTCAAGTGGGGCTACGCAGCAAACGCTCAAAGATCGCATCCTGAAGATCGAACATCTCTTTGGCGTCTTTTTCATTCGTCTCGTGGTCGTATCCCAAGAGATGCAGCGTTCCGTGCAAGAGCATGTAACCCAGCTCTTTTTGGAATGTCAGCTTGTGTTCCTTCGCTTGTTTTTTCAGCACTTCAGGGCACAAAATAAGCTCGCCGAAACTTGAAGGGTCCATCGAGTCAAATGACAAGACATCCGTGGCATAGTCTTTCCCACGGAATTCGTTATTGATCTTTTGCGCGGGTTTTTTATCTAAGAATACCAACGTTAATTCACGACGGGCTTTTTCAGCGTTTAATACCTTACGCTTTTTAAGCTCGGCCACGACTTGATCCATCCATTCCTGAATGAACTTGCGGGGCACCGTGTGTTTCGATTCATTGATGATCAGAACCTGCATACTGTCCTTATTTTGGCGCCGGCGTTGGCGTAGACTCGCCCAACTGGCCACCGGCCGAGCGTGGGTAATCAATACGCTGATGGTATATACCCAAAAGGATGCGAATGAAAGCGGCTTCAACTTTGGAAATATCTTTCAGGGTCAAATTACACTCATCCAACTGCCCGTCAGAGAATTTTCTTTGCACGATATTTCTAACGATGTTTTGTAAGCGCGCTGGTGTGGGTTCATCCAGGGATCTTGCCGCCGCTTCGATGGAATCCGCGAGCATACACAAGGCAGCCTCACGAAATTGTGGTTTCGGACCTGGATAACGGAAATCTTGATCGCTGATTTCCGGGTCTTCTTCTTTTTTAAGATCTAAGGCTTTGTTATAGAAATACGAAATCAACGTGGTTCCGTGATGCTGAATAATACCATCGATAATCGGCTTACCTAATTTATAAGCCACACCCATCTCCACCCCGTCTTTTACGTGGGCGATCAACAGGGTTTTACTCATGAATGGCGAGATATGATCGTGAGGGTTGTTTCCGGGTTTTTGATTTTCGATAAAGTAGTTTGCGTGCTCCATTTTACCGATATCGTGGTAATAGCACATAACTTTACCCAAGAGCGAGTTCGCACCGATTTCTTCGGCCGCGGCCTCCACCATCGAACCCACCATCATCGAGTGATGATATGTCCCTGGGGCCTTGACGATCATGTCTTTTAAGAGCGGATGATTTAAGTTTGATAGTTCCAGGAGTTTTACGTCTGTTGTGTAGTTAAAGATGGATTCCAATAATGGAATGAACATCATTGCACACAGCGAGCTTAGGATACCGCCGATGAAACCTGCTGGAATGGCGAACAGGATCTCTCTTAATGCGCCCTCTTGATCAAAACGAGTCATTGTTAGAACGAAGGCGATCACCAAGGCGTTCACAACACCGGTTCTGACTCCGGCAAAGTAAATGTCGTTTCTGGTTTTACAGTTGAACACGCCACGAGCGGCAGCGATACCGCCGATCATACTAAATAACATCAGCGCGTAATTGTAATCGACCATGATGCCCAGACAGAGGGAAACGAAGGCTGTGTAGAGCCAAACGATTTCGCCGGATGTGATCAAAAGGCCCACTAACATCGGACCGGTCGCAATCGGTGCTGCATACAGGAAGAATGTTGCTGGTAATAAGTGACCCAGTTTTGAAACGAAAGCAGCGTCGATCACGAACAGGTAGACTTTCGTGAATAAGATCGTGCCGAAAGTGATCAGCATCATGACCATCAGGTCTTTGAAGTCTACTTTCACTCGGTTAAGGCTGAAACGTTTTAAGTAGGAGAAGAATACGATAATCGCCATGGAAAGCATCAGGGCCATGGCCAGGGCTGTTAGGTCTTTACGTTTATCAGAGCGGATGTTTTCGATTTGTTTTACGACTGCCATGTGGAATGGCTGAACGACGGAACCTTGGGCCACGATCACTTGGTTCTTTTTGATCGTGATATTCACTGGGATCACCGCATCTCGGGAGGCTTGTTTGCGGCTGGCTGTTTCTTGCTTATTCAGCGTCAGATTCGGCACCAGGAGTGATCTTGCGAAGTACAGGATGTTGGCGCGGTCACCCTCTTGAAAACGATCTAATTCTTTGCGGTCTTCCAGGGTGAAGTGATCTGGATCTTGGATGTCCATGATTTCCGCACGGGAAATGTTGAATTCACGACCCAGATTGTTTCTGTGAACCACGCGGGCTACGACCGTTGTCTGCCCTGCTGGAATAAAGCGATCCGGGGCTTCGGCGATTTTTTGTTCGTACCAGTTTTCTAGGTTACGAATCATGATGGCTTCGATGCGGGCGCTGAACTTGTTATCGATCAGCCACTCGTACATGAAATCAGAAACACTCACGCCCAGTTCTGATTCGAATTCTTTTTTGTATTGGAAGAATTCCTTAACTTTGGCTCTTTGCGCGGCTGGCTGTTTTGGCCATGCGACTTCGCGCTGGTAATTTCGCATCGTACGGAAGGAATGGATTAACCCCAGGGATACACGTTCAAATACGCTGGTATCGAAATCGTAAACGACCGGTACTGCGTACTCGGCCTTCATCCGCTTTTCTTCTGTCGTTACTTCGTCGGTCATTTCAAAACCGATGGGCGATGTTACGTCGTATTTTGCGACGTCACCGACGTTGAAGTTATAGGGCACATCGAATTGATAAAAGATTGTGTAGGAGAGTAGGACGCAGTACAGGAAAATAAAAGCAGCTCTGCGCACGAAAAGCTTTTCTTCCAGCATATGCAACGCACGTCCGAAGAAAGTTTTCTCAAGGCCAATGGAATCTACCCAGTCCAAAAATTTTAGACTGTGATCTTCGTAATTAACCCGAGTCGCATGACTCTCATTTTTTTTTGAACCTTTACCACGCTGAGGCATATTACAGACTGTTGTCCTTATCCCGATTAGCGTATCGCTAATTAACTTAATTGTCGAAATCACTCTGTGTTTGCGCTAAGATAGAGCGGATTCCATCAAAAAGTCGAGGCGCTGTATGGCAAAAACTCCTTCTGAATTACGTAATATTGAGTCCTTGGTCGAGATCGTCGCAAGTCTTCGCGGCCCCGACGGCTGCCCTTGGGATAAAGAGCAGACTCATGAGTCTTTGACCCAGTATGCAATCGAAGAAACTTTTGAATTGGTGGAGGCCATTGAGGATGGCTCTGCCGAGCGCGATCGCAAGATGAAAGATGAATTGGGCGATGTGCTTTTTCAAGTGGTTCTTCATTCACAACTCGCTTCCGAACGTGGAGCATTTACTCTGGCTGATGTGATTGAAAATGTGGCAAAAAAACTGGTGCGCCGCCATCCTCATGTGTTCGGCGATGTGAAGGTGGCTGATGCTGCTGAGGTTGTTAAGAACTGGGATGAGATTAAAAAGAAGGAAGCTGGTGCTAAGCCTGATTATGCATTGAAAGTACCGCCACTTCCCGCTTTGCAGCGCGCTTATAAAATAGGCAAACGCACGGAGAAATACAAATTCGACTGGGAAAATGTTGAAGGCGTGATGTTAAAGGTCGAAGAGGAGTTCGATGAACTGCGCGAGGCTTTGGATAACGACGTGGATTCTGAAATTGAGCATGAGCTTGGGGATGTTTTATTTTCGTTAGCACAGCTGGGTCGTCACTTGGGTATGGAGCCTGAGCAGGTTTTGCGTAAGGGTAATGCTCGTTTTGAGGAGCGGTTTAATAAGATGGTTGAATTTGCTTCGGCTGATGGGAAAGACTGGGGCGCTCTGAATGTGGAAGAGAAAGAGCAGTTTTGGTTGAAAGCTAAGGCGGCTCTTAAAAAGTAATTTTATCGGGCCATTCTTTTGGGTTTGGCTCCTTCCACTTCTACTTCTACTTCCTCATACCTCATTCCTCATTCCTCATTTGCTATTCTCTATTCTCTATTCTCTATTCTCTATTCTCTATTCTCTATTCCCTATTTCCTATTTCCTATTCCTTATTCCTTACTCCTTATTCCTTATTTCTTATTTCTTATTTCTTATTTCTTATTTCTTATTTCTTATTTCTTATTTCAAATTTCAAATTTCAAATTTCTATTTCCCGCTTTCCAAAGACAATCAAACATTCATTTTGAAAACACTCATCTCATTCCTTTTAAAACAAAACTTCCATATTCTGCTAAAAGCGCCCAACAAAGAGCGCTCATATCTGCATTTTCAATAAAACTCTCAATTAAGATTCATTCCCGCCTGCTGTCTGTAGCGCAATCGATTATGCTGACCACATAGAGCCTGTAAGTTTGCTTCTGAATTATCTCCTCCTGCCCAGCGGGGAATAATATGGTCAACCTGAAGACCCATTTTGCTTTCACAGATCAAACCCGTACTTTTATCCACGAATTGACAGCAACGATCTCGCATCAGAATAAATCGACGAGTTTTCGGCGTGATCGTTTTATTATGACTCACCATAGACACCGCTTCGGTGTTTTTGCGATTCGCTCCATACTGCACTTCAGGAGTTTCCTGGTTGGAAACGGATGAGCCATCAATCGCAATTTCTTTTGAGCCTACTTCCTTCAATTTAATGAATTGCGTGCAAAGGACCTCAATCAAACCTGCCAACGAATGATCGTGATTTTGTTGAAGCAAATGGAAGCCGAGCTGTTGGGACTTCATCAATAAGTCGTGTTGCTCTTTGGAAAGAGTTATTTGCAGATGAACCGATTCATCCTTTTGAACCAGCTGCTTTTCAGTCGGCTTCAAAGGCAAATCTAGTGCAGATGAAAGCTCTTTCTGCGTATCCCAACAATTCTTGCCGTCAACCAAGGCAAGCAATGAAGCTTTTTCTTCAACTGACACATCAGTTTTTTGAACTCGCTCCTTTTGTTTGATCGCGCTTGAAACCTGGCACAATTGAGACAAATTCAGTCTGCCCTCTTCGACTTTATTTGCAATTTCTGGAACGTCCCTCATTAAACGAGCAGCATAAAGTCTTTTCTCGGCGGCGGTTTTGCTGTAACCGTGCGTATGAATCAAATAGCTCAACGTAGAATCGAAACCACGCTCCAAGAACAATCGACGGGAATCGATTTCTTTGTTGTGTTCAAGAATGATATGCAAAATCTTGCGCTCGTTCTTTACGAATACTTTAAAGCTAGCTTCTAATTCATCATTATTCATCTTGGAAAGTTTGTTCATATAATTCCTTTCGATGAGATTCTTATAGCACGGGATTTCCCGGCCTGTTTTCGAGTCGCATCAAGGTCCATTTTTAAATCCACACTCAAAGCAATAGAAACGGCTACAAGAAGAGAAATCAGGTATTTGGAATTTTTTGGAATAAAAAGTAAGATCACCTGACCAAGCCAGTCCTCGAATGAAGAAAAACCCGTCAACAATATTTATGTTACAACTTTTTCAATGACATAATGTAGACACCGCTTCGGTGCTCAACCAACCAACCAACCAACCAACCAACCAACCAACCAACCAACCAACCAACCAACCAACCAACCAATCAATCAATCAATCAACCAATCAATCAATCAATCGTTGATTCTTTTGTTATTTATTGAAGAGCCCCAAAAATCTCTTCGATCGAATTCAATTTACGAGCAGCATATGAATTTCAGATCAAGGCGCGTGTAACGTTCGATCCCTGACCGGTCTTCCTTTCGCTTTTCTTTTTGCTCTTTAAGAAGTTTTTCTTTCCGCCAGTTTTGGATGTGCGTTTGCGAGATTCACAATAGATGATGAAGGTAGATTTTCTTTAATGTGGGGAAAGAAGTCCTACAACTAATCAGATGGGGAGTACCGCAAAGTGGTTGAATGAATGAATGAATGAATGAATGAATGAATGAATGAATGAATGAATGAATGAATGAATGAATGAATGAATGAATGAATGAATGAAAAAATATATCCCCATCTCACACTCCCCAGCAAAATAAAACCCACCGCAGAAAAAATAATGATCCCATTAGACAAAAAATCCTAAATCCAATTTCTGTCGAACTCTTTGCCCAAGCGACAACAAAACTCCACATCAACAAACTGAACACATGCAGAAAGACTTTCCACTTCCGCGGAAATTTACGCCCACATTCCGTACGGGTGAAAACAAAGTCGACCGTTTTCAGCAAAAACACACCGATGTTCCTGCAAACCGCCCGAAAAAATGTAAGTGAAATTCGTCAAAAAGTTCGACGAATTCGAGGAACTTCCTAAAAAAACACAGACTTACCCCGAGTTCTCAAGAAATATTTCCCGCAAAACGTCCAAAATGTTGACGACTGAAAAATATTTTTGCCCTGGTGTTCGCGATCACCATCTATGATTTCAATACTTTACCGCGTCTCATAGTGAAACCGTTTTTGAATAAAAAAATAAAATCACTAGGTTGCGGTCAATTTCAGTTTTGTCACTAATTAAACGAAACTGAATCCATCACGAACATGGTGGGGCTCAGGAGGGCAAACCGTATGATCAATCAAATCGCTCGCAAGTCAGTAGTAGTTGCTTCAGCGCTAACAATGCTAGCTGGTTGCGGAAAAAGTGGTGGTACTTACTCTACCCTCGCTGATTCAGATTCTTATAAGCAGGAAGCTGTCTATGTACCAAAGAAAATCGACATCCTTTGGGTGATCGATAACTCTGGTTCCATGAAAACATCTCAAGACAACTTGGCTGCGAACTTCCAGTCCTTCATCGCGCGCTTTAACCAAAACAACAGTGACTTCCACATGGCTGTGGGTACAACTGATGCTTGGGAAAAACAGTTCAACGCATCTTCTGAAAAAGCAAGACTAAGAGATGGTACAGGCGCAGTTGGTTCTTCCACTCGCTCTGGCGTTTATGTGATGGATAAAAATACACCGAACTTGAGCAATGTTTTCGTTACGAACGTAAAACAAGGCATCAACGGTAACGGTGACGAACGTGCATTTGAAAGTATCAAACAGATCCTTAACGATCCGTTTAATGCTGGCTTCCGTCGTCCAGATGCAACGCTTGCTATCATCATCGTATCTGACGAAGAAGACTTCTCTCAGTCAGTAAGCACATTCAGCGAAAGCTATACGAACAATAAACTGTACCCAGTACAGAATTACATCGACTTCCTAGATACTTATACTGGTGGTACAGCTAACGGTAGAAACTATTCTGTTTCCAACATAGCTATCCAAGATACAGCTTGCCGCGATCAATTGAAAACTGACAAGTTCCCGACTCGCTACCATGAAATCACTAACAAAACTGGTGGTATCAACGGTTCCTTGTGCTCGAACTTCGGTACAACTTTAGAGTTGATCTCTGATTCGATCATCCAGTTGTCAGCTTCTTTCAAACTGACTCGCGAACCGATTCCAGAAACGATCGTAGTAACTGTTGATGGCGTAACTGTTCAACAGAATTCTACTAACGGTTGGACTTACGATGCCGCAACTTTGACGATTACTTTCCATGGCAGCGCGATTCCAAATGCGAACTCTAACGTGAAAATCAACTTCGATCCGAAATCGATCAAGATCTAAGAAAAGGATTGTGTAATGGGTGGGGAACAATCTGCAGCAGCAAATCTTGAGCAATGGTACATCCTTCGCGGGGACATGAAATACGGTCCCTACGAATACAGATCCATGATCTCAATGATCCAAAACGCTGAGCTTCAAGATTATAACTATGCTTGGGCTCCGCATCTTGAAAACTGGACCCTCGTTGGCGAGCTTCCAGAATTCTCGAAAGACCGCTTGGCCCGTTTGATTCAAACCAAGGATCACTTGTCTGGCGCTTTCATCGAAAGAAAATTTCCGCGTAGAGATTTGAAAACTCCTATCTACGCCCACAATGACCATTCATTCTTTGATGGTCACACTTTGTCCGTCAGTGAGAACGGGGCTTTAGTTCTGTTGAACGATCCCCTTCTATACTTAGGTCAAAAAATCATGCTTCATTTCAGAAGTTCGGATGTAAATCCTGTAGAATTTAATGTTCTATGCGAAATCGTCCGAAAGAATTATTCGAAACAAAGACTTAACGTGAAATCCGGCTTGCACTACGCTGTTCGTTTCCTCCAGGTGCCAGAAGCTGGTTCGGTTCAATTAACTAAATGGGCTCGCGGTGGCGGTTCCAAGGGGGAAACAAATGGCATTCTTAAAGTTCATGAATGAATCTGGCGTCGTAGGCTGGTTAATTCTTCTTACAGGTATCGGTTCACTAGTGTTGGTCGCAGAACGTGCGAAAATGCTCTATAAAGAGTACGGCATGAATGTGGACGAGTTCATGGGTAAAATCCAAACTCTAGTTCTAGCTAAAAAATTGGACGAAGCTTTGCTTCTTTGTGCACAACTTGAGAAAAAACCTCTGGCTGCTGCTTTCAAAACGATCCTTGAAAAAGCTGATCGTGATGACGACACAATCTTCCAAGCACACGATATCGCTTTGTCTGAAAACGTACCTTTGTACACAAAACGCCTTCACTATCTTTCAATGTTAGCCAACGTTGCTACGTTGATGGGTCTTTTGGGTACGATCCACGGTCTGATCTTGTCGTTCCAAGCGGTAGCATCTGCTGACCCTGCTTTGAAACAACAACTTTTGGCGCAAGGTATCTCGGTATCCATGTATACAACAGCGTTGGGTCTTGCGGTTGCGATCCCTGCGATGGTGTTCTTCTCTTTCCTAACTTCTCGTCAAAATGAGTTGCTAGAAGAGATGATGGAAAAATGCGGTAAGTTGACAGAGTTGTTGACGAGCGCACACATTCCAAACCTTTCTCGTCAAAACGTATTCCCAGACCACGTTGCTGCTCCAGCAGTAACTCCTCCATCTGCTCCAGGCAAGGCTTCTTAATTGAAGCCTTCGGGCAAAGCTTATTCAAAAGCTTAAGATGGAACTTTAAATCTTATTGGGTGGGTGTATGAGACGCGCTAAAAAAATCAAAATCAATCACAACAGTGAGTTCGAATTGGACTTGGCGCCACTACTTGCCGTGATGGTGAAGCTAGTACCGGTACTTCTGGTATCTTCAGCGTTCGTGCAAATGATGGTGATCGAAACAGAACTGCCACAAGTGGTTTCTGAAGCGATCCAACGTAACGAACAAGACACTAAACCAACTTTAATCTCCCTTGAAGTTGATGCAAAAGATGGTTTCACTGTCGTGATCAATAAAGCTGGCAAAGAAAGCACAGAGTCTGTTCCTTTGAAGGACGGTCACCTGGACTTGCCTGCTCTGCACGCAAAATTAGTTGAAGTGAAAAGAGCCAATCCTGAAGTTTTCAAGATTGAGCTGAACCCTGATGGCAAAATCCCTTACAATGACATCGTTAAAGTAATGGATGAGGCCCGCCAGGCTCACGATAGCAAAGTGACATTCCCTGTTTTCGACACGAAACAAGGTAAGAATGTTGAAACGAAGTACATGTTTCCTGAAGTTATCTTCTCGAACATGATGGAGGGCTAACATGTCACGCCGTCGTCGCTTTGACCCGAACATCAAAAAGAATTCCACATTCGCACTGAATGTAACCTCAATGACGGATATGTTTACGATCCTTCTGGTGTTCTTGTTACAATCTTACTCGACTTCTGACGTAGAGATCATCCCGGAAAACGGTTTGCGTTTGCCATCCTCGGCTTCAACGTCAAATCCGGTTAACGCCGTGAAAATCTCTATTTCTAAAGAAGCTTTAAAAATCGACCAGACCAAAATCGCAGATGTGAAAGATGCAGAATTCCTGCCTCAGGACCTGGAATCTTCGGATACGAATTTTATTAAGCCATTGTTCGACAAACTGGACCATTTGGCTAAAAATTCTACCGAAAAGGAAAAATGGGTCAAAGAAGGCAAGATCCTATTGCAAGCAGATAAAGACCTCCCTTATGCGACACTTCGCAAAGTGATGTACACGGCTTCAATGGCTGGCTTTCCTCAGTTGAAATTGGTGACCCTCGTAGGGGATTAATATTATGAAACTGCAGACGCTAACGCTCATTTTAGCAATACATTTATTCTCGTTGTTGTGCTTTGCAGAAAAGAATGAAAAAGGACTTATCCCAGAAGTCCGTATGTCTAACGACGAAGGTGAAAACGAAAAGAAAGCTCTTCGTTCCGAGTTGATGATCACTCGCTCGGAAAATAAAGCGATCGATTCCCTTCAAGCGGTCATAAAAAAGCAAAAAGGCTCATCTAACGAGGCGGACTTATGGTACCGCCTTGCGGAGCTTTACATGCGCCGTTCTAAGTCCGGTCGTTTCTTTGACTTGAACCGTGACAACCCGATGATGAAACTCTCCCCGTTCCCGATTCCCAATGAAAAAGGAACTGAGTCAGTTAAACGCGCGATGAAAATCTATTCCAAAATCGAATCGGACTTCCCAAAATTCCGTTTCATGGATGAGGTTCTGTTCAACAACGCCTTTGCTCACCAACAAGTGGGTCAAATGAAAGGTTCGAACGAACTTTATCAACGTCTTTTGACGAACTTCCCAAAATCCCCATTGGTTCCGGACGGAACATTGGCTTTGGGTGAGTTGCTTTACGACCAAGGCAAATTTGCTGCGGCCCTGGAGCAATTTGAAAGACTCGAAAAATTCCCAAACAGCCGTGTTTATTCCTACGGTATGTATAAAGCCGCTTGGGCTTGCTACAACATGCGCGATAGCGAATGCGGTATCAAGAAACTGGTTCAGGTTGTAAAAAACAATCCACCACTTCAAGATGGCGAAGTCCCAACAAACCGTCACAATCTTCGTAAAGAAGCTTTGCGAGATTTGACGATTTTCATTGGTGACTCCTACCCTGCAAATAAACTTTATTCTTTCTTTGAAGACATCACAACGACTGAAGAGTTGGGTGAGTCTATGATGAACCTTGCGAAACTTTACGAATCGCACAGCCGTCAAAAAGAAATGAATATCTTCCTGGAAGAATACATCGATAAACATCCAACTGGTCCGGATGTGGTTAAATCTCATTTGCTATTGGTTGAAGCCAACGAGACGTTGAAAAAACGAGATTTGGTTTTGAAGCACATGCAATTTGCTTCGGATCTGTGCCGTGCTGATTCTTCATGGAAAAAAGAGCAGAAAAAAGACGCCGTTATCACTTCTTGTGATGAAGGTTTCCGTCGCACCAGCCTGGATATGGCAAAAAAATGGTGGGAGATTTGGCTTAAGAACAAACAAAACACTGAATTCTCCAACCTGACTCAACAATTGTTCAAATTGATGTTGGATATCGAAGATCCAGCGAAACCTGATTTGAAAACACGTTTTGCTTATGCGGAACTGCTTTTCCAATTGGGTAAATACGATGAGGCGTCAACGCAATATAAAATGGTGGGTGATAAATCCACTGACGATATTTTGCGCCACGATGCGAACTACGCTGCCCTGTTCTCGAAAGAAAAATCTGTCGAGAAAAAGTCAGAACCTTTAAAGGAATCCGAGCGTAAAGAACTGGCTGCAAACTATCTGGCGAAACACCCGACTGGGAAGTACGCTATTGCGGTTAAGTTTAAAATCGGTCACATCGCTTACGAAGAAAACAATTACCCTGAAGCTGAAAAATGGTTGAAGCCTTTGACGACATTGAAAGGCAACGACGATATCCGCAGAAAATCAGAAGACCTGGTTTTGGATATGCTTAATATCAAAAAAGACTTCGTGGGTATCAAAGAGTTCTCGAAACAAATCGCGAACTCCACGACAGATGCTTCCCGTAAAAAGAACATGAACAAGATCCAGGAAGAAGCACACTTTACTGAAATTCAGGAGTTTGCAAAAACTGGTGATAAAGATCAAGCGGCTCAAAAGTTGATTGCCTACGCGAAAGAGCATGACAACTCCAAGCTTTCTCAAGATGCTTTGTGGCAGGCCATCGGTATTCTTTATACTGAAGGCAAAGTCTATGACGCTGCTGAGATGTCTTTGAAATACGTGCAAAAATATCCAGACGACAAAAAGAACCTGGACGCCTTGAAAGATGCTGCAAAAGCTTATGCTGAGATCGGTCAGACAGCAAAAGCCGCTGATACCTTGGCAAAAGTAGCGGAGCTGGATAAAAAAGGTCGCAACCAATACCTGGAAGCAGCGGCTGATATCTACGTGATGGAAAAACGTGTGAAAGATGCCCGTGCCTCTTATATGGGTATCCTTTCAGCAGCAGACAGCAAAACAACAGAGCGTATTTATGGTAAACTTCTTGATTCTTATAAAAACGACAAGAAGTCCCCAGAGTACGATAAGCTTTTGAATCAGATTTCTGCCAAAGGTATCGAGCCTTACACGACAGAAGCGATGATTGAAAAAGCACAAGCCTTGCTTGACGCAGGCAAAATGACGGCGGCATTTGATCTTTCGATGAAAGCCAACGGTCGTTCTGTTCCTGCAGAAACTCGTGCAGCAGCCCGTCTGATTCAGGCAGCCGTATTGGAAAAAGAATTCATCTCTCAAAGTGTGAAAGCGCGTGAAGAGAAATTCGCAACAGTTCTTGCAATCAAAACTGAAAAGCTTGATAAAGCGCAAACGGCTTACGTCACAGCTTTGAAAATGTCGAAAGACCCATATCAACAGTTAGATGCTTTGCGCGGTATTGACCGTGTGTATGGCAACTACATTGATAGCTTAACGTCCATGCCACTTCCCGCTTCATTAAGCGCGGATGATCAAAAACAGTTGCGTGGTGAGCTTGCGAAATTGACGAATCCTATCCAGGATAAAAAGAACGACAACGATGCGAAGTTAAAAGCTTTGGCAGCGACTGTTGGCCAATCCGCAACAACAACTCGTTCTTACGTGAGCATTGGCGCTGACAAAACAATCACTCCGATTGCACAGTTCCCGGCTCCGGAAAAATTGGGTGTATTCCTTCCTTCTTCTCCAGATATGACGATTGGGAAAGTGTCTCGTTATGAGATTCGTCCTAATAAGACATGTAACAAAACGGCTGTAATGACTGGCGATATTTCAAAAGTAAACACTTTCGAAGTTGCGGCAAATTGTTATGGTTCTAGACAGTTCGACATCGTAGAAAAACTGGGCCTGGAACTCGCTAAGAGAAAAGAAACAAGAGCCCTTGGTCTTTTCTATGCAAGCGTAGGTAGCGAAGGTAAGGGTTATAGCGACAAAGCGATGTGGTTAATTGATGCTGCATTGAAGGCTCAACCTGAAGCGTCTCCTTATGTATATCAAAAAGCTCGTTTGACATATAAGGAAGATGGCATCAAATCCGCGATGCAATATTTTGAGAAGGTTTTGGACATGCAAATGCCTTCGACAGAAATGGAAACTTTCGCTGGCGTGAAAGCTTTCTCAGAGGGAGATTTCTCTCGAGCTGTCGAAAAATTTTCTACACTCCAAAAAGATCAGTTGTATACTTTAAATGTGGGAACGCTTTTGAGTGAATCATATGCTCAAAAGGGTCAGGTCGATAAAGCTCTGGCAATGATCAAAGATTTGATCACTGCGAATAAGAAAGACAATATCGACTACCTTCTGGAACAAGCTCATATCCTTGAGACTTTCAAAGGAAGCCCCACGCTAGCGTTGGATTCCTATGAAAAGGCATTCAAAGCCAGCAGCGCGCAAGCAGATTTGCGTGAATGGTTAAGCAAAAAAATTCAGTTTATCAAAAATCAAAACAAAGTCGGTCAGCACGTAACTTCGGGAGACTTGTAGTATGGAGGGTACAAGTGAAAGCTTTCATCCAATTGATGACAGTTTTTCTTCTTCTGGGGTCAGGGACTGCATTTGCTAAGCAAAAAACAGTTCGCAAAGTCCAGGAAGTAAATTTCGGTGACATGAACCTCAAGGGTACAGTTCGTAACCCTGATGGCGCATATCTCGTACAAAAACGCGGTATCAAATTTATGCCGTTGTATGACGTACAAAAAGATATGGACGGCCGTATCAGGGAATCTGCGCTGTATTTGAATAACTAAGATTATTTTTACTTAGAGGTGTATTATGCTCACGTTGATTGTACGTCAGTCTCTAAAAGATGGGACTGCAAAAACCTGGAAATTGAGACCAACGAATGAAACTCAGACGTTTGGTTCTTCCCGCCTAGCGGACATTATTTCCATTTCTCCAAAGACAAAAGGTATTCAAGGTGTCTTTGAATATCGCAACGGTCAGTGGTTCTATGTGGACATGGACATGGCTACCTCCAGCGGATTGAACAAATCCCCAGCCATTGCTTTGACCAAAGATACGACTGTGACTTTGGATGAATGTACTTTGAAATTCGATCCCATTAAAAAAGATGTCGACCTTTATGCCCGCCTGGATAAAGCCGGCCGCGATGAATCTGTTGGTAAGAAATTCCAATTGTTCATGGTGAAACAACATGGCCGCGTGTTACAGACTAAAATCCAGCCTTTGAACAAAGCGTTCAAACCAGATTTCAGCAACACGAAAGTGGCTTGCGTGCCTTCTCAGGATTGGCACCGTCAGTTGTTGGGTGATGTCGAGGTATCACAAAGAACCCTTTCTATGGACGATGCAGCGGCTATGGGTCGCTTCAATACTTCTTCCTTGGTGGACGAAGATTCCAAAAAAGGCGTGATCTTGATGCTGGGTGCTGCTGCCCTGTTTGTGACAGCCGCATTGTTTGGACCTAAGACGGATATTCACTCTATCGCAGTAGAACCGCCTAAAGTCGCGCAAAAGATTATTGTGAAAACAGAAATTAAGCCTAAGCGTAAAAAGGCCGAAGCGGCTAAACAGCAGCAAGTTGCTGCAGCTCCGGCTGCGGCTTCTCCGAAAAACGATACGCCTGCTGCGGGTGGCGGAGGCAAACTTGCCAACATGATGAAATCGATCTCTGACGGTCGTATTTCTAAATTGATTGGTAAGGTTTCAGCGCAAGGCGCGAAAAGTGCGAACGTTATGTTTGCTCAAGGTGTGAAAGCTGGTTCCGGTCCTTCCGGTCGTGGCTTGGCCGCTGTGGGCAACATCGAGCGCTCGGGTCGTGACTGGGGTGCTGCAGGTAACGGTAGTGGCGTGCTGATTTCCACAAATGGTAAAGGTGGCGGTAAAAACGCTTCCGGCATGGGTGGTATGGCAGCTGGTGGCACTGGTAATGCCGGTGTTGGTTTGATCGAAGAGGAATCTGAAATTACGGGTGGATTGGACCGCGAGGTTATCGCTCAGTATATCAAATCCAAATTGGGTCAAATCCTTTACTGTTACGAAAGACAATTGAGTGCGAATCCAGATTTGTTCGGTAAGGTCGCTGTTAAATTTACGATCGGTGGTACTGGTCAAGTTGAACAACAGATCATTGGCGATACAACTTTGAAAAACTCAACTGTTGAAGGCTGTATTTTGAATCGTGTAGCCGCATGGAAGTTCCCTGCCCCACAAGGCGGAACGCGCGTGCTAGTTACATATCCATTTTTGTTTAAAAGTACCAACTAGGACGGGGGACCGAAATGTTTAAGAAATCACTATTAATTTTCATCTTGATGACAGCTCAAGCTTTTGCACAAACAGCAAAACAGCCAGTGCCTGCACCATCTGCATCAACAGAGCAACGTGGCAGCGACAAGCTTGACATCAAAAAACTAGAGAACAAGTACTGGGCCGCTAAGGACGAAGACTTTGGCGTGGTACAAAATCGTCGTTACGTCAAAGCAGAGCGCTTTTATCTTACGGGTCGTGCTGGTATCCCATTCAATGATGCGTACTCTACAGGTACGATCTTTGGAGCGGATTTGGGTTACTTCTTCAACGAACGTTGGGGTGTTGAGTTGTCTTACAACTCTGCTGACATGAAAGACAACGATGCGGTTCAACAATTCGTAGGGACTTATCAAGTTATGCCGAACCATAACATCTTTAAGTCTTCGTACTTTGTTTCAGGTATCTGGGTGCCTTTCTATGCGAAAATGAGCGCACTTGATAAAGCGATCATCTATTTCGACATGGGTCTGTCTGTAGGTCTTGGTAACGTAAACTATGACATCGCCCAAGTTGGTGGTAACAAGAATGAAAGTGCATTTGGTTATAAACTAGGTATTTTCCAGCAGATCTTCTTCTCCGAGCACTTCGCTTTGAGAGCCGATTTGATCAATACTTGGTCTAACCAAAATCAACAAAAATACTATGTTCCAGGTCAGTCACTTCCAAATGGTGGTACGGCAGCAGCTGGTTCACGTGATCTAGGTTCGACAATGGTAAATGATACTTCCCTACTAATCGGTATCACTTACTGGCACTAATTTAGTTTAAGTTTTTACAGTCTTCCAAGGCCGGGGGGTCTTTATGAAAAAGCCGATGAAAGCAATGATGGTACTGCCGTTTCTGTGCAGTGCCGCTTTCGCACAGGAAGTTCAGCATAAGGCGCTGAACGTAAAAAATCAGGGTGCACCTGCAGCTGCAAATCTGCGCGTGAAATCCAGCCTCGTTCCCACATACGAAATCTATCAAAAGAAAGTAGTTAAAGGGAAAACTGAAACCTTCAAAGTCAAAGCCATTCCGGAGCTGAATATCGGTATGGAGCGCCAGGTGGAAGCTATTCCCTTGAGCCCTCTTCGCCTGCCCGCTTCCCGTGAATTGGTAGTGAAGGAAATTAAAAAATCTCCTTCCATTGACCCGATGCAGATCAAGGTTCCGCCTTACACTGCAGTGGTCAATCCTCCAAAGATTTTAACAACTCCCGAGGCATTTACAAAAATCCCGGATGTTAAAATGTTGAGCCCAGTGAAAGATCCATCAACAACGGAACCACAAGTGACGTTGCAAAAGATGGATGAAATGGGCCCTAACGATTACAAATTACTTCAAGCTTTGATCTTCCTTGAGATCCAACAGAACTATGAGTTGGCCATGGGTCTTTTTGCAGAATTAATGGATGATAAGGAGCACCGTTTGGAAGCTCTTTATAACTATGCGATGACGGCAAAAGGCATGGGTCTGAATACAGAGTTCAGAACCTACATGATCAAAGTTTCCCAAGAAACTAAGAACAAAGAATGGCAGGAAAGAGCAACGAAAGCCCTGGTTGATGGCATCAAGGTGCTGGAGCTTTCTGACATCTCTTTGATCGATCCATTGGTTGCCAAATACGAACTTGATGTGACTAAGAACGATGACTACCAAATCACTCGTGCGAAGTACTACTCTTCAATCGGTAATCTGGGTTTGATGGAAGACGCATTGATGTACATCGATGAAAAATCCAAAAAATATCCAGAGGCGTTGTTGCTTTCAGGTCTTTTCAACTATCGTCAAAACAAAGTCGACGAAGCTGTTATCAACATCGAGAAATTGTTGAAAGCAACTGAAGACGACAAGAAATCTCAAATCCGAAACGTGGGTGCGATCACTATGGCTCGTATCCAGTTCCAAAAAAGCATGTACAAAGAGGCTTTCCAGTCTTACCTGAAGGTAGACCGCTCTAGCCCCCTTTGGTTGCAAGCTATGACTGAAAGCGCTTGGACTCAGATCCTTTCTGAGGACTATGAAGGTGCTGCCGGGAACATGTTCTCTTTGCACACGGACTTCTTTAAAAATGCCTTCAACCCGGAATCCTTCGTGGTTCGTACGGTTGGCTACTTGAATCTTTGCCAATACGGTGACGGTGTTCAAGTCCTTGAAGAAATGCGCGGCAAATATGGTCCATGGAAAAAGAAATTGGAAGAGTACAGAACTTCCCACAAAAAATCTTTGGACTACTATGACACTGTGAAAAACTGGGCGAAAAACTCTGACTTGAAAGAAGTCGATGGTTTGCCTCGTGCCTTCATCGTGGAATTGGCTCGTCACCCAGGTTTCGTATCTGTGCAAAAGCAGATCAATAACTATGAAGACGAGATCACGAAGTTCAACAAGATTTCTTTCACGTTGATCAAAATGGAGAAAGACTTCCTGACGAAGAAAAATGAAGCCAGCAAAGCCTTGGCAGCTGCGAAAGCTAAAATGAAGCCAGGTGCGGCTCCATCCTCTGCTGTGGTTGATGCTGATAGAAAACTTTTGAGCTATTCGATCCAGTACCACATCGCTAACAAAGCCCGTACTTCGATCAAAAACTTGCGTACTCAAGGTATCGCTCGTATTGAGAAAGAAAAAGACGTGCTTCGTGTTGATGCCGGTAAAGCGCTTCAAGATAACTATAAAAACATGGTTACTAACTTGAACCGCGTTTTGGATCAAAATGACGTTCTTCAGTACGAATTGTATTCGGGCGCTGGTGAGCACATCCGCTATCAAATGGCTGGTGGCGAAGTGAACGAAAAAGAACGTCCAGAATTGAAAGTAGCAAAAGAAAAGAGCCTCAACTGGAAATTTAAAGGTGAAATCTGGGAAGACGAAGTTGGTCACTACCGTTCATCTTTGAAAAACGTATGCCCTCAGGATAACTCTGTAGCTGGCATGAATGAGCACTAAGGAAGGAAAGGTTATACTTATGAAAACATCACTTAAACTAACAACAATGACGGTACTTTTAAGCTTCTCCACTGCTGCATTCGCACAAAACACAGCGAAAGACGGCTTGGAGCGCATTAAGACAAACTTGAACAACTCAAAATCAAACTTGTCAGAGTATCAAAAGAACTTGAAAACAGTTGAAAGCAACTTGAATGAAGTTGCCAAAGCTAAATCTTCCGTGGAAAGCCAGCAAAAAGAAGTGGCGGCCCAAGCTGAAGAAAACACGAAGTCTATGCAAAAGCTGGGTAAGCAGGAAACGGAACTGCAAGGCTTGATCAAAGACGAACAATCCAAAACAGCAGCGGAAAACCAAAAAATTGCTGAGTTGGAAGCCATGATCGCTAAGATCAAGGAAAACCAAAAGAAGCGTGAAAACAACGTTCAAGACTACCAAAACCAATTGTCCCAATTGGGCGAAGAGAAAAAGGTATGGCAGTCACGTCGTGACACTCTGAAAGAGCAATACGACACTGTGAACAAAAAAATCCGTGAGCTAGCTTCCGAAGAAAAAGAATGGAAAGGCAAAGAGCAGGGATACAAAGGCGAAGTGAACCGCTGGTCCAAAGAAGTTGAGCGCCAACAAAAAATTAGCGACTCCTACAACTCTTTGGCTGAAGTTAAGTAGTTCCGAGTTAATTCATATTTAGTTCAAAAGTTTCGAAAGAAACATTAAGAGATCAAGTCCCCCGGCTTGATCTCTTTTTATTTCCACCGTGCGCGATGGATTCCTCGCAAAAATGCAGGATTCTGTTTACGTCCAGATTTCATGAGATCTGATATACGATGTTAAGATCCCTTTATATCCCAAACTAATCGGCCGAAAAGATCCCTTAGGAACAAATGAGGGACACCATCACATGGAAAACAATTCTTTTAAATCTTGGTTCAATGGTATTAAAGGAAAGCTGCTGTTTGCTGCAATTCTTCCGATTGCTGGCTTTGCGATCATTTTTACGATCGCATTTGCAGGCCTTAAAAAGCTTGATGCCATGCTTACGACCGCTAACACGATCACGACGCCAAATCTGATCGCGGTGGGCGAAATGCGTCAGTCTCGTAATAAATTTAACTACTTTATCTTGGCGAGTCTTCGTGAAAACACAGCTGAAAAACGTGCCGAACGTCTGAAGGTTGCCCGCGAAGCTCTGGAAGAGTATCAAGTCGCTTTCAAAGAATATGCTGCTCTTCCAAGTCCTGACGAAATTGCTTCTACAGATGATGCTGGTGACAAAAATCTTCCAGAGTTCGTTGCGACAATGAAGGATGTTACGAACCTAGTGGAAAAAAACACTCCAGAAACTGATCAACAAGTCATGGGTTTGATGAACGGTAAAATTGCTGAATTGACGAAACCAATGAAAGCGATGACAGATGATGCCATCAATTACTTTGAAAAATCATCCATCGCCAACACCGCCATTGCCAAAGCAGAAATGAGCAAAACCATGACTGTCATGGTTGCCACGACGGCTGCAACTTGCTTGGCTGTCTTTGCGCTACTTATGTTTATCGCCGTCCGCCTTTCTAAAACAGTGGGCAGTGTGGCAAGTCGTTTGACAGAATCAAGCCACCAGGTTTCTGCAGCAGTTGTTCAGTTGAACAGCGCTGGTAACAATCTTTCTCAATCTTCAACGGAATCTGCGGCTTCACTGGAAGAGACAGTTGCTGCTTTGGAAGAATTAACTTCCATGGTGCAAATGAACTCGGACAATGCGAAACAAGCTGCAAGCTTAGCTGCAACTTCCCGTCAATCCGCTGAATCTGGTGAGAACGATATCAAAAACCTGATCGCGGCTATGACTGAGATTTCCCAATCTTCGAAAAAAATCGAAGAGATTATTTCTGTGATCGATGATATCGCCTTCCAAACGAATCTTTTGGCGCTGAATGCTGCGGTTGAAGCGGCTCGTGCCGGTGAACAAGGTAAAGGTTTCGCAGTGGTGGCAGAAGCCGTTCGTGCCTTGGCACAAAGAAGTGCTTCTTCTGCGAAAGACATCTCGACCCTGATCAAAGATTCCGTTTCCCAAATCGATCGCGGTAGCGACATCGCCGATAAAAGTGGCGCTGTTTTGTCGAACATCGTAAGCTCCATCAAAAAGGTTTCTGACCTTAATAACGAGATCGCAGCCGCAAGCTCTGAGCAGACGACGGGTATTCAGCAGATTAGCAAAGCCATGAATCAGTTGGATCAGTCTTCTCAATCCAATGCAGCTTCGGCTGAGGAAATTGCTGCAACAAGTGGCGAGATCAGCAACCTGGCAACGACAACTCAAACGTTGACTGTGGAGTTAACTGAAGTTGTTGCAGGTAAAGGTGGCCATAGTGAAGAAGTTCACGAAGTACGACCTGCTAAGAAAGCACAAGCTTCACACAAAGCCCCGTCTGCTAAAGTCATCGCAATGAAAAAGCCTGCTTCGAAAGCAGCTCCAGTAAAAGCGGCTAAGGCCGGTCCGGCGACATCGGCGGATATGATCCCCTTCGATGAAGACGATGCTCGTAAAGTAGGAACAACAGACGGTTTTTAAGACCGCAATTTAGAAATTACTCAGAAAGGGAGAGGTAACCGGGCGTTACTTCTCCCTTTTTCATTACATTCAACCGAACATTCCAAAACTAGACTTCAAGTTTCCTTGATTAGCACCGAAAATTAAACATCAGGCACCTTCTCCTCGTGCAACTTCAAAAATAAAATATAAGGATTGCTATCATGAATCAGACTTCATTGTCTTCGTGGTTCCGTGGGATCAAGGGGAAATTGTTATTCGCCGCCTGTCTTCCAATGGTGGGATTTGCCATCAATTACGTTATTTCCAGCTCCAGTATGAAAAGCTTAGGCTCTTTGCTGAACACAGCGAATAGCGATACTATCCCGAATCTGACAGCGGTTGGTGAAATGCGCCAAGCACGCAATAAATTCGGCTATCAAGTTTTTGCTGCGCTCGTCATGGACACTGAAGAAAAACGTCACGAGCGCATCAAACTTGCTCGCGATGGCATTAAAGAATTCAAAGAGAATATGGAGATTTATAAAAATGCTCCTGCCGCTCCCGAACTTCAGGAAACCGACAAAAAAGCATATGCAGCGTATGATGAGTATATGGCTCTTTTGGATAAAGTTGCCACCCTGGCAGACTCCCCTAAACCCGAAGACCACAAACAAGTTCAAGACCTTATGGATGGACGTCTGTGGGAGCTTGGAACGATCATGCAACACATGACTGGTGCTGCCATGAAGTACTATGACAAAACGGCGCAAGCGAATTCCGCTGAAGCGAAAAGCACCATTGCAAAATCAGAGACAATCATCCTGATGACAACGGGAGTTTCGTGCTTGGCGATTTTCTCAATTCTTTTGTTCATCGCCATCCGTCTTTCAAAATCAGTGGGCCACGTGGCTAGCAGCTTGTCAGAGTCTTCCGCTCAAGTAGCCACAGCTGTTGAGCAGTTAAATGAGGCCGGTAACAGTCTTTCTCAATCTTCGACCGAAGCGGCCGCTTCCCTCGAAGAAACCGTTGCGGCTTTGGAAGAGCTGACATCCATGGTACAAATGAACTCCGATAACGCGAAACAAGCGGCCAGTCTTTCAGCCACTTCCCGTCAGAATGCGGAAGCCGGTGAAAATGACATTAAGAGCCTTATCACAGCAATGACCGAGATCTCTCAATCTTCACGAAAAATTGAAGAAATCATATCCGTCATCGACGATATCGCCTTCCAAACAAACTTGCTGGCGCTGAATGCCGCGGTTGAGGCTGCCCGTGCCGGTGAACAAGGTAAAGGTTTCGCCGTGGTCGCTGAAGCCGTTCGTGCCCTGGCGCAAAGAAGTGCTTCCTCAGCAAAAGACATTTCCTCTTTGATTAAAGATTCCGTTTCACAAATTGAAAATGGCAGCAGAATTGCTGACGAAAGCGGAGCGGTTCTTTCAAATATCGTGAGCTCCATCAAAAAAGTTTCCGACCTTAATAATGAAATCGCAGCGGCAAGCTCTGAGCAAACAACAGGAATTCAGCAAATCAGTAAAGCCATGAATCAATTGGATCAGTCTTCGCAGTCCAATGCCGCCTCCGCAGAGGAAATTGCAGCCACCAGTGGTGAGATCAACAATCTTGCTACCACGACTCAGAATCTGACAGTGGAACTGGGTCAGGTGATCTATGGAACCTCCGAGATTCCTGCAGCTGCTCCGACAGAGAGCCCCGTCAAAAAATCCCCTGCGACAACGGCTTCAAAAAAGGTCATTCCTTTTAAAAAGCCCGCAACAGCAACGGCCGCGCCGAAAAAGAGTGCGCCAGCTCCTTCAACTGCGTCAGACTTGATTCCTTTTGATGAGGAGTCTGATCGCAAAGTCGGCACCACAGACGGATTTTAATAAGTCATTTATAGCGGGGGATCTCCCCGCTTATTAACATTTTCAATTTCTCACTTCTTGAACCTTTATGAACGAATTCTTCACCAGGATATAAAAGGGTTCATATGCAATCACAGGGTATTTCAAGTTGGTTTAGAGGTATTAAAGGTCGCTTGATGTTCACAGCGATCATCCCGATTATCGGATTTGCAATCTTGTTCGGGGTTTCCACTGTCACGGTCAATCGCTACAATGCGATGCTTTCGGTTTACAGCGACACCATCGTGCCGAATCTTCAGTATCTGGGTGAAATGCGCCAGTCGCGTAATAAATTCGCGTATCAAATTCTTTCAGCGATGGACGCCGATAACGACGCTGACAGAGCCAAGGCTATTGCATCCGCGATGGAAGGTGCTGAAGAATTTAAGACTAATTACAAGTCTTATACCGAAGCCCCTTTCCTGCCGACAGAAGATAAAATGTTTGAACCGGCCAAGGCCGTGATCGGCGACTTCTTTAAATCCATGGATTCGATCATTGAATTGGTTAAAACCAATGATCCTGAAAAAATCAAAGAAGCCCGTAAACTCTTGCATGGTCCCTACTCAAAAACCGGTGGCATCGTTCGTGACTTTAATCGTAATGTCGCAAAACTTTATGAAGACACCTCTCAAAAACAAGAACTCGAAGCAAAAGAGCTGCAAAAAGAAGCCGCTAATATGTTGATTGCAACTTCAGTCGTTGCAGGTATCGCGATCTTTTCAATTCTGTGTCTGCTAGCAGCTCGTATGTCAGGAGCTGTAGCTTCCATCGCAAGTCGCTTAACCAATGCAAGTTCAAATGTAGCCTCATCAGTGGAGCAGTTAAGCGAAGCTAGTAACAGCCTTTCCCAGTCATCAACCGAAGCTGCGGCATCGCTTGAAGAAACCGTGGCGGCCCTTGAAGAATTAACATCCATGGTGCAAATGAATTCCGACAACGCCAAGCAAGCGGCAAGCCTTTCCGGTTCATCCCGTCAGGCCGCTGAAGAAGGTGAAACGGATATCAAAAATCTGATCACAGCGATGACTCAGATCTCTCAATCTTCTAAAAAAATTGAAGAGATCATTTCCGTTATCGACGATATCGCCTTCCAAACAAATTTATTGGCCCTGAATGCAGCGGTCGAAGCCGCCCGAGCTGGTGAGCAAGGGAAAGGATTCGCTGTTGTTGCTGAAGCGGTCCGCGCCTTGGCACAAAGAAGTGCCTCCTCGGCCAAAGATATTTCTTCGTTGATCAAAGAATCCGTTTCGCAAATCGAACGCGGAAGCGAAATTGCCGACCAAAGCGGAACAGTTTTGGCAAATATCGTAAACTCGATCAAAAAGGTTTCGGATCTGAATAATGAAATTGCGGCAGCCAGTGGCGAGCAGACAACAGGTATTCAGCAAATCAGCAAAGCCATGAATCAGTTGGATCAGGCTTCTCAGTCAAATGCGGCTTCTTCGGAAGAAATCGCAGCGACAGGTGGCGAGATTAATAATCTTGCGACGACTGCACAAGGCCTGACGGTGGAGCTGAATAAACTGGTATTGGGTGTCGATAAATCAATGATGGAAGCTTAAGATTTTTTACGTTTCACAAAATCGAGCAGGAACCTCCCCTGCTCGATTTTCATTTTCACGGATGTGTATCCGTAAACCATAACGCTGGAGAATATGACTCCAGCCAATAAAACCGTCTTAATTAAACTTGAGGAGGCTGAAATCACCGTCGCTGCCAAACTTCCGGCAAAGACCGCCATCATCAGACCCGCTACAAGAATTTTTAAAAGTTCTTTCGCCATCGAAGTCCATCTCATCGCAACCGAGTAAGTTCGCATCAATCCCACAACCAGGATTAACTGCACTGCCGCCGCCACCAGACTTGAAATCACCAAACCTTGAAGCCCCAGGGATTTAATCCAATAAGGCGCAAGACCGATATGCAGCACTAGTCCTATCAGTGAAGTGACCGCTGGCACCCAGGTGTTTTTAACAGCATAAAAAGCCGGAATCAAAACACGCACGGAAGAAACCAAAAGCAAACTGACCGCATAAACTTTTAAAACCATGGTCGTCGCCACAACATCTGCGGAACTGAAATGCCCGCGATGAAAAAGCACTTCCACAATCGGCTGCGCCAGGCAAAACAAGCCAACCGCCGCCGGCCACGCCAGATACAGGTTCATTAAAAAGTGCTCTTGCAAAACAGACTGAAACTGCACTTTTTGTTTTCGCTGAGTGAGATCACTTAAGGTGGGTAACAAAGCTGTGCCAATGCTCACGGCGACTAACGAAAGCGGAAGCTCTAAAAGGCGATCAGCCCAATAAATATAAGAAAGGGCTCCCTCACCCAGGCCACTTGCAAAATGCAAATTCACCAAGGTCGCAAGTTGCAACAACCCCGCTCCTAAAAGCCCCGGAAGCATATTTTTTAGTACCTGGCGCACGTCCGCATTCCAAAGACGACGACTGAACCTTGGCAGATAGTTTTTCTCGCGCAGGGCCCACCACAGAATTACGGCCTGCAGTAACCCCCCGACAAATACTCCCCAAGACAGCCCATCCCCGATTTCAGGAAACCAGGCTCCCGGCATAAAGGTAAAAATCAACATCGAAACATTTAAAAGAGCAGGTGCCAGGGCCGGCAATGCAAAGCTGCCTAGGGCATTCAAGATGGCCATGAAATAGGCGTAAGAGCATACGAAGAAGACGAACCCGAACATGATTCGCGCCATTCGCACCGTCAAATTCCATTTTTCCACGTCGAGCACGTAACTATCTGCCAACAGCAGCTTTAAAAGCGGCTCCATGCTGATAATTCCCCACAGGGTGACCGCTCCCAGAAAGATCAGTAACAAGGTGTAAATGGCATTTATAAGATTTTGGGACCTGTGGCCTGAAGGGTCTTCGGCCTGAGCTTCAATAAAAACAGGAATAAAGCTCACAGAGAGGGAGCCTTCGCCAAAAAGCCGACGGAACAGGTTGGGTAAGCGAAACGCCGCGGTCCACGCATCGGTGACCGTACGATCAAAGAGAGCTGCCAGGGCCATATCGCGGAATAAGCCCAAAACGCGGCTCGTTAGGGTCCCGCCCGCCATGAAAAAGGCTCTTTTAAAGACCTTTTTGCGATCTTCTTTTAATCCGCTTGCCTCCACAGACACCCTATGTTAATCCCTTTGGTTCGTTTATAAGATTAAGTGGAGGCTATACCTTGGCAAATCATAAGTCAGCAGCAAAAAGAGCTCGTCAATCTATCCGTAAAACAGCAGTAAACAATGCTCGTAAAAGCACTGTAAAAACAGCTGAGAAAAAACTAGTTAAAGCTATCGAAGCTAAAGACGTGAAAGCTCTTCCTGAGTTGTTGAAAAACTTCACTTCTCAAGTGATGAAAGCTGCTAAAACTGGCGTTATCAAAAAAGAAACTGCATCTCGCAAAATCAGCCGCCTAGCTACTCGCGCTTCTGCGAAGTAATTGGCATAATCTCTGACTGTGTCAGAGGTGGCTAAATTCCGAGTTTGAAATTGGGTGACCTTTGAGTCGCCCTTTTCTATTTAAGCAGCTTGTGAAGAGGAATGAGTTCGTGCGGATACAAAGGCGCGAATTTGTCTTTTCGTAGCAAAATTAATATTGCTGAAGCTAAGACCATGGGTGACCGTCGCGTCACCCTGTTTTTTTTGTGTGGAACGAACCACTCCGCGCAGGAACACGAAATCCCCTGATGGGATCTGAAAGCTCACGACGACTTCGTCGCCTTCATTGAGCAAGAATTCCGAAATAATCGACATACCACCTTCACCGATTTCACCCGATTCAACGATGAAATAGGAACCGTCGCAGAGGACGCCTACTTTGCGTTTCATCGCACGACGCGGATACTGACGGCGGAAGCCACCGGCTTTGTCCTCTATCGTTGGAATGTTTATCTTTTGAAAGTCGCTTGCCATTGGTTGCTTATCGGAATTTTTCATCTTTGGTTGCAGTCTTGTTTGTTTGTCTCACTTTGAGACGGGTTCCCGGTGCTTGGGTTTGGGTGTGGGGAGGGACGCGTGTTCCGCGACACGCCATCCGGGCTCACCGTCGCCCGCCTTTGGCGGGTCCGCGCATCCTGCGCCGACGGAGGTCGCTGCACACGCGTCCCTCCCCACACCCAAGCCCAAGAACGAGATACTTGTTCAAAGGGGAAAAAATTACTTTGGCTGCTTCGCTAACTTCGAAATTCTGAGTTTGTTTGGAGAAGGATTTAAAAAGAGATTTTGGTTTTTGCGATGGCGGAAAAAGATGGCTTCCTGGGAGATGGGGGCTTGTTCGTCGTCTTTCTTTGGGGCTTAAATTTTGGGGAGTGTTTGAATTCCTGGAACACCGTTTGGGTGTCTATGGTGCGGGAAATGCGTCATTTAAATTAGCGTTTCATGTTTTGCTTTTTGATGGCGGCGTATTGTTGGGATTTTTTATCGAATAACCAGGTGTATTGCTGGACGTAGTCGATACCTAGGATGATGTCGATGTTTTCTTGGGGTGGGATGACCATGTAGGGCCATAGGTTTTTGGTGCATTGGTTTTGGATGCAGATTTGTTCCGTGGGTTGGGCCATCATGTAGGACTTTGTGAAGCCTGCGATGTCGGTTTTTTGTTGGCGGCCTAATAGTTGGAATAGTTCCGGGTTGTTTTTAACGAAGGCACCCGTCACGGCGCTTTGGGCGTGGGTGTCTATGAGGGCTCTTGCAGTTTGGTTTCCTATTTTTATTTCTATGATGGGCCGCTTCGATCCGGGCAGCATTTTTCCTTTTGTTTTAAAGACTGAGGTTTGCGCTGTTGTTGGGTTGATATAGATTGCGGCAGAGGCTGATAGGATTCTTGCATTATCGATGATTGTAACTTTATCTTTGATCGCGTCTGCGCCGATTGTAGCAATCAGCTCCTGGCCCGACGTTGTTGGGATTTCCGTCTGTACCAAGACTTTTAAATTTGTGCTTAGCTGTTCGCTGCCTAAGTTTAAAGATTTAATTTCGACTGTCGGATAGGTCTCCACCCCGCCCAACGTTTGCATGGATTGTTCTCCCGTGATCTTTAAACCCTTAGCGGCTTTAGCGGATATGAACGTGTTCTCTGCCCCTAAATCAAGAGCGCACAGTCCGCGCATGTTTTGAATAGAGCATTCGACTTGAGGAAATAATCCAGAGTAATCCAATAAAATAGGCATTGCGGCTTCCGAGCTGGAAACCGCAATAGTTAAAAGTGATAAAAGATAAAACTTTAAATAGCGAATAAATGATTCCTTACTTCACACCATTTACAGCTGATGACTTCGGTGCACTCTCAGTGAACACCACTCTTTCCTTCATGAAACAATCTTGATTATCGGTTTCAGCTCTATTGATCATTTCTCCCATTTTTTCTTCGAATCGATCCAATCCTGATGTCATTACCTTGACTGCGGAGTCGGCTGGAATATGACCAGCCTCAGTTTCTTTGATCAGATCTTTTGCTTGGGAGATTAAATTTACAGGTACTTTAACACGTGCCTGCTTGGCAAAGTCTTCAGTTAGGATCACAACTTTTTTTAGAGCTTTTTTCTTTAGGTCAAATCGCGTGACTACATCCAGGGTACTTTCGTCAGCTTTAAATCTGCTGTAGGATTTATACCAGGCCTTATAATTTTCCAGCGACATCTCCATAGACCAACATTTGGATCTTTCTGGTGACATGGCCGTTGCCATTGAGATTGTCGGTACAGACAAAACCATAACGATAGCAGCAAAAACATGTTTCATAGAAACCTCCATATAGTGAGATTTCATTTCAAGAGCTGTGCCGTGCGAAATAAATCAGAATCAATATAAACAGAAAATTAAGATAGAAGAGCAAAAGTCGTCACCCAGCCCGATAACCAATTGACGTCTCAAAATGGGAATGAAGAAGCAAAAACACCGTTTCGGTGTCTACACCGCGCAATTAGGCTGTGCAGGTTTTAAGAACCATATTTTCCAACCAGATATGGCTGGATAACGGCGAAGATTTTAGAGCCTTGTCGGTCTCAGACAGAACAACCATCGTCTGCTCTAATTTTTTAGCAGTCCACAGACGAGCTTGCTCGCTGTAGTTTTCCAGGAAATACGGAGGCACCTGGGCATAGTGAGCAAGCTTTGCTCCGTGGAGGCCTTCTTCCATGCCCTTCTTAACCGCGAGCAAAATACGGATGTGGCGAGCCACCAAAGAGATGATACCGATTTCGTTTTGACCTTGATCCAAAAGATGAACCAGATATTCCAACGCCTTCACGCGGTCATTCAAACCAACGGCTTTCGTGAAATCAAAAACGCTTTCTTCTTTAGAGCGAGACACCACTTGCGCGACATCTTGCACTTCGATACGACGAGCGCCTTCGACGAACTCCCCTAACTTTTTCAATTCGGCTTCGATTTCAGTCAGGTGATGCCCCACCAATTTATGCAGCAAGTGAATCGCGTCGTTAGAAATTTTCAAACCCAAAGTTTCAGCGATGTAGTTGATCCACGATGGGACTTGGTTTTCGTAAGGCTTTTTGAACTCGACACATTCGGCTTTGTCCAAAAGTTGGCGGATTTGTTTTTTACGCTTATCCACGCGGGAAGCTAAGATCACAAAACAAGTGCTGTCCACTGGCTCCTCGATCAAGGATTCCAGCTGAGACCATTCTTTGTCTGTCAGTTCTTGGGCTTCTTTCAGGATTACCAAACGACGAGGTGCCATCATCGGCAAAGTTTCAACGGCGTCGCGAACTTGCACGATGTCGGCGTCACTTGCGTAAAACAAGCTGTAATTGAAATCGATCGCGCCCTCGGTCAGAACAGCGTATTTGAAGCGCTCGACACTTTGATTCAACAAATACGGCTCTTCACCGAATAGGAAGTACATGGGAGCAAGGTTGCCCTTTTCCAAGTCCTTATAAAATTTTTGTGAATCAATTAATGCCATCGTCTAAAAATTCTCTGTAATACGATCGTGAGCTTCAAGCATCAGATCGTTCGCCATAAGGTCAATGTTTTGCCTTCGGGCTGACAGATTGTAAAGAGGATCCACCGAGTTTACGCCAGCAAGCGTTACCTGAGGTGCCGCATAAGTACGCTCACCCGTGAAGCTTCCCGCCCACAACTGCGTGCCGTCAGCTTGTCTCACAACTTTGACAGTTACTGTCAGAAGAATTCGATACTCTGACGCGATAACAGTTCCCTTAGGAAGAAAAGTGGAAGAGTCACCGGCAACGCGTTTTGCGCCAGGCAAATATGCAACGGTGTCGATCGTTCCCATCACAGCCACTTCTGAAAGTGAGTTGTCCACAACACGCGCCACACGCGAGCGTTGAAATTCGTGAATCAAACCATTGGTGAACGCCACTTCGAGTCCGGGTTCATTCGTTTTATTTTTAAAAACTGGAACTGAGATCTGCTTGTACCCGCCTGGAATTGTTCTGCTGGCCACGCCCAAATGATAAGCACAGCCCGAAAGAAACTGTAGGCAAAGTAGAGAGAGAATCAGAATGCTGCGAGAGCCTTTAAATATTGCGTCCACCGACCCAGTTGAGTATAAATTAAGGAAGAGATCAAGGAAGAAAAATGACTACTTTCAATGATGAATACAGCTTGTTGGCGCCGGGTCCCGTAAACCTTCATCCTGAGGTGCGTAAAGCCTTGGCATTGCCGATGATTCATCATCGCACTCCTGAATTTGATGTGATTTTAAAACGCGTTTTAGAAGGCATTCGTCAGGTTTTCCAAACCAAAGAAGATGTTTATCTTTTAAGCTGCACTGGTTCTGGTGGGATGGAAGCATTGCTCGTCAACGTGATCTCTCCGGGTGATAAAGTTCTAGCAATCGTGTCTGGAAAATTTGGTGAACGCTGGGCTGAAATGGCGAAAACGTTTGGCGCCGAAGTTTCCATCATCAATGTTCCCTGGGGCGAGGCTGTAAAGCCTGAATCTGTTGCAGATCACTTGAAACGCTTTCCGGAAACTCGCGCGGTGCTTTGCCAGGCCTGCGAAACTTCCACAGCTGTTGCTCACCCGATCAAAGAAATTTCTGAAATCGTATCCCAATATTCCGAAACGTTATTTTTAGTGGATGCCATCACCGCTTTGGGAGCTTATCCCCTGCCGATGGATGCGTGGAAAATTGACGGTATAGTCGCAGGTTCACAAAAAGCTTTTATGCTTCCAACGGGCATGGCCTTTATTTCTTTTTCTAAAAAAGCCCAAGGGTATTTTGACTCTGCCAAATGCCCAAGATTTTACTATGACGTGCGCAAGGAGAAGAAAGCCAATGCCGCAGGCGAAACTTTCTTTTCTTCGAATGTGGCGATCACGCGTGCACTGGATGTGGTTTTAAACTTGATCACGAAACAAGGTTTGGAAAGCTTGTTCCACTCTATTCACCGCCGAGCTGAATTTACGCGCATTTTCGCTCAGAAATTAGGCTTCACGCTTTATGCAAAATCACCCAGTGATTCGGTGACAGCGCTGGTTGTGCCGCAAACCATGGATGGACAAAAAATCCGCCTGGAGCTCGAGCAATCCCACAACATCACGATTATGGGCGGCCAGGACCAAGCAAAAGGTAAAATCATTCGCGTGGGTCACATGGGATATATCCAGGATCACGAGCTTTTGAAACTGATCGACAACTTGGGACAGGTTTTACGTAAATTTGATCCGGGGTCTTTGACCTTAGAGCAAATCTCCGTCGTGGTAGATGAAGGCAAACAGTGGTTGGAGCAAAACCCATGAAGAAAAAAATCCTGATCACAGACCGCTTCGCTCAAGACAGTTTCCTTTACTTGCAGCAAAACGAAAACTTTGAAGTCATTCGCAGCGACAGCCACATTCATCTGCCGTTAGAGCATTTGGTTTCTGCTCACGCTTTAATCATTCGCAGTCGCACAGTGATCAACGAAGAGCTTTTGCAAAAAGCCCGTCAACTGCAACTGATCATCACTTGCACCAGCGGCTTTGATCACATTGATTTAGCCGCCACTGAAAAATGGGGCATCACAGTTATGCACACGCCTACTGCCAACGTGCAGTCAGCAGCGCAATTGACTTGGGGTTTAGTGCTCGCATGCGTGAACAATCTTATGCCTGCTCAAAAAATGGTCAAAGAGGGCGAATGGAAACGCGATCTCATCACCGGCATAGAGCTTTCCGGTCGCACTTATGGAATCATTGGCCTTGGCCGTATTGGCTCCCGCGTTGCAGAATTTGCTCAAGCTTTTGGCATGAATGTCGTGGCATTCGATCCTTACGCAGCGGATGAAAATTTTGAACGATTAAACATCCCACGCTTAGGTTACGAAGAAGTTTTGAAGTCAGCAGATGTTATAAGCTTCCACGTTCCAAAAACTTTGGAAACGGAACACATGCTGGACCGTTCACATTTTGAATACATCCACCGCGGCATTGTTTTGGTAAACACGTCTCGCGGATCCATTATCAATGAAAACGACCTCTGTGAGGCTTTAGGAAACGGCTGGTTGCGCGCCGTAGGCCTCGATGTATTCGAAAAAGAACCTCTTTCTAAAACCTCTAATTTGCTGGGCTACCCGAATGTGGTGGTGACTCCGCATATTGGAGCAAATACGGAAGATGCGTTCTTTAAAGCGAGTCAGGTTGCAGCAAATAAGCTTATGGCCTTTTTTGTGGATGGAAGCACCTCTGACACTCTCCCCCCAAGAGCGCCTTGGTACGGGGCTACGCCTTTTGACAAATAGAAAATTTGACATTTAAACCCCGGCTTCCTATCGTCATGTCCCGGGCGCTCATCGCGCTTTTGAAGGGATCGAACTATGTCAGGAATCGTGGTTGTCGGCGCTCAATGGGGCGACGAGGGTAAAGGTAAATTGGTCGACGTGTTTGCAGAAAAAGCAGACATGGTGGTGCGCTATCAAGGCGGTGCCAATGCAGGTCACACGTTGGTGGTGAACGGCCAAAAAACAGTTTTGCACTTGGTTCCAAGTGGTATCTTACGCCCTGACACGACTTGCGTGATCACTTCCGGTGTGGTGATTGACGTGTTCAGCATCCGTGATGAAATCAAACGCCTGATCGCTGGCGGTTACCTGCAAAATCCAAAACAGCTTTTGATCTCTGATACAGCAACAATCATTCTTCCTTACCACAAAGCTTTGGATTCCGCTCGTGAGGCGGCACTTCAAGGTGGGAAAATCGGAACTACTGGTAAAGGCATTGGACCTGCATACGAAGACCGCGCTTCGCGCCGTGCCGTTTTGTTGGGCGATATCTTTAACCCAGAATCCTTGAAAGAAAAATTGGAACTGGCTCTGCGTGAAAAGAACTTCATGCTTGAGAACTACTATAAGTCTTCCACTTTCAAATTGGATGATTTGCTGGCGCAGTTGAAAGAAGTGGCTGAAGACCTGGCTCCTTACCGCGCTAAAGACACTTCCCTGTTCATCTCTAAGGCTTTGAAAGCCAACAAGCGTGTGATGTTCGAGGGCGCACAAGGTACGATGCTGGATATCTTGCACGGAACCTACCCTTACGTGACATCTTCATCCACACTTTCAGCAAATGCTTGTGTGAGTGCGGGTGTAGGTCCTACAAACATTCAAAAAGTAATTGGAGTGTTCAAGGCTTACACAACTCGTGTGGGTTCAGGTCCTTTCCCAACAGAGCTTCATGATGAAGTCGGCCAAAAAATTCAGGCCGATGGTCATGAGTTTGGCGCGACAACAGGCCGTGCTCGCCGCTGTGGTTGGTTGGACTTGGTCGCTTTGAAATACGCGATTCGCGTAAATGGCATCACAAATCTTGCGATGATGAAGATTGACGTTTTGTCAGGTCATGACCGCATCGGTGTTTGCACAGCCTATAAAATCAATGGCGAGATTATCAATGAACTTCCGACGTCTCCGTATGAGTTGGAAAAAGTGGAACCTGTTGTTGAATGGATGACAGGCTGGAAAGAGGATTTGACGAAGGTTAAGACGTTATCCGACCTTCCTCGCCACACGACGAACTTCATCGATTACGTGGGTTCGCAATTGGGAACTCCGATCGACGTGATCTCGGTTGGCCCGGGTCGTGAACAGACCCTTTGGGTGAAGCCTCTATTCAACAACTAGAGATTATTTAAATTTCAAAACGAAAAAGCCCACCTCAAAAGTGGGCTTTTTTAATATAACTGTCTCATTAAAAATCTTCTCCTGGATCCAGGACCGTTTCATTTGAGAAGTGCTTAGGACTTAACTATACTTAGTACTTCAAGCCAATAATGGATTAAGGGGCACTGAATGGTGAAAGCTTCGCTGGTAGTTTTTATTCTGTCTAACTTACTTATGGGATGCGCTGGCATGAAAGTCGTTGATCCCAATAAACCAGACACCAAAGGCACTCTAGCCGTGGACTGGTCTGGAGATTCACCAAAGCTTGTGGGAACTTATACCTGCACGATGGTGGGCTCTAACGGCAAGCGAGTCTACGCAACTGCTAAAAGCGAAGCCGATGCTCGCCAAGAAGTCATTGCCCGCTGTCAGGATCAGACTGTGATTTCATTTTGTAAAGTTGCGCGCATGTCTTGCGAAAAAAATTAATCACTGAGAATCTCAGAAATAAAAAAAAATCCCCTGCTGAACACAGGGGATTTTTTATTTCCTCATCTAGTTCGCAGCTGCACCCGAACTAGGAGTTGGCGGTTTTGGTTCGGATTTTTTATCGGCGAAGAAAGTCTGGATGGATTCTTTACCTACGAGCTCTTGGATGGAGTCTACTTTCAGATCGCTCACCTTTATAACAGTGAGAGCGCCTTCTTTACGAGGCCAGTCTTTCGTGGTCTCCCCGGTTTTATCCAGAGCCAATTTAAAGTTATACTTTTTCATTTTAGGAATCGCGAACATCTTTGAAACCAGGCCGGGCATCTTTGAAATGTCAGAGATGATCAGGATTCCGCCCAGATCCAACTTTGATGCATTTTCATTTAAGTATTCGCTGAGCATTTTAGCGGTATTCATATCACTGGAAAAAAGAATCCACTTTGTATCTTTGTTAAGCTCGGCAGGTTCATCGAACTGATTTTGAATTTGAAAGGCTGTCAGGGTTTCGCCGGAACTCAGAGCGAAAGACGAAGGCGCGACCGCGATTAAAATGATCATCAAAAGAACCAGAATTTTCATGGTGACTCCTTTCCTACGAAGTTCAGTTTATGTCTTGGACATCCAATGTCTAGGATTATGTTGAATAACTGTATCCCATCCAGAAAGTTGGCAACCTGCAGATAACTTAATTCGATTTCTGTTTTGAAAATGCATTTTGAAAGTCCCTGCTAACACTTTGCCAATTGAGAGTTAAAATTAGTGGATGAGGAAAGGTATCAGCAGAGTGGATGAAAAAGAATTTCTCATACCTTTAGAAGCCATCGCCGTGCCCACGGTCGTTTTGGCACCCGACTTTACCATGATTGCCGTCAATGAATTGCGGCTTCAAGTGACGGGCACGACCCGTGAACAAACCATCGGTCGAAATCTATATGATCTTTTCCCTGAAAAACCGGGAGATCCCGGATCTGCGGGAGCGAGACATTTACGAGCCTCCCTGCAGCGAGTGCTGAGGGATAAAGTCGCAGATAAAGACTCGATCCAAAGATATGATATCCCGATTCCAGGGACAAATCCCATCGTCTATCAAGAACGATACTGGAGTCCTGTAAACACTCCGGTCTTAGATGAAAACGGCGAAGTGGCCTACATCCTTCACCAAGCCACAGACGTCACGGAATTCTTTATCATTCAAGGAAGACAAGATGCAATGGCTGCGGAAATCTATCGGCGCTCAGAAGAAATGGGAGCCGTTAATATCGAGCTAAAGCTCGCTAAGGAGTTGCTGGAACAAAAAGTCGTCGAGCGCACCGCTGAATTGCACAAAGCCAAAGAAGCCGCCGAAGCCGCGAACAAAATGAAGAGCGCATTTCTGGCGAATATGAGTCACGAAATCAGAACTCCCTTAAGTGCGATCATCGGTTTCACCGATCTTCTGCAAGAAGGCACCCTAGATCCCGAGGAACGCGACCAGTTTCTGGAAACCATTGCAAGAAACGGCCGAGCTCTCACCCGCCTTATTGATGATATTTTGGACCTGGCTAAAGTTGAAGCAGGACAGCTGCACGTCGAGAAGATTGATTTTTCACTTTATGATTTAATGACCGACGCGGTTGAACTTTTCAGAGAAAAAGCCCGGCAGAAAAATATCTATTTGCTTTTGAATATTGACGAAAACACTCCCCCACGAATTTGTTCCGACCCAAGCCGTTTGCGACAGATCCTGGTGAATCTGATCGGTAACGCTGTTAAGTTCACCAGCACTGGCGGCATCCGAGTGGATGTGAAGGTCACATCGCGGTCCTACAGCGAACTGCAATTCAAGGTGGACGTCAAAGATACGGGGATTGGTTTGACCGCTGAACAAACAGCACGATTGTTTCAACCCTTCGTGCAGGCCGACGAAGCGACCACCCGCAAATATGGAGGTACGGGACTTGGACTTGTTCTTTCCAAACGTCTTTCGGAAGCATTGGGTGGAGATATCTCCATCACCCACTGCGCACCCAATGTGGGATGTACGTTCACGTTAAATTTTCCAGCAACAGAAGCAGAGAACGCCAAAAGCATCTCTTCGTCGCAAAAAGCAGAAGAGATTTTCAATTATGAAGGCCGTCGCAATCTGAGTTTGCAAGGAGTGCGAGTTCTTGCCGTCGACGACTCGCCGGAAAATTTGTTTCTGGTAAAAAATATTCTACAAAAACACGGAGCCTTTGTTGATACCTCTGGAAACGGCGAAGATGCCTTAGAAAAAGTAGCCCAAAAACAGTACGACATCGTACTGATGGATATTCAGATGCCGCGAATGGACGGATATCAATCCAAGAAAGCGTTGGAGCGAAGCGGATATGCGGGACCCATCGTCGCTCTGACAGCACATGCAATGCAGGATGAAATGGAAAAAACAACACAAGCGGGCTTTTCCGCGCATTTGACGAAGCCACTGAATCAGCAAGAGCTGGTGAGAACCGTTTCCGAACTGACAAACAGAGGAAAACGAGAAAAAACCGTCGACTTATAAAATTATAAACCTATCCCGAAAAATAAAAAACTGATCGGCGGATCGGTTTTGATACCTACTTATGCAGAGCCGAAGTGAATCAGGATTTTTTTCGGAGCATGGTTGTAGCGCGACGTGATTGGGGCTCGGGCCGTCGTGGCCCTCAAAGCCTGACAAAGGCGAAGAATAAAAACCAAAACGCCAAAAATAAAAAAACCGATCGTCAGATCGGTTTTAATACCTACTTCGGCGGAGCCGAAGTGAATCAGGAATTTTTCGAAATCAGGCGAAGCGAAAGCGAAGCATGATAAGTGAGAAAAATTGGCGTTCCCAAGGGGATTTGAACCCCTGTATCCTCCGTGAAAGGGAGGTGTCCTAGGCCCCTAGACGATGGGAACGTACAGGGAAAATCAAAAGAACAAAAAATGGTGGCTCGCGATGGATTCGAACCATCGACCCCTTCATTAAAAGTGAAGTGCTCTACCAGCTGAGCTAGCGAACCACTGTCCGTTTGAGGAAGTGCTAATTTGTTCTAAGCGGGGGTTAAAGTCAATACGAAATCTTGCAGTATTTTAAAAATATTTATGAGTTTTTTGGGGTGCGGCGAGAGTTTGCACAAGTTCTCAGCAAAGCCGCGCGGAATATAGCTAAGCTCGCAATATCATTCCCTAAAAAGATGAAATTTTAGGCAATGTTTTCACTGCGAGCGCTAAATTTAGGAGAATTATTTTCCAACGGTCCCTGGAACTCCGGTGAATAGAATTCCGATCGTCAGATATGAACCCGAAAGATCGATGTTATTAATATTGCTGCTGACAGTTCCCGAACGATCAAATGAATCGGGCTTGTTACTTTCCACTCCGGCTTCCATTACAAAGTAAATCCACTTGTAACCCACGGCCACTGAGGCTCCTGCGGCCGCATAAGGCGTGGCAAAAAATGACCCGGAGGCTTTTTTAGTCAATGAACCATCTTCCGTGGCAGATTTAATGGTGTATGTAGTGTTACTCCCCCCGGCTCCGGCAAAAGCATCCAGTCGTACGACGTCGCTTTTCAGGAACGGAAATCTTGCGAGAAACATATAAGTATCTTGGTCTATCTTTGCCCAGTAATCCGTGCTCGTGTTCGAAGGATTTTCATCGTTGCTTAATGTTCTGTGAGAATAGCGAATACCCACATCTAAATATCGAAACGCGGGATAAACGATCTCCACACCGTACTGAGTGATGTTTTCAACTTTCTTCATACTCTGCGCTTCCAGCGAGGTATTTAGATCCGAAGGCGAAACTGCTGTGGAACCGATGAACAGTCTGGCATTCACGGGAATTTCATTGGCAGCAAAAGATGGGTGAGCGAAAAACAAAAGGACTGCGAGCAGGAACACTGATTTAATTGTTGTCATACAGAAAATGCTAAGCGTTCTTTGTCAGATATTCAAATGTCCTAAATAGTAGGCCGTCTTTCGTCCCGAATCATTGCGACTCGTATAACTTATCTAGAAATTGCTCGCAAAATGGCTCGACCAACATCATCAGGTTTTTCTAAAGGCAGATAGTGACCACTCTCCCCGATCACGTCAAAGCTTGAGCGCCGAATCTGCTGATGAAATTTATGAAGAGATTCCAAAGAAACCACACGGTCTTCTCTGCCCGCGATAATTGAGATTGGAAATTCCAACGCATCAAGGGCTGCCGTCAGGTCTTCGCGCTCAAGGGTTGCTCGCATCTGGTTCACGTACATCTCGGAGGAATAAGCCCGACTCATATCAATAACCGTCTGAACGACATGAGGATTGCTGGCAGAGTGCGGGTGAATAAACTTTGCGACTTCTTTTTCTGACATGCCTTTGTAGCTTACGTTCAAAAGCATCTCGGCCATCTTCATACGGCTGGATTTATCTCTGTCACTAAGGGCACCGACATTTGCCGCAATCAAAGTGAGAGTTTCAATACGCTCGGGAAATTTCGTCGCAAAAAGTTCTGCGATATAGCCACCCATGGAAAAACCGACCAGGTGAAAACGAGGCTCCGCGAGATTTTCGATTTGCCCCAACATATCTGCCAAGGTTTTGCAGTGCTTAAAATCGATCAAATGCACAGGCCCCTGATATGATCGGATGACCTGAACGTCCTGCCACAATCTGGGATCACATAAAAACCCATGAAGGCAAACCAGGGGTGTTGATTGATTTTTATTCACGGCGGGCCTCCATGCGGCATTCTTCAGTTAAAAATAGCAAGGCTCGGAGGTCTACACAATGATCACGGTCACAATTCAATCAGAAATATTTTGACTGGCACATCTCAAAGGAGGACAACCCCTTTTATGCGCCTGGGATCCAGTTTAATCCTTCTATTCATCTCGCTTTTATTGCAGCTTCCTGCCGAAGCCGGCACGCGCATCGCTTTCTTGGAAACTTTCAATTCCCGAGGCGAGCGCGTTGAATACGAACCCGGGGCACGCTTCTCTCACACGGCCATTCAATTTGATGATATCGCTCCCCTTTGGTTAAACGCATATCCCGGCGAAGGTGTTGCCGTGATTAGTGAAGAACGTTTGAATCAGCATGGCACCATCACCGAAATTATCGAGATCAACTCGGAGCTGAATGCCACGCAGATCACGCCTTATTTGGGATTGCCTTTTGATTTTTGGTATTCTTGGGATGACAGTGCGATGTACTGTTCTGAAATTATCGGCAAGCTTTTAAATATCCCGACTCATCCTATGACTTTTAATAAAAAAGTCTGGCCGAAAAATTACTGGGATCTTGATGGGACGCCGGGGCTGTCACCGGATTCTTTGTATCGCTGGGCTTTGGATCATCAAAGCTCTCGTATAAAATGATAATTATTTAGAACGCTTCTCTTTTTGTTTTTCGATCTTTTCAATGAATGAAGAAATATGCTCGTGCGAGGCTTTAAAGTCTTCATGGACCTGATCCAATAATTCGTCAGACATCTCTTCCAGATCAATTAAAGAATTTCGTGCCCCCGTGTTGGCGCGAATAAGCTCATCCAATTTCAGATGAATGGCGCGAGCATCACGGTTTTGCGTATTTTGAATCAAGAAAACCATCAGGAAAGTAATAATCGTGGTCGTCGTATTAATCACCAACTGCCACGTATCGGAATAATCAAAGAACGGCCCGCACACCGCCCATGCAATAATGCCCAATACGGCAACTGCAAAAGCGATCGGCGTTCCGACCCAGTGTGAAATTTTATTTGCGATTTTGCGAAACACTTCATTCATGAGACAAGTTTGCCATCAACTTACATTGCTGACAAATTACGAATTAATAGGCTCGAAAGAAAACTGGTGGATTATTCACCAAGGCGACGGCACTGGAACAACCAATAGTCAGTGCCCCGTAAGTCGCCCCAACATAGTAAGTTCCGGCTTTGCTATAACGAAGTGACGTAAAAGTATAAACCCGTGTTGTGCCCGAACCCGTCGTTCCTCCCGCATAGCTTGGATCCGGAATCGCAACAGTTGAACACGTTGCATCCGTATAAAACTTGACGGTGGGAGTATTGGTAAAAGCAACTTGGTTGCCGTATTGATCTGTCGCTTTCACTGCGGCTTGAGCATTGCGTAGATTGACGTTCGTCACCCCCGTCGCGGCAGGTTGTATACTAAATGCCAACTTCGCAGCAGCCCCCGCCGTCACACTGGAAATCGTATAGTAGTCCCGAGTTAAACCTGTTGCCTGTGCACATATGCGTAAATTCGTCGTGACCGTATCAAAACTTAAACCTGTTAGAGTCAATGAACCACTTGTCGGCGAATAACCACCGGCCCCTGTCAACGTTCCTGTGGCGGCCGTCGAACAGCCCGTGTTCGTGTAAGCACCGATGTTAATCGTTCCCGCCCAACTAGTAATAATATTGCCGTAACTGTCCTGAACCTCCACAACAGGATTTGGAGTAAAGGTCGCGCCGGCTCCAACTGTCGTGGAAGAGGTCGTTGTAAATGCTAATGTCGAAGCTGCCGCAGGACTGACCACGATCGCTGTTGAACAACCCTTAATGAGATTACCTTCCAACGTTTGCGAAGCACCTAAATAAATCGTGGCGGCTTTTGTATAATCCATTCCCGTGTATGTTGTTACGCCATCACTTACGGACGAAGCCCCTGACAGAGTTCCTCCTGATAACGTTGTCGTACATGCGGCATCACTGTAGACCGTGACCGTGGAGACACCTGCTAAGATATCATTGATACCATTAGCATCACGAGCGGCAATCACGGGCTGGGATGTGAAATCAGTTCCGGCAGTTGCTGTGGCCGGTGGTTGAGTCGTGAACACCAATTGCGTGGCAACTTCTCCACCCACCTTCACCAAGCTAGAACAAGCACTTGTCAGTCCACTTGAAGAAGCCAGGACATAAATTGTTCCGGTAGAGTCGTATTTCACACCTGAACTCAATACAACTCCATTAACCACACTGATACTATTCGACAAGGTTCCTGATGCGGCAGAGGTACAATTTGAATCTGTAAAAACAGCTAACGTCACCGTGCCTGAAAAACTACTGACGATATTGGAATTCGTATCCTGGGCCACCAAGGTCGGCATCGAGGAGAACAAGGCATTTTTTCTCACTGTCGGAGAAGGCTGTCCGATATATACAAGCTTCGTTGCAGCAGAACCCGTTGTCGTGAAGAGGACAACACCCACCGTGGAAGTCGATCCGGCTGTTCCATTTCCGCCGGTCCCTCGTGCTGCCGTTGCATTCGCCGTGGTATAGGTGTTCGCCGTATTATAAAAAACATAAACGTAACCACCGCCACCACCACCACCCTGGCCATTTCCGTTGGCTCCATTCGCCGTGATAGCTCCCGTTCCAGCAATGGTTCCCACCGTCAGCCACAGACTGCCGCCTGCACCGCCCGCACCACCGGTCGCTGAGCCTGCAACGCCATTCGTGGACAAGGTTCCGTTCACGGTGAAAGTTCCAGGGACGATAAACGTGATCGCTCCCCCACCAGCTCCCCCGGTTCCTGCAGATCCATTGGAGCCCGCAAATCCCCACGTTTTTGCCTGATACACAGAACCATAAGCGGAACCACCTACACTGACAGTACCACCCGTGGAATTTGCTCCTCGACCTCCGTGACCACCACCACCGCCATATGTGCCATTGGTGGGCGCCCCTGATCCCGCATCTCCAGGAGAATATCCCATACCGGTCGCTGTAATCGAAGCTCCGCTGGCAATGTTGATAGCGCCGGCAGAAACCGTATATCCGGAACTCATAATCGTGTTTTTACCCATGGTGATCACACCACTTGAGGTGACATCGATGTTCGCTGTCACCAGCAAATTTCCATTTTGATATAAAATCGAACCCGCTCCCGTCACACTGACTGTCGTCGGAAAGATGTCGCCGTTGATAGTCAGTTTACAGCCGTTGGAAACAATCAGGTTTCCGCCGCTCGCATTAAAGTCTCCAGAATTTAAAGTAATTGAATTTGCAGCCCCACACTCGATACCGCCACTTGCTCCAGAAAAAATAACTGAGCCCGCTGTGGGAGCTGGAGAACCTCCAGTACCTGCTGATGCCGTTGCCGTACCGGTGAAAGTTTTAGTCGTGTATTGGACATAAATACGACCACCGCCCCCACCACCGCCAGAGGATAGACCGTTACCGCCATTCGCAGCGAGAGTGCCATTTCCGGTAATGGTCCCAACGATGAGCCAAAGGCTGCCGCCCGCACCACCACCATCATTCGCAGCGTGAGCTCCGTTTCCATTTGCCGTCAGACTGCCATTGACGGTTAAGGTTCCCGTGACAGTGAGCTTAAGGGCTCCACCACCGAAGCCACCCATGTTTGTATAGTCACCACCACCTGATCCCATTTCAATAGGACCTAAAGGATCGTCGTAACTTGCTCCACCGGAAGAATAACCACCGGTACCACCATGACCGCCACCACCTTGATTACCGCCGGCCCCGGGACCCGTCCCATTTTTATAACCCAGATAATCAAGCGTCAAAGAAGCGCCCGAGTTGATCGTCACATTGTTAAAAGAATAAGTCCCATTCGCAATACTGGAAGTGGAAATAATAAAAAGATCGTTGCTTCCCGTATTCATCAAAAGCGCAGATCCATAACTACCGGATCTGGAACCCGTGCCCCCTGCGGTATTGAAAGTCCCAGAGTAGGTACTGGAACTGCTGTAGGAAATGCTGATTCTGCCGCCGCCACCACCGCCACCGGTGCTGATTCCGTTTCCACCGATAGCAGAGACTGAACCGGCACCTGCAAGTGTCGCACAACGAAGATAAACACTTCCTCCGGAACCACCACCATCATTTGATCCGGTTCCGTTGCCTCCGTTAGCAGAAATATTTCCGTTGATCGTAAGAGTGCCAGTCGCGACTAAATTAATCGCTCCACCACCCACACCACCACGGTTGACATAGGTGGCTCCACCAGATCCAAGATCTGTTGGCGCCAAAGCCGAACCATAAGTATAAGCTGGGACACCGACTCCACGACCGCCCACGCCACCATAAGAGGCGCCGTTTTGAGAAGTACCCGCACCGGTACCAGCTTGGGGAGCACTTCCCATATAATCCACACTCAATGTCACACCAGAAGCGATAGTAATGTTCCTAAAGGTGATCTCTGTCGGAGGAACGCTTGAATTTGTGTTAATATAAAGATCATTGTTTGTGGAATCGACCAGAAAAAAAGAACCCGCAGTACCAGCAGTTCCTCCAGAGACTGTGCCTGGTGCTGCACTGAAAGTTCCGGAAAAACTATTTGTAGTTGAGTATGCAATATAAGCGCGTCCTCCACCACCTGAACCTTGACCTGTTCCTCCGGCAACTGTGATTGTTCCCGCCCCCGCAAGAGTTGATGTTGAAACTTTCAAACTTCCACCGGAACCACCACCTGCGTTCGTTCCGGTGTTACCTCGGGCAGAAAGAGTTCCATCCACCGTCAATGTTCCAGTGACGTTTAAAGCAATCGCTCCGCCGCCGGCCCCTCCGGAGCCAATATAATTTCTGCCTCCCGAGCCAAGATCCGTGGGATTCGTGGCACTTCCATATCCAAGGGTGTGAGTTGTGCCTGCATTTCCAGTTCCGCCAACGCCGCCATAGGCACCTCCGGCATTTCCTGCCCCAGATCCTGCATTACTTCCAAATCCCGTTCCATCGGCTTTAAGCGTCCCTGAAATTGTGACTGTGTTGGCATTGATCGTGACACCAAGATTTGAGCCCGTGTTGCTATTTGCAGTCGCGGTACCTGAAATAATCAGAGTGTCGAAATTGTACGTTCCTGCGGCGAGGGTCACTGTTGTGCCAGTGATGGTGGTAATACCCGTATAAGTCCCTGGCGACTGTGCGCCCGAAGACCATGTTTGGTCGGCCCACGCATTAGCAGATAAGAATGAAATGAAAAGTACCAATAAGTTCTTCAACGTACTAGATCTCCAGCACTTAACTTATCGGTTTGAGCGAGTATCACATTTAACAGAATAGACGTTACTTTTAAGTAGTGTTTCCAGACGCTCTCTATGGAACCCGCTGCACGTCTGGGCTTAATGATAGCAAAAAGCTCCAGACGCTATTTAGGCATTTTAATGAGAGTGACCGTTCTGATTTTGAGATTCAATGGATGACAATTTCTTCGCGGCATCCTGCTTTAATGCCGTCAACATCGTCTCAGAATAGTATTTTCCGTCTCGAACCACGCCATTGATTTTATGAAGGTTCGCCACGCTGACGACAGGATTCCCATCGAGCAAAACCAGATTTGCATCTTTACCAACTTCCACAGTTCCCATGGTTGAACGCTTTCCTAAAAACTCCGCGCCATTCAAAGTCGTCATTTGCAAAACCTTTAGGGGAGACAATCCTGCTTTCGCCAAAAGATCAAACTCTTGATGCAAAGAAACGCCAGGTACCACCCACATGCCACCGACATCAGTGCCCGTCATCATTTTCACACCTTGCTGATCAAAGAGTTTTACCAACTTCATATCCATCGCGCCCAGCTGACGAAGAGTTTCACGAGCAACGGGCTTAACAGTTTTAGTGAACTGCTTGGAAACTCCATCCCAATATTCACGCGTCCCACGAGAGACGTACTGCAGGTTTGCAGAATTCGTGTATTCCGATTTATCCGCTTGTTGCATTGTCACGTTACGAATCAAAGTTGGGACATGCCAAGTTTTAAAATTCGCAAAGGTCTCGGCCACTTTTTTACATTTAGATTCGCTGTAGGTATCAATCAAAGTGCGAGTTTTTAGAAAAGCATTTTGATTGGCCATCAAGCGCACCAGCAAAGGATTTGCGACTGTGAGTTTGCCGATTTCCGCTGACATGTTGACTGTGGCTTCAGAACCGATGGCCTTACGGACACTTGCTTCATTGGTTGAACAACTCAGCAGAACCGCATCAACAGGGCCTAAATGTTCGATGGACAGCATGCCTTCTTTAGAAGCTTGAACTGCATCCACTCCAGCGGGAACATGGCCGGCAAAGTACTCCCCTGATTTTTTTGACTCAGCCAAAGCGGCAAAGAAAACATTTGGAGCAACATCCACAACTTTAATGAAGTCTGCACCCTCAGCGCGCTGTTTTTGTACGACTTCCACGGCTGTTTCAGGAGTGCTGGCATTGGAACGTAAAAGCACAGGTCCTGGCATTCCTAAAAGTTCAGGAGAATCTGCGGGAAGTTTTAGTTTTCCGTCTTTACGTTGTAAAAGAATTTCGTCCGTCCCTGACATTTGACGATAACCTGTGATGCCATAGGCAAGCATAATTGCACTGATCTCTGCTGCTGCAGAGTCGTCCAATACGTGTGCATGCATGTCTAGATAACCCGGCACAAGATATTTCCCTGTGGCATCGATCACTCGTTTGCTGCCCTGTTCACCCACGGCCTCGGCGGAGATTATTTTTGAAATTTTCCCCGCGTCGATCATCACAGCCATATTCGGTAGCAACTGCCCATTTTGAGTGTTGACGATGGTCACCCCTTTAAGGACGAAGCTTTCATGAATTTTATTAACTTGAGATGAATTGGAGGTATGAGATGTCCCGCCACCTGCGCAGCCAAACAATATTCCTGTTAATAACGTGCTTACTAGGATTTGATTCGTTGTTCTTTTTTTCATAAGAAAAACGATAGCCCTAATTTCAGCCTTTGATAAGAATTTTTGCGACTCCCAAGACGCCATCCACCATAATCTGGATTCCCACACAAAACGTCAAAAATCCGCTAAACTTGTTTGCCACCTGAAGTGCTTGCAAATTTAAACGGTCTAGGATCGTTGGAGTCAGTGAATAACAGGCGAAAATGATCATTGCCAAGATGACACACGCGACTGAAGTCGCAAGAAGATTGAACATATGGATCGCGTGATTTTCATGATAGCTATTGGCACTTAATGCCATCAAGACGGAAATAGTTCCACCACCCGTGGTTGTGGGAAATGCTAAGGGATAAAAAAGAAGCGACTTCAAAGATTTATTACGAGCGGCATTGTCATTATCCACAACTTTTTCTTGGTCTTCCTGGGGATCTGTCGCTGACAAAATCGAAAAACCCATGCGCGCAATCAACATCCCCCCGGCGATTTGCACCACCGGCACTGAGATTCCAAAAAGCTTAAAGAAAAATCCGCCCAGCAAAGTAAACGTAATACAAATTCCGAGGCAGTAAAACGCAATCGCCGCCGCTGATTGCATACGACGTTTTGTGGAAAGACCTTTCAAAAAGGGTCCTACAATAAAAGCCGTTCCGAAGGGATTCACTGGAGGAAACAAAGCAACCAGACAAACGAAAACATAATGATAGAAGGAGGCAATGGAAATTGAATTCATTGCCCCCAACGTTATCTTACTTCAAATGACAGGGCAAGCCTCTGCCATTAACTTTCCGACATGTGAGGAAAAAGCAAGCGCACAGTGGTTCCCGAGACTGAGTGCGTGCTGCGATGTTGAGAATGCACTTCCACTCGCCCACCGAAAAGCTTCATATATTCAGCAATCAACGAGGTTCCAAGCCCCGTCCCCATTTCATTTCCTGTGCCGAGGTGACTGACGATTTTTTTACTAAAAAAGATCAATTCAATCTCTTCCGGCAAAATCCCGACGCCTTCATCCGTGATTTGTAAAACGCGGAAATCCTTTTCATCCATGGCGTGGATAGATATCCTCTTGTGTTCATGACTGAATTTAATGGCGTTTGAAAAAATATTTGAAAGGACCTGATTGAGCAGTGCTGAACGATCCGCGCGAACCATCAAATGACTGGCAACATGAATTTCCGTCGTTAATTTCTTTTCGCGCAGCTGCCAGGCGTAATGATTTACCAGTTCTTCACACACAAGCTTTAGATCTACCAATTCCATCTCTGCATGTTCGCGGAAAATATGAAAAACTTCTTCATGGCGAACGGATTTTAAAATCTGAATGAGCTGGCCCGTGGAATTGTGAATGCGATCCAAGTGAATATCGGCGGGACCCTTATCCACATGCGCTTTAAGCATTTCGGAGTGATAAAGCAGTCCTGAAACCGTATTCGCCACATCATGGGATAGGACTCGGACCAGTCGATGATAACGCTCTTTATCTTCCGCTGCGCGCAGGGCCCGGCGTTTTTGCTCGTCAAGAACGCGAATCTTATATGCAAGTCCCAATGATAAAACAACCATTTCACCCAGGTTCGCAAATAACAATGAATACTGCGTGAAGGTGTTATTGGGAATCACGCCATAAAACGCCGCCAGCCACACGAAAGTGCCCAGTAAAACTACGACCCAGCTAAATAAGAAATAAGTCGCCAGTTGGTGAGCATGACGAAGGAGCATGTAAAAGCCGCAAAAAATAAAAAACAGAATGGCTGAGGCGATGGAAATATCAATCCAATAACCTAAAAAGAAAAGTTCCCGGTGTTCTGGCACGATGAAACTCGCGATCAAAGGAATCACCGCTAATATCTTGAATATTCGAACACCATTAAAACCTAATTTGAATTCACGGGTGATACCCAAAAACCTCTCGACAAAGAAACAGGCCGACAACAAGGTCAGCGACGAAAAAAACATCAGGTAATTGGAGAAAACCACAAACCGGTTCGGCAAAAGATACGTATCCACCACTCCGTGAAGCACCAGGGCCGTCGCACCAAAACTTCCTGCAAAAAAAGAATAATGCAGATAATCTTTTTCCGTGGTAAACACACCCAAAAGAAAATTATATAGAACCAGGGCAACGATTCCCCCTATATAGAAAAAGAAAATCATGCGGGCCGTGTTTTCTTGTTTTAAAAAATCGCTTTCATCCGTCAGAAAGACCTTGGAATTGAGCGCATGGTGAATATCGCGCTTAATATAAAAAACGCCATTTTCCTGAGGCGCCAGTTGAATTAGAAATGCACCCAAACGAGAGGGATAGGATCTCTCCTCCAAAGAATAGCCAGGTCCCGAATATTCCGGACGATACTTCCCGTCTTGCCACAACGTCAGACGACCGATCTGGGGGGAGTCAAAATAGAGGATCTTATTCAAAGGTTCGTTACTGGAATTTTGAATGTGAATTTGAAACCAGGGGTCTTTATCGGAATACCCTTGCGTCAGAGTGCTCGTGGCAACAGAGTCGAAGCGAACTGTTGAAAAATCACTGACGCCCGGTGAAGACACCCCGAGCCTCACATTGGAAGTTAAATCCCACGCCGCGGCCTGAGCAGAAACAGCCAGGAAAACCAGCACGAACAGAATGAAAACTCTTCCTAACTTTGCCATCCACGAAAATTATCCAACTGTCGTTTTACAGTGGTCAAGGGAGTTCCTTAGATTACCGACTTTGAAATAAATTCGACCTTCTTCCAGATACCGATTTATGTTTGTCGTGCAAAGAAACACCACAGTCGTTCTAGGGATCCCCACTGAATCGGAATTATCATATGTAAAAGGAGGACATCATGAAACCTTCATTAAAAGATACAACGGGTAAAATGGGATGGATCTTTCTATGGCTGATTGGAGTTCCTGTCCCAATCCTCTTGGTTCTTTATTTGATCCGTGGTTGCACTTAAGGTTGGGCTGCTGGTAAAGACGAGTCTCCCGGCGCAAGCTCGATAATTTTTTGCTTGAGGAGTGGAAGATTTAAAGGTTTTGCCATGTGGGCCTGAAATCCCACGGACAAAGCTCTATCAATATCTTCCTGCCCCACATAAGCCGTCAAAGCAATGGCGGAAGTTGAAGGCATCCCCTTCTGCTCTTCCCAATTCCGTAATTCCTGTATCAAAGAATAACCGTCCAGGACGGGCATGCCGATATCGCAGATGATAACGTCATAGCCGTCTTTCTTAGCCATATCTAAGCCTTGTTGGGGATTGCTGGTGCCTTCCACAGTGGCACCTGACTTTTTTAATAAATGTTGCAGCAGATTTAACGAGTCTTCGGAATCATCAATCGCTAACAAATGCAACCCCTGCAGATTGCGATTCGCAAGCGGTTTCGGTTCCTCTGATGGCTTTTCCACGGGGGCTGATTCGACGGCGCGAACTTGTTGAATCGGAACTCTGATCGTGAATTTGGCTCCCTTGCCCCGTCCCGCACTAAAGACTTCCACGGTGCCACCATGCAGCTCGACGATATGGCGAACGATCCCTAGTCCCAGGCCCAAACCCATGTGCTGCCGTGTAATGGCTGCATCTTCCTGCCAAAAGCGATTAAACACATCGGACTGGTTTTCTTCCTTAATCCCCACCCCGTTATCCTCGATGGAGAATTCAAAAAGATCATTCACCTTGTTCGCAAAAATCTTAACCCGGCCCTCCGGTGGAGTGAACTTCACCGCATTTGAAACCAGATTCCAGATAACCTGGCGCATGCGATCGCGGTCGCCCCACATACGACCCAAATTAGGGGCAACGTGCATCTCCAGATGAATTTTTTTTGCCGCCATGGCGAGACTTAAAGACTCGATACTCGAATCGATCATGTCATCCAAAGCATAAAAACTTAGATCCAGTTTCATTTTGCCCGTGATAATGCGTGACATATCCAGGATTTCGCCAATCAGTCGGGTTTCAATTTTCAGATTCGAATCAATAATCGACATCGCATTGAAATACTCTTCGGAGTCAGGCTGAGTTTCGCGAATAATTTCCAGATAACCCGTAATGATATTTAAGGGCGTACGCAACTCATGGGAAAGCGTCGCCAAAAACTCATCTTTTTTCTGGTGAGCCTGCTTAAGACTTTCAATTTTTTGTTGCAGTAGTTTTTCCAGGTACGCATGCGTCACCACCGATGACAAAATATTGGCGACGGCTTTAACGAATTCGATTTCATCGTACTTGAAAGTTCGGTCACGGTGATCATAGACCAGCATAACGATAGGTGGAATCTCAGCGTCTTTGCTGGTGATAACCACATTGATTCCGGATTTCAAACCCAACTTTAAAAGTGAATCTTTTTGCTCGGCCATACCCAGAAAATTGAGTTCGCCAAACAAAAAAGGCACTCCATCATCCGTCACCCTTTGCGCCAGAATATCTTTACCACTTTGCGGAGGCTCGACAAATTGCACGTAATCCACCAACAAGGAATTCATCAAAATTTCGCGACAGCGTAGTTTAACTTTTTCAACATTCACTTCATTTAAAGCGAACTGACTGAGCTCTGAAAGCTGAGCCGTCTGATGCAACTGATGCTTAATTTTGATTTCAGATTCTTTACGCTCGATCGAGCTTAAAATTGTTCGCGCTAAAAGTTCTGATGAAAGATGCGCTTTATTTAAAAAATCGGAAGCCCCTTCCTGCGCGGCTTTAATGGTACTGCCACGGTCGTCTAAAGACGATAGGACGATGACGGGTGTTTCACTTGCAACTTTCCCCACCCGAGGAAGTGTTTCTAAGAAAGTACTATCTGGCAAATGTAAGTCCAGCAATACGGCGTCATATCTAGTTTCTGCCAGACGCTGCAGGCCTTTCGTTAACAAGGACTCCCTGACGACATCCAGGCTCATCGATTCGATACGACGTAAATGCCGCATAATAATATCGGCATGCTCGTCATTATCTTCGATAAGTAAAATGTTTAACTGTCTAGGGTCGTTGCTCACTCACGTTCCCCTTTTGTTCTGTTGCGGGAATATTCCAAACTCCCCAATAACGAACAATTTCATCGGTTAAATCCTTAAAGCTTCCCAGTTCCAATGGCTTCACGAGGTAACTGTTCGCATAAAGCTCATAGGCCTTGATACGATCTGACTCCGCATCTGAAGTGGAAAGGATCACCACAGGTATGGAATGCAAGACGGGATCTTGCTTGATGAATTGCAAAACTTCGTGACCATCTTTTTTGGGAAGTTTTAAATCAAGTAAAATTAAATCCGGCAGTTTTCTTTTTTCTTCTAGTTTCTTTTGTTCCAAATATTCTATGGCCTCTTCGCCGTCCCGGGAGCGCTCCACTTTGCTGGTCGAAGCGGAGCGTGCCAATAAGCGCACCACAATCCCCGCGTGGTCGTCATCATCCTCTATCAAATGAATGACAAGTGATCTTGGCTCATTATGTTCAGTGGATTCCATCATGAGTCTCCTTTGGGAAGTTCGGATTCTTTGGAAAACAAACCCAGAAAGTAGCGCCATGCTTTGGCTCTGACTCAACCCAAGCTCGTCCACCATGCAACCCCATGATGCGGGAAACGATTGCTAATCCCACACCCGTTCCTTCCTTTTGATTGTCCAGACGCTGGAATAGGGCAAAAATCTTTTTATGATATTGCACAGGAATTCCGGGGCCATTATCTTTGACCCCGACATGCCAGTCTGATTCATTTTCTTTTTGTACGATTTCAATGATGTTGTGTTCAGAGGTGGCTGCGTACTTTAAGGCGTTGATAATGAGATTTTCAAAGACTTGCACCAGACGTTTGGCGTCCCCTTGCACCACGGGGAGATTGTCAGGAATCAAAAGTTCCGCTTTCTTTTCCTCCAGCTGACTGCCGAGATCTTTTTTCATTTCAGTGAGAATTTGAGTTAAGCTGACTGAAGTCACTCTCAGCTCCATGCGCGACGTGCGGGAGAGCTGCAAAAGATCGTAAATCAATTCATGCATTTTCTTATTAGCTTTTTCGACCCGCTCCAAGGAATCCATTAATTCTGTGTAGCGTCCCGCCTGAAGATCTTCTCTAAGAAATGAAATATAGGAGCTGCTGGTGACCAGTGGTGCTTTTAAATCATGGGAAACTGTGTAAACGAATTGCTCCATCTCCAGATTTTTCTGCTGAACTTCCTCGTAAGCTTTAACCAACATCTGATCCGTTTTTTTTCGTTCGGTTATGTCGACTACGGAAGCGACCACGTAATTGCCGTCTTCTGTTGCAAGAGGATTTAATCCGATTTCAACCGGAATTTCACTGCCGTCTTTCTTGACGCCGCGAAGGTCCCTCCCGGCTCCCATTTGACGTTTGGAGGGATGCTCGAAAAAACCGCCCCGCAATCCCACGTGGCTGGCGCGTGCCTCGCGAGGAACTAAAACCTCCAGGCTTTGGCCAACAAGTTCCCCTTTTTCATATCCAAACATTTTTTCCATCTCGGCATTGCACAAAAGGATTTCCCCATGAAGGTCCACCACGATCAAACCATTCGGTACGGAATCGACGATCATATTGAACTTCGAATTATCCGCCTTGAACTTAGCTTTGGCAGCCTGGTCCGTCGACTCTCGATGCATTTCCATGAACGCTCTCCTGAACTATTGAAATCCCCGCATAAGATTATTAGAGGACTTTTCCATCTCTCTGCGCATGCCTTCGACCATAATTAATTGAGAAACACGAAGATGTAAAAGCTGGGCGTCGAAAGGCTTTTCGATAATCTCAACGCCTCCCAGCCGCGCAGCCTCTGACTGCAGTTCCAAAGACGGGTTACCAGTTTGTACAATGGCAACGGTGTTCACATTTTTTTCTTTAGCATGGGCGACCAATGCAATACCAAAGCCGCCTTCGATATTTTGATCTGTGACAATAACATCAGGTTGCATGGCCATCAGGATCTCCAGGGCCTTTTCAAAGTTCGTTGTGAATTCAACCCTTTGAAAAAGGTCTTTCAAAGAATCTACGATCATCTCTCCCAGATCTCGATCATCCTCGACCACCAGGAGATTCATTTTCTGCGGCATATGTTGCATCCTTTAAGGAGTATACACATTAGATTGATCTGAACACTTTCACTTTGCAACCGGAGTACAAATGGATTTTAACAAAATGCTATTCGCGGAAAAAAGTAAATTGAACGAGCATGTTTTGATACACTGGATTCGGTCCTCTCAAACCCCCTTATCGTTTGCACCCGCGATGAGCTTTTTCGTTTTGGGATTCAAGGATTTGCTCTTAAATCTTGAGTATCCTCAAGCCACCACCACTTTGGAAAAAGCTGTCAACCATCACTGCAAGGAAGACCTCGAACACTGGCAGCTTTTTCTGGAAGATCTGGAGACCATGAATGTCGGTCAAAGTGCGTGGGGAACGAAGACCACCACCGCCCTTCGCCAGATTTGGTCAAACGATAACTGGCGCGTGCGCCAAGCGACCTACAAACTTATGTCGTTAACTTTTCAGAAAACCAGTCCCGGCGTAAAACTGTTGATGATCGAGTGTTTGGAATTGGCATTCGCTGTGTTTATTGAAGCCGTTCGCTCCTCGGATTCACACTCCCCGGAAGCTTTAAAATATTTTGGCGATCACCACTTTTTTGAAGAGGCAAGTCATGCCCAGGGTAGCTGGATTGATGAAACCCATCAGCTGGATTTGAATGAGTTAGAATTATCAGAAGAGGAATCCAAAGTGGCTGCGATGATTGTCCTGGAAGTTTTTGAGTGGTTCCATTTGATGTTTACATCCTGGTACAAACAGCGCGCGATATTTACAACCCCATCTCCCGTCGTTCCGAAAGAATCGGCTGCTGCACAACCAAAGGAAATCTGACTCGCATACAAACACCCACGGTGCGCGCGAAGGCAGGATCTTTGTAACTAGTTTTAAATTCGATGCGCCCATTCATCATATCCACATAGGCCTTCACCAAAGGAAGGCCAAATCCTGTTCCCTTTTCGTTATGAAGCCCCATGCGCGTGGTCGCACCACTGAAAGAAAATATTTTTGGTGCAATGTTTGCAGGAATTCCGATCCCAAAATCAATCACCTCAATGTTCACGCAGCGAAAATCATCAGTAAATCTGATAACAATCTCCTCACCCCGAGGAGAAAATTTTATCGCATTGCTGATCAGATTTCCGATAATCTGTGCTTGTAGCAACTGGGGATCAATCATGACCGAGGATCGTGGATTTTTACGTTCGTCGATAAAGCGCACGGTTAAGTTTTGCGCCGCCAATTGTTCAGCATAATATTGAACAGCATTGTGGACCGCTATGGCCGGATCTGCGACCTTTAAATCCAGGTTTTTTTTACCCGACGAGACTGCCTGAAGCTCCCGCACCTTTTCAATTGTCGTCATAATATAGCGAAGAGATTTGCTAAGCCTTTGCATAACCGGTGAATCGCCGTCTTCAATTTTATTTAAAGACATCATGGCCGTGGTCACCGGGGTTGCCAAGTCATGTACCAAAATGGAAATCAAAGCCTTGTTTCGGTTGTCCAAATCCACCAGCTCTTTGGTTTGCTTGGTCACTTCGTTTTGCAGCCTTCCACTATACTCCGCCGCCAACTGCCATAACAAAAAGCTCGGAAAAAAGATCGAAAAGGCAAATGTTAAAAGAAAGGCAAAAGTAAATCCAAACACGGCACCGGTTTCACTTTGGCGTAAAAACGGATAGTCCAGATAGTGAATAGCTAATAATACCAGGAGTAGTGCCAGAATTTTAAAACCTTTGGTGTCTCCCCGAGACTCCCGGGCACTGCGTGCTTTCCAAGCGGCCACCAGCAAGGGCATTGCAATCGCAATCGCTGAAAATATCGAGGCAAAGCGGAAGGACTGTGTCAGACGTAAAGTAACAAGTCCCAAGATCACTAAGGTTACGGGGATCGTGTAAACCCACGAGCGCCGATCAGGTTTCACCAAAAGAGCGGAAGTGATCTCGTAATACACCCAACTGGCCAAGACATAAAAACTGAAAGCCAAAAGCATACTGTAATCGTAGCCCACAAACTGGCTTTGCAAAAAAAAGTTAATCGAGGTGATCACCCAACTTAAAGTGATATAACCAAAAATACGATTCCCATGGATGTACCAAAGGGCGGCGGAAGTTAGGACGTTCACCAGCATAGTGCCGGAAAAAACCAAGACAACGATGTATAAGTTTGGGCTCATAGCACAAGTGTACGCGTGAGAAACGCGGCGCCCAAATAAATTCAAAATTCCTTAAATAGAGATGTCAAAGACCACCGTCAACAAAACCATATTGGGAAATACGTTTTAGTTGAGAAAGATTACTAATCACGACGACTTTTCCTTGATGCTGATTACGATTCAAAATCCGCAGGAGCTCAGGTCTCATCAAGCGGTGGACGTTGCCGATTGTTTTATAAAGTTTCATGGTATGTTCCCAGGAAAGTTCAGAACAGCCGGGAGGCAATTCCTTTCGTGGTGACCAGAGGTTTTGAATTTGTCGTTTTGTCGCCCACCAATAGTGACGCCACAACGGAAAATCGATCAGCACTATTTTATCTGCCAGCTGAAAACGTTTTTCGATGATATCCAATGGACCATATCCGTCGATGATCCAGGCCTCTTGATTTTGGATCTCTGTTAAAAGTGCAATGGACTCTTTGTGGGGGCGAATCTTCATGCCCTCCACGAACTGTATCGAATCCACATGGGTGATAGGAAGCTGATAAAGTTTTGCCAAACGGCGAGCGAGCACCGTTTTACCCGCTCCCGCATTTCCTATCACTGCAATTTTTCGAGGTGACACCGACATAGATTGATCTTTAACAAATAAATAAGGCAGCGGTCAACGTCTCCCCCATTCCCTCCTATCCTTTGAGGATCACTAGAGGAGGTTTAGTTATGGAAAGAAAAGCATCGGTTCAATGGAAGGGCAATATTCAACAAGGTCTGGGCGAGATTTCCACTGAAAGTGGCGTTCTCAATAAAACACCCTATTCTTTTGGTCGTCGCTTCGGGACTGAAAAGGGAACAAATCCTGAGGAACTGATCGCGGCCGCCCACTCCTCTTGTTTTGCGATGGCTTTTACTGCAGCCTTAGGCCAAAAAGGTTTCACTCCTGATACCATAAACGTTAACGCTGCCGTTAGTATCGAAAAAAATGGCAGTGACTGGGTCATCACACATTCAAATTTGGTTCTGCGCGCGAAGATTCCCGGTATTGATCAAAACCAATTTAAAACCATCGCTGAAGATGCCAAGAACAATTGCCCGGTTTCTCGCTTGCTTGACACCGAGATTTCTTTGGATGCGAGCCTTGACGAAAGCGAAATGCGCGCAGCACACTAAATAGATGATTAAAGAAAAGCATTTTTACCCGAAGACAAAAAACTTGGCCAAGGTTTCGACTGGCGAAGCCAAGGACGTTTCCAAAAAAGCTTTGAAGTCAGAGTTTGAAGTGATCAGCGAAAAGCTGGGTCGAGTGCAAGAGCTGATTTTTGCAGAAGCAAAGCACAAGGTTTTGATCATCTTACAGGGGCTGGATACTTCGGGTAAGGATGGCACTGTTAAACATGTTTTTTCAGCGACCAATCCTCAGGGCTTGCGGGTCGTTTCCTTTAAAAGACCTACCGAATTAGAACTGCGCCATGATTATTTATGGCGCATTCACAAGCAGACCCCAGAGCGGGGCGAGATGGTGATCTTTAATCGCAGTCACTACGAAGATTTGATCATGCCTTTGGTTCATAAAACTCTTTCGCTGAAAGAGATCAGAGATCGCATTGCCGACGTCAATGCCTTTGAAAAAATGCTGGTACGAGAAGGCGTCACAGTTTTAAAGTTTTTCCTGCACATCAGCCGGAAAGAACAAGCCTCACGACTTCGTGAACGTATCGAAAATCCAGAAAAGCATTGGAAGTTTGAACTAAGCGACCTCGCCGAACGTCGTCACTGGAATGATTATCAAAAAGCGTATGGTGAAGTACTTCAAAGCACTCACCATGAAGACCGACCCTGGTTTATTGTCCCGGGGGACGATAAGAACTTACGAAATCTGATCATCTCCACCATTTTACTGGAAAGACTGGAAAAATTAAAACCGGTCCTTCCCGCGTTTGACGGAAAGACTCTGGCAAAAATAAAAAAAGAACTCAAAGACCTTTAGGGACTTGGCTCAAAGTAATTTGGCAAAGGTCTTTGCGGTTTTTTCAAGTGATGTTCGTAATCGGTGATAAGTTCTTCCACCTTGCGATAGTCTATTCGTTGTAACGCCTGCTCCACCTTGAGGTTTTCAAGATCTCGTCCGACCGTCATAAACGCGGCGACACGATCATCTTCATAATAAATCACCGCGAAATCATCTTTTCCCGGATCTCCCAAAAGTTCCATGCGATCAAAGCGATCAGAAAAGCCTATATAACAAACTATTTTGTCATACTGCTGAGTCCAGAAGAACGGAACATCCTGATATTTATTGCGAGCGCCAAGCATATTGCATGCAACAACCTGCCCATGGCGTTCAGCGACTTCCCAATGCTCAACCCGAATGGGACGAAGACTGCGGGGATCGGGCCAGCGTGCGATGTCCCCCGCGGCATAAATGCCGGGAATGCTGGTTTCTAAGTAATCATTCACTAAGACACCCTGCTCGATTTCACAACCCGCTTGTCGTGCCAGGGCTAGATTCGGTTTTATACCCACCCCTACAACCACGAAATCACAAGCAACGATGGAGCCATCGTCAAGGATGACAGAGTCATCTTTGACTTCCTTCACCGTACGTCCCAAATGAAAATGCACTCCATGAGATTCATGGGCCTTTTTAAGATAGCTTCCCACGTGAATCCCTAAAGTCTTCATCAGGGGCATTTCTTCGGGGGCAATGACGTGCACATCGATTCCTCTTTGTTTTAAGGAAGCCGCGACTTCTAATCCAATAAATCCGGCACCTACGACGGCCACGGATTTCGATTCACCACACTTTTGAATAATGCGACGACAATCTTTGAGCGTGCGAAGCATAAAAACATTTTTATTCTCAATTCCGACAATAGGTGGGGCAATCGGTTCCCCCCCTGTGGCGAGTAGGAGTTTATCGAAATAAAGAGTGCGACCATCTGACAACTCGACCGCCTTTTGATCCACGTCGATCTCGATAGCGGAAACATTGAGGTTCAACTGAACCTTATTGTTTTCAAAAAAACTGCTCTTGATGATTGGCAGCCACTCTTCGGGAGCATTTCCCGCTAAGTAGTCCTTGGACAAATTGGGACGATCATATGGAAGTGAATCATCGTGACTGACCATTTGGATGGTGCCCGCAAAACCTTGGCGACGCAGCATCACAGCACAAGCGGTTCCCGCTGCTCCCGCTCCAATGATCACGATATGCTGACTTTCGGTTCCTCGCAAAACCGGGCGCGGAATGGTTTTTTTGCCCGTGACGAAAATCTTTTCATCGCGCACCTCCGTACTCCAACAAGAAAGCGGCACTAACGCTGGAGCCTTTTCTGCCTCCCCCGTTTTCACATTAAAACTGGAATGATGCCAAGGACAATGAATGTGATGCCCTGCCAGGAGTCCTTGATTGAGGGGGCCCCCATAGTGCGTGCAATTCGCGCCCACCGCATACACTTCGCCCTCCACTTTTACCATAAGAACAGCTTTATCTCCCACATGTCCCAGCAAAGTTTCTCCATCTTTCAGAGCTTCGACTGAAACACCTTTGGTAAAATCAGGGCCGGAAACCTGCGCACTTGTTCCCATGAAGTGACTCCTTTTTTGTCAGTTCCAGAATACTTTAGACTTGTTGTTGGAAGGACTTGAGCAAAGCTTCACATCGTTGCGAAAAAGCACCAACCAGACCTGTCTCATTGTGAGAATCTGCCGGACCAGCGTCGGGAAATCGTTAATATTCGGCTCGTATTTTCCGAAAAAGGAATGATGATTTTTATTGCAGTGTAAGCGGAGGCGGAAATTGAAACAGTGGATGAAAAAGCTGGTTGATCAGTTGGACATGGACTGGGGTTCTGATGCTCACTCGAAAACCAAGAGTGACCATAAGCCCACGTTATCCGAAGACCGCGCAACATTGTTGTACATCCTGGATGTTTATAACAAGAATCTGTTCGAAGTTCAAAACCACTCGATTCGCAAAGTGCGTGCGAAGCTGGACACCGTTGCCAAAGAGCTTATGACTTTGGAAGGTGAAGAACTGGAAAGTGCTTTGTTCCGTTTCCGTCAGTTTATTTCAAGCTATCGTATTGATGAAACGACTTATGTCCAAAACACCTTTGATGATTTTAAACGCATCATCTGGGACTTTGCTGACAACTTGGGTGAAGAGGTCGCGGCCGAAGCTACCTCCGAAGGCCAAGTGAACAACAGCTTAGCCCAACTGCGTGAAGCGGTAGAATCCAATTCCATCGAAGACTTGCGTGCGAAATCCCGCGAGTTCATCGATTTTTATTTAAAACATCAAACGTCTTCAAACGAACGCCGCTCAAAACGCATGGAAACGGTGAAGAAAAGCCTTTCCACCGTTAAAAAGCAGTTAATGGAAGCGAATCGCACAATGCGCTCGGACCATTTAACAGGCGCGCACAACCGTAAGAGTTTTGATGAGCAGGTTAAACGCTACATCCAAATCAATCAGCTCGATCACGATCCCGTGACGATGTTGCTATTTGATATCGACTTCTTTAAAAAAATCAACGATGCCTACGGCCACGATATCGGCGACTTCGTGCTACAACAATGCGTGCGCCTGCTTCAAGAAAGCTTCGCTCGCGAGGAAGACTTCGTAGCGCGTTTGGGTGGTGAAGAATTCGCCGTGATCCTCCCAGGCTGCAACACCCAACAAGCCATCAAAATGGTCGACGACTGCATGGCAAAGATCCGCAAAGAAGTATTCGTCCACGGCAATCTAGAAATCCGCTTCACTGTTTCATTAGGAATAGCCCAACTAGAAGCAGGCGAAACACCCGACGGCTGGTACAAAAGAGTCGACGAAGCTCTGTACGCCTCAAAACAAACGGGCCGCAACAAATACACCGTCGCCAACCCACCCGGAATCAAAAGAGTCGCCTAACCGCGGCTCTTTTTTTTACTTTTCTCCTTCGAACTCCCGAAGAGCTTTACTCAATATTTCCAAAGTTCCGGGTTCCGAAGTCTCTTCAGCTCAACTCCGCAGCTCAGCTTCTCTTCTCTTCTCTTCTCTTCTCTTCTCTTCTCTTCTCTTCTCTTCTCTTCTCTTCTCTTCTCTTCTCTTCTCTTCTCCTCTCCTCTCTTCTCCTCTCCTCTCCTCTCCTCTCTTCTCCTCTCCTCTCCTCTCTTCTCTTCTCCTCTCCTCTCCTCTCCTCTCTTCTCCTCTCTTCTCCTCTCCTCTCCTCTCTTCTCCTCTCTTCTCCTCTCTTCTCCACTCCCTCCGCGGCCAAGTATCTCGCGATCCAAGCAATTGCCATTCAAGCGTTTGCCATTCAAGCGTTTGCCATTCAAGCGTTTGCCGTCTAGCATTCGCCCATTCAATTTTCTCTCATTCTATTTTCTCCACTCAATTTTCTTCACACAATTTTCGCCAACTGAAAATTAGCCGAATTCCAAGCGGCGTTGCCGGCGTCAAATCCATAACTCCCGCATTTGTTCCTGAGTAAGCCCGCGCAACCGCGACTTGGAATAAGGTCGCCCTAAAACTTCTAATTCATTCAATTGAATATAATCGCGCACCACAAGGTAAGGCTTATATCCCCTAATAACCCGCGAAAACGGTCGATATTTCCAAACCTTAGGTCCCTCCCCCTTCCGACTGAAGGTATCGGTCAACACCTGCGCAAACTGCCCCGCCAACACCCGAAAGAAACTCTGCAACGAAGTCCTACGATGCGCCCGAACAAGTAAATGGATATGATCGTTCTGAACCGACGCCTGTTCGACTCTGACGAAAAATTTGAACGAATACTTCTTCAACAACATATTTATCAAAGCAAATGTCCGAGGATGCCGAAGCCCACGCTTTACTGCCGATTTATTAACTTTGAAAACCAAATGAAGAGGATCTTTACTCGAAAGAGGTCGCACCCCTCGCCCCCGAGAAGATTTACGAAGTGCTCCACCATGGCAGTAACGATACTGCCAATGAACCTGAAGCGCAGAAAATGTTTGTTGTGAAGAAAGTTTCATCGAGTCTCCCTCATTGGAGAGTACCCATGACCGATACCCCCAACGAGGAAAACAAAAGTGCAATATCGCGACTTACTTATTTTGCACCAGAGTTGAATTTCAGTTGAACACGAACCGAATACCGGACGAACGAACCGTAAGTGGATAGTCTGTATGTCGGTCGGTCGGTCGGTCGGTTGGTTGGTTGGTTGGTTGAAAAGATCGATTGATGTTGATTGATTGATTGATTGATTGATTGATTGATTGATTGATTGATTGGTGGATGGATGGATGATGGATGATGGATGATGGACGGAATCAAATGTCGCAATCAACTGCAAACTGAAGAGAGATGTATGTATAGTAGAATGTTTGTCGGTTTGCAGTGCGACGAAAGAGTCGAAACAAATGACTTAAATTGCTGTTGTCGTTGTTGTTGTCGCCGTTTCCGTAATAGACAGCCAGCAATCTATGCACAGATTCCTAACAATTTGGCCGCTTCTTGCGCCGTAAGAAGCGCATTAGGTCTTACCGCCGCCGCAAAACTCGAACCCTTCTATGCGAAGGTGGCAGGCCAGACAGTTTTCTCGATTAAGATTTTGCAGAGTTCTGATAGACCCGCAACATCCGCCTGATCAAAGCGATTCATAAGAGGCGAATCAATATCCAGCACACCCAAAAGACGATCTCCCAAAACTAAAGGAATCACGACCTCACTGCGCGAACGAGCATCACAGGCAATATGCCCTGGAAACAAATGAACATCCGGCACCAACTGAGTCTGAAGCGACTGCGCCGCCGTCCCACAAACACCCTTGCCCATCGCGATACGGGTACAAGCCGGCAGACCTTGAAATGAAGAAAGCAAAAGCTCCCCGCCGTGATTCAAATAAAACCCAACCCAATTAATCTCCGGCAAATGCTGATTCAAAAGAGCCGAAAAATTAGCCAAATTAACAAACCACTCCCGCTCCGCAAGCCCCAGGGCCTCGGAATGAATCTCTTTATAAAACTTAACTTTATCCTGATAAGAAATCCGAACAGTAGATGCTTCCATAACCATCGTTCTAGCACACCCCTCCCTTAAACATAAAAACTTTTATAAGGATAAATAAGCTATCCAACAAAAAACCCTAAGTTCCAATGAACAACATAATCACAAAATTTGAAGCCGAAGGGAGCAGATGAGTTGGGCACAGCCGACTGGGGATGCCCATGCAGCGACCTCCGTGGGCGCCACGATGGCGCGCACCCGCCAAAGGCGGGCCACGGCTGAGCCACGATAGCGTGTCGCGAAGTGAGCAACCCCAGGCGGATGGGACCAAGGCAGCGGCTCCCTTCGGCTTCAAATCCCCGCGATAAACACTGTTCCATCATAAGCAAAACCAGGGGTAGAAAAGGACGAACTTATAAACCCCTGTATAAAAGTTGTCTATGTATGTCGCCTTTTAGACACCTGAAACCCTCTCAGACCCTGTATAGCGATTTCTAAACACAAGTGACAAATCTCCATCTGAGACCCCATTAGATTTATTTATACCTGGCCCGCCGAATGCAATGTCCCTCCATACCGGGGGCAGACATGAGATCACTTAACTTAATACAGAAATCATTCTTTGGAATTCTCTCAGCGACACCATTTCTATGGTCTTCCGTTGCTCAGCCCCGCACCACAGATCCCGAGAAGGACATTGTGATTGCGATTATCGATACAGGTATTGATGTGAACCACCCCCTGATTAAAGACAACTTGTGGGTGAACCCGAAAGAAAAAACCAATGGCTTAGATAACGATGGCAACGGATATGCCGGGGACCTCCATGGATGGAATTTTGTTTCCGAAAATAGCGATGTCAGCGACAGTCACGGGCATGGCACTCATATCGCGGGGATTATTCGCCAAAGAACTCTCTCGTCCAGAGTGAAATTCATGGTTCTTAAATATTACGATCCTGAACAAAGTGGCCGAGTCAATTTGCTCAATACCGTTCGTGCAATTCGGTATGCGATCAAAATGAAGGCCGATATTATCAACTACTCCGGCGGCGGGGACACACGCAGTGCTCTGGAAGAGCAGGCTATCCGTGAAGCTCAAGAGAAAGGAATTCTCTTTGTCGCTGCCGCCGGGAATGACGGTCGTAACACTGATAAAATGGGTTACTATCCAGCCGGCTACAATCTCAAGAATATTATCTCGGTGGCGGCGATGGATTCAGATCGTCATCTCATCGACAGCAGTAACTATGGATCAAAAAGTGTAGATATCGCGGCCCCGGGCAAGAACGTATACTCTTCCCTGCCCGGAGGCCAATTTGGATTGATGACCGGTACCTCTCAGGCAACAGCTTGGGTGACAGGACTTGCAGCAGCACTCATGTTGCAAAATCCATCCTTGCGCGATCCTGAACTGATTAAATTAAAGTTAGAAACTGAAGGTATCCGCGATCAATCCTTGGCGGGGAAATTGAAATCAAACGTCAGGATTACCGCTTTACAGAATGATATCTCGAGCCTATAACGAGTTTATTGAGCAAGATTGATTTCAACCCTGACGGGCCCTTTCCACTGATCACCGATGATGAGCACACGTACCAGGAAGCTCAGGAACATGCTGTCGTCGTTGATGAGTGGTTAGGATTTAAGACCGCGGAAATTGAACACGCTTTGCTCAAATCCCAAGACTATAATGTTCAAGCGGATGAAAATATTCCGGTGAATTTTTGGCGGGGACTTCCAGTTCAGGCTCTGCAGACTCCTTATACCGAAATTAGACATATTTTGGATTTATTGAAACCTCAAGACGGCCATCACATCGTGGATCTTGGATGTGGGTATGGTCGCATGGCGTTTGTGGTGGGCAAACATTATCCCGGAGTGAAATTCACCGGGTACGAACTGGTGGCCGAGCGCGTGAATGAAGGAAATCGAATCTTGAAAAAGTTCGACTACCCTCTCGCCGCTATTAAAACCCAAGATCTGACGGATCCCCAGTTTGTACCGGTCTTAGCGGACCATTACTTTATTTTTGATTTCGGAAGCGCGCCTGCGGTTGATAAAACCTTGGAAGACTTAAGGCATATCGCACAAAAGCGCAGCATCCAGGTCGTGGCCAGAGGACGTTACATCCGCCACCGTATTTTCCAGTCTCATCCTTGGCTTTCTGAAATAAACGAGCCTCAAGTCTTTGATCATTTCACAATCTTTCGTTCTTAACATTGCCACCAGGCAAGTGAATAAGACTGGTCTTGTTCAGCCCTGAACCGTGGCGGAAAATAGCCCTATGGAAAACTTCATTCAAAGACCCGAGGCATTGAATCGTTGGTACGAAGAGAAACTTCATCTCCACCGTGATCTCAACGGCGGGTTCATGGAAGAGCATTTTCAGGAGAATGAAGATTTGCCTGAAACCACCATCTTTCGCATTCAAAATCTCGCTCCACTGATTGGCTCTTTGGCTGAGGCCGGAGTTCGCATCATTGATTATGTCGATGAAAATGAGAGAGGAAAATTCGCTTGGATCTATGATCCTGATGGACACAAAATCGCCCTTTGGCAGCCCTGGGACGAGTCTCAAAGCATTATCAATCTTCCGGAGCCCGAATAAAAACGACGTGCTAATTCCTTAAACACACTGGTAATAATTATCTTCACAAATGTGATTTCCCTCGTGAGTACCCCCTCAGTTCGCTGTGATCTGGCAGCAAGTTTGCAAAATCACTCGGCGATTATTTAAAGCGAAGGAACTAAAATGACATTTGTGACCCGTACTCTGTTTTTCACAGCCGCTTTGCTCTGCTCCGTTTACGTGAAAGATGCGAAGGCCGAGGAAAAACTTTTAACTCACTTACAAACTCCGGTAAAAGATCAGGAACGACGCAACACCTGCGCCTTTTTCGCCGTATCTGCATTGGTGGAAAGCACTTTCAAGACGCTGACTGGTGAAGATTATGACATCTCCGAAGAATACGAAATCTTCCGCCATAAAATTATCAATTCTTGGCGCCCAGAAGTTGAATTCGGAAATACTTACGACATTTTGGCAAGCCTACAGAATGATCTTTATCTGTATGAAGAGGATCAACTTCCTTATCAGAAAGAAAGCCCCGACTTCACAAAACCTTTCACTTCTTCTCAAACGTCCTTTTATGATTTACGTCAGAAAAGAATTCCACGCGTTAGCTATAGAAGTCTGAAATTCAAGCAGTTAAACAGAATGCACACATCACGTTCCTGGACAGAACTTGTGATAGATCAAATAAAAGAAAATAGATCTGTTGTCGTCACACTGAATGTGGCTGTGCCGCATATCAATGATGCCAAAGGCACTGTTAAGATGGATAAAAAAATTCTTGAGCAGTGTAATAAAGGCGAAATTACATGTGCGGGTCACGCCGTATTGCTGGTTGGATACAACACAGAATTAAAAGCCTTTATGTTTAAAAATTCCTGGGGACCAAATTGGGGTGACAGAGGATATGGCTACGTGACTTTTGACCATGTCAATGAGTTCTCAGATCAATTCCTGGTAGCGTATTTTGACAAGTTTACTGCTCCTTCCGTGAAACGTGTGAACCCGTAATTCAAAATAAAGAGATGGAAGTCATGAATCAAAGGCAGCCAGAATTTGACGAAAAGAAATGGTTCCATCTCTTTAAAAACAAAGCCCGTGTGCTTTATCCCAGTTCCGATCCTGCACACGATTTTCTGCACATTCAACGTGTGGTGAACACTGCCAAAAGTTTATGCGAAGCGGAGAATGGTCGCTGGGAAGTGGTCATGCCCGCCGCTTTCTTCCATGATTTTATCAATGTTCCAAAAGGCGATCCTCGCCGACCCTATGCTTCAGCCCTTTCCGGGGAAGCAACGATTGAGTACCTTAAATCCGTGGATTATCCCGAAGAGTATTTCGAAGATATTCGTCATGCCATTGAAGCCCACAGTTACAGCGCTAATATTAAACCCACCACGCTTGAGGCTAAGATCGTCCAGGATGCAGATCGCCTGGATTCGCTGGGTGCCATCGGGATTGCCCGTTGTTTTGCGACGACCTCGCTTATGAGCCGTCCTTTTTATGCGGAAGAAGATCCTTGGGCCGAAAAGCGTGACTTGGATGACAAGAATTATGGCATCGATCATTTCTATCAAAAACTATTTAAATTGATAGATCACTTAAACACCGACACTGCTAAAAAAGAGGCCGAACACCGAGTGGCTTTCATCAAATCTTATCTGGCGCAGATAAAGCGCGAGATCTAATTTTGGATATAGATTATTTGGAAAGCTGGATTATAGGAGGCAGCTCAAGCTCCTGCGCTCCAGGGGCTTTGCTAAAATCGATTTTGTAAGCGCGGAGGGCGATCGCAGCTTTACTGTCGCTCGGAATTTTTGATCCATATAAAGCGTCGCCCACAATCGGAAACCCATGGCGGCTTAAATCAAAACGCAATTGATGGGAACGTCCCGTCACCGGTTGTAAATCCCACTGCAAAAATCCCGCAGGATTCGTTCCCAGATACTCTGCCAGAGTTAAAGAGTCCTTACCCTCAGGGCTTTCAAAAGCACGACGCTTGCCACGCAAGATGCGCGATTTCCATTCGAACTTTTGCCCGGCTACGACTGCGAATTTTTCGCGGGAGTTTTTAACGTTCGGCGGAATGTGGGAAAAATCCTGTACCGTCGTTATTGCGCGATAGGTTTTACTGACTTGCTTATGTTCAAACCAGGCATTGGCTTTACGATGAGCTTCGGCAGACTTTGCGTACATCACCAGACCAGAAACTTCAAAATCCAGACGATGCACGGGATAGATTTGCAATCCCAAGTGCTTTTGCAGAGAGATCCCCAGGCAATTGCGTTCGTCTTCAGCTCCCATGCGACTGGGCGTGGATAACACTCCTGATGGCTTATCGCAGATCACGAAATGGGAGTTTTCAAAAACAATTTGAATCATTTTTTATTAAGACCGATCAAAAAGATTTCTTTGGAAATCTTGCGAGTGGAATCGGGTTTCATCACTTCGCACTTAGCAAAGGACTTTTTGATTTCATCGCGAAGCTTGGCGAAATCATCACTGTGAAAGAGCTTACAAACAAAGTGACCGTCTTTGCGCAAAAACCTGCGAGCCACGTCGAGCGCCAACTCACACAATTCCATGGAACGAGCTTGGTCGGTCATACGGATGCCCGTGGTTTTAGGTGCCATATCCGACATCACGATATCAAAGGGAGGATTAAAACCATGCTCTTGAAAGATTTCTTCCAAGTTCAAATCACGAAGGTCTGCTTGAATGAACACCGCGTTTGGCAGTTTCACGGTCACGGGGCTTAAATCCACTCCCAACACGCGCCCTTTTGGTCCGACCACTTTGGAAGCGTACTGTGACCAGGAACCTGGTGAGGCTCCCAAATCCAAGACCGTCTGACCGCTGCCTTTAAAAATTTTGTATTTCTTGTCGATCTCTTCAAGCTTGAAAACAGAACGAGCGGCAAAGCCCTCTTCTTTTGCTTTTTTAAAGTATCTATCGCGTGGATTGTAAGTCATATCGAAGGTTTATGTCGTGTTCAGGGGGTAAAGTCCATTATTAAATTTCACATTCCCTTTTGAGCCTGAATGGACTAGAAAAGATACATTCTTTGGAGGCCCGCACATGGAACTCATTCTTAGCATGAGCATTTTCTTCGTTATCATCACCATGATCTTTGTGGCCGTTGCCGTCTTTTTACCGGAATGGATGGGAATCACGGGCAAAAAAGCCAAAAAAATCATCGAAGAACAGCAGTCGACCCATTCCGAGCAGCATTCAGCTTCCTCAGACGAATCCAAAGCTGACGACGACCAAAAACACTAGTCATCAGCTTCGTTTACTTTAAAGAGCACTATGCGTGCTCCTTAGGCTCCTTGACCATACTCAACAATCCCCCACCCACCACAAACAGCAGTAATAAACCGACCATTCCCAAGCGCGAGTTCCCCGTCAGCGTGACCGTAAAAGCGACAATCAACGGTCCCAGAATGGATGCAAATCGTCCCACTAAATTGAATAAACCAAAGTACTCACCACTTTGATGTTTCGGCGCCATTTTTCCAAACAGAGAACGACTTAAAGACTGCACGCCCCCTTGAACCATCCCGATAATCACCGCCAGCAAATAGAAATGCCAAGCTTCTTTCATCCACATGGCGGCCACGACAGTGATGGAGTAAATTCCAATGCATAACAAAATCGGCGCTTTTGTGCCGAATCTTTTAGTAACTGTTCCAAAGTAGTAAGCACACGGAAAACCGATAAACTGAGTGATTAAGATCGCGGCGATCAAGTCTTTTGATCCAAGGCCAATCGACATCCCATAATCGACCGCCATAGTCATCACAGTATAAACGCCATCGATATACAACCAGTAAGCCACCATGAAAATCAGGAGGTTGCGCTCTTTAAAAATCAACTCTTTGAATGTTGCCTGCAAAGTCAAAATACTGCGATTAGTAAGCTTCCAAACATTATCATTAGAAATTTCAACAGTGGGCTCCGGAACGTTGCGTGCCAATGGAATCGAAAATACAAACCACCACACCGCGACGGTCATAAATGAAATCTGTACCGCTTGAGTTCCGTCTCGTAATCCGAACCACTCGGGATTTAAGTGCATCAGAACATTCACCAGCAACAGAACTCCTCCGCCCAAATACCCTAGCGAGTATCCAAGTGAAGACACATAGTCCATTTCTTTGGGTTCTGCCACAAATGGCATGAGGGATTCATAGAACACGCAGCTGGCATTGAACGCCATCATCGCAATTCCGTATGCCAAAATCGCATTCAACCAATCGCCAGCGGGAATGAAAGTCATCCAACCACATGCCACGACGCCGATGAACATAAATGCCAAACAGAAAAGCTTTTTTAAGCCCTTTAAATCAGCTACAACTCCCAGTGTGGGACTTAGAAACGCGACCACTAAACTTGAAATAGAAATTGCAGTGCCTAAACGCGCAGTAGAAACCGTAGCTTCCACTCCTTGGCTCCAATAGACTTTAAAAAAGACGGGAAAGAACACCGCCATCACTGTGGTGGAGTAAGTGCTATTCGCCCAATCATACAGTGCCCAACTAAGGATTTTCTTTTTGCGATTTTCCATAGCAAAAGAAGATCATAGTTTCCTATGAAATGGGAACCCACATCGTGTCAAAAAAAAGGCCCGCTGAAGAGCGAGCCTAAGGATTGTTATTCTTTTTCGCGTGCTATTTCATTAACCTTCCTGGCACCGAATTCGTGATACATATTCACTCCACCGATCACGGTCAGAATCAGACCGATCACGACATAAGCTATCACGGCTTTGCGATTTTGATTAAAGACGTAACTGAAGGCTCCTGTAATCACAATCAGTGGCCCCAGCACTACCATGGACGAAACAATCTGACGGAGTGCGAACACTCCCAGTTCAGAACTCATAACCCCCGCCTACGTTCAAGATTTGGTTATATATTTTCTGTAATCTTCGATTTTCTGTAGAACTTATCGGCAGGACTTATGTCAGCTTAAGTGAAATTAATCATATTTACCGTCGCAATTACGCCTCATACAGGGACAACAGAGTCGACGGTTTTGAGACGATCGTAAGATGATTTAAACCCTTCTCTAAAACGACGCGAGAGGCGATTCCTTCAAAGATCTCGACGTGGCGAGACCCAATGACCACCTCGTCTCTGTCCCCCGTCGCGATACTCAGGGAAACGTTTTCTTTTTGAAGACGAAATAACAAATCTTCAGGAACCACGGCCGCTCGAACAAATTCAGGGCTGTAGTGGGTTTTTTCCTCGCCGGATTTAAAGATCTCGGGGTAATTGACGTTGATACCTTCGCCGTCTTTATCCATAAAAATCCAGCCGCCCAAATCAGGTGTCAGCGCATGAAAAGATTCCGGCAAATAAGGCGCGAGTGCCACAAACTTTGAAAACTGCTTTCCAACATCCGAAGCCGCTACTCTTAAGGTAAAGCCGCCTCCCAGAGAATGCCCAGAGAGAATCATGTTCTTGACTGAAAATTTCATTTTCAAATGGATGATCAGTTCTTCCAGGTCAATTTCCAGTTGATTGGCAGGAATGATATCCGAAGCCCCAAGGCTTGCACCATGGCAGCGAAAATCAGGAGTCACTACTTGAGCAATCCCAGCTTTGGCAAGAGCGCTCGCCAAAGCACACAGGTAACGGCTGTCACCGCCAACACCGTGATACAAAATCACCAGATTTTCCGAACGTGTGGGATAGAATCGATAAGAGAGGACGTCTTTTTGACGGGTGCGAAAAGATTCCTGCGGAGCCAGACGGTCCACAGGAATTTTAAAATCGCGCAAATCAAAAGCGAGCTTCATGATTTGTCAGCCTTATTTTCCGGCTGCTTCTAACTTCTTTTTATGGATGTAGTAATCGTAGTCACCTTCGTAGATGCGCAGTTGATTTTTATCAACTTCGAACACACGAGTTGTCACTTCACGCAAGAAGTGGCGATCATGCGATACGATCATCACAGTGCCAGGAAACTGTTTGATAGCGTCGAGCAAAACTTCACGGGACACGATGTCCAAGTGATTCGTCGGCTCATCCAGAATCAAAAGATTCACAGGTTGCGCCAAGATTGTCGCCAAGACCACGCGGGACTTCTCTCCCCCGGAAAGAATCGAAATTTTCTTTTCAGCTTCTTCGCCGGAGAACTTAAAGGCACCCAATAAAGAGCGCACAGTTCCCATACCAGCTGTCGGCATGCGTGAATGAACTTCATCCACGATTGTCATCTTAGGATCCAAAACATCCAAAGAGTTCTGAGAGAAGTAACCCAGATTGATGGAAGCACCCAAAGCACATGTTCCCGCTGTTGGTTCCACTTCACCCGCGATAATTTTAAGCAAAGTTGATTTACCCGCACCGTTCACGCCGACAACCGCAATGCGATCCATGCGTTTAACCAGGGCTTGGGCACCCGAGAAGACGTGTTTCTCTTTGCCGTCATCGCGTTTCCAAACTTTGGAAAGTCCTTCGAAACGCACAACCTCGTCACCACCACGTGGTGGCACTGGCCATACGAATTTGATTTCAGATTCCTCTTCAGGAATTTCAATACGATCAATTTTTTCTAATTTTTTAACACGGGATTGAACTTGAGCCGCATGGGAGGCACGGGCTGCAAAGCGAGCAATGAACTCTTCTTCTTTCGCCAACATTTCTTCCTGACGTTTGGCTGCCGCGATCAATTGTTCCTTACGGATGTCGCGCTCTTTTTCATAGAAGTCGTAGTTACCACCGTAGACTGTGATCGTTTTATTCGCGATCTCGACGATTTTACCCACAATGCGATTCATGAAGTCACGATCATGCGACGTCATCAAAATCGCGCCCTTGAAATTCACCAGCCACTCTTCAAGCCAGATGATGGATTCCACGTCCAAGTGATTCGTCGGCTCGTCCATCAGCAAAACTTGCGGATTCAAAACCAGGATTTTCGCCAAAGCGATACGCATTTTCCAACCGCCAGAAAAACTCTCTGTCGGACGGTGATAGTCATCAGGACCAATACCCAGACCGGTCAGGATCTCAGCTGCACGGGATTCAAGATCGTAGCCACCCAGGCGTTCGAACTCCCCCTGCATTTCCCCATAGACTTCAAGGATCTTCATCATTTCATCTGGATCCAAATCAGGGTCCGAAAGCTTTGCTTCGTACTCCTGCATTTTCACCTGCATGTTGCCGATATTGCCGATCGCGGATTTTACTTCTTCGATGGCAGATCTGCCACGCATGTCTTCGATATTTTGAGAGAAGTAACCGATCACAGTTTTATCGGATTTAGAAACTGTTCCGTCGTAACCTTCCTCCCCCGTGATGATGCGGAAGATAGTGGTTTTACCCGTACCATTCAAACCGACCAGGCCGATTTTCTCGCCGTCGTTGATTTGGAATGAACCGTTACGATAGAGAACTTTGTTCCCCTGCTGCTTTGTGATATTGGATAAATGAATCATGGTCCCCTGTATATCGCGATTTTTCGCCAGATGCGCCAAAATTTTTAATTATTTACAGCGAAGGAGCAACGACGGGCTCCCTGCCAGGAATTTAGGCAACTCCAAAAGTATATCTGAAATTTAGAGATTCATCAGAACTGCGAAGTCCAAGCCCCCCTGAAGGTCGCGCCCGAGGCTGGTCTTGAGAGTGAGTGCCAGAATGGAATCACCTATCGCGAGTGCCACTTAGATACTTCAATACCTCGAGAAGCTCTATAATCGCAGCGAGCGATGTAAGTGTCTGAAATACTCTCAGTTTCTGCAAATAGTTCATTATTCTTACAGAGCTGGAATATATCCTGAGCTTTTACCCTTAACATCGTGTATCTTGCGCCATTCCTAGAGCATATACCAATACCCCAAACGAATTTGGCCCTTTGGTTAAGTGCTCCACTAACTGAAAGGCTACTCGTGACTCCTCCTTTAACTACTGTCGATACATTTGAAAGCTTTGGTCTTAGCGCTCCGTTGATGGACGCGATGAAAGACATGGGCTTCTCAACTCCGACGCCCATTCAAAAACAAGCTATTCCTTTGCTATTAGGCGGTGCGAACGATTTTATCGGTCTCGCTTCTACAGGTACTGGTAAAACTGCTGCGTTCGGTATTCCTCTTATCGAAAATCTAGATGCAACCATCAAAGACACTCAAGCACTTGTTCTTTCTCCAACACGTGAGTTGGCGTTGCAAGTGGCTGAGCAATTGGCTTTGCTTGGTAAGAAAAAAGGCATCCGCGTAGTCACAATCTACGGTGGTGCTTCTTACCGCACACAAATCGACGGTATCAAACGTGGCGCCCACATCGTGGTTGCGACTCCGGGCCGTTTGGTTGATTTCCTAGAGCAAAAAATGATCAAGCTTTCCAAGGTTCAAACTGTGATCCTGGACGAAGCTGACGAAATGCTTTCTATGGGTTTCAAAGACGCTTTGGATTTCATTTTGTCTGCGACTCACCCGGATGACGCTGCTTCTAACGAGCGCGCAGCGTGCAGAACTTGGTTGTTCTCTGCAACAATGTCGACTGAAGTTCGTCGTATCACTGAAAAATATTTGGAAAATCCAGAGACAGTGGCTGTGAACAAAGTGGGCTCTACTGCTGACACTATCGAGCAAATTTACTACACAGTTAAAAACATGCACAAAACAGAGGTGATCTCTCGCTTGTTGCAAACGGCTCCAGAATTCTACGGTATTATCTTCTGCCAGACTAAAATGGAAGTTGCTGAATTGGCAGATATTTTGACTCAACGTGGTTTCCCAGCAGATTCTTTGCATGGTGATAAATCCCAGCAAGAGCGTGAAGCGACATTGAAGAAATTCAAAGCTCGCGCCGTAAAAGTGATCGTGGCAACAGACGTTGCGGCTCGTGGTCTTGATATCAAAGACCTTACTCACGTGATCAATCACTCTTTGCCATGGGATGCTGAATCTTATGTTCACCGTATCGGCCGTACAGGTCGTAACGGTTCCAAAGGTGTGGCGATCACTCTTGTGAACTCTGATCAATTGACTCTTCTTCGCCGTGTGATGAACACGACGAAAGCAACTTTCACTAAAGGTGTTGTACCTTCAGCTGATGAAGTGGCGGGTCTTAAAATCAAAAACGTATTGGATAAAGTGGGCGCGATGAAAGAGGAAGACACTTCCCTTCAATTGGCTGCTGATTTGATCCAAGACTTGGTTCAAGCTGATGACATCAACTTCAAAGATCTTTCTAAAGAAGACCTGCTAGCACGCTTTATCGTGGCGTACTTCCCAGATGTCTTCGTTAAAAAAGATTTGATCCTGGATTACATGGGCGACCGTATCCCTCGCGAATTGTTGCCTCGTGATCCTAATAACAACCGCTTCACGGCTAACCGTGATGGTGGTGACCGTGGTGGCTACCGCAATGACCGCCCTCGTACAGGTGGTGGATTCCGTGGCAACCGTGGTGGTTTCCGCAGCAACCGTTCTGATGATAGCGATCGTCCTCGTTTCAACGATGGCGGTTATCAAAATGACGGACCAAGCAGAGGTGCAAGTGCTCCTCGCCGTTCTGGTGGCGCAAGCGCAAGCTTCCGCGGCAACAGCGATGCAGGTGGCGAACAACGTGCTGAACGTGGTTCCAGCGCACGCACTGAGCGCTATGACCGTGAAGAAGGCCGTGGCAACCGCGCACCTGCTGGTGACAACGGTGGCGGCGAGCGTTCTTTCCGCAAGCGTTCATTCAGCAGCGACCGCGGTTCAGATCACCCAGGGATCAAAAGATCTCGCCCAGGTGGCGGTTCTTCAGCTCCCCGTCGTTTCCGTGATTAATTAGATATTTCCAAGTCAATATGTGGGCGACTTCGAGGGTCGGTGAGCAATCACCGACCCTTTGTTTTTGTGACTCCAAGGGACCGGTAACGCAAAGTTTGTCGGTGTCTCAAACTTAGACAGCCCTTCTCGAACCTCGCGCTCATACGATCCTGTTTAGGGTGGCATTTTCTCTGCAAATGAATCCAAACATGAAAAGTTTGAACACAAAAACTATCATTCTAGCAGCCTCCCTTTTAACTTCCTTTATGGGAACAACAGTTTATGCCCAAGCTTCGACGTTCAAAGCGACTACGATTGTGGATCGTAAGTTTGAGCGCACAGAAACCAGCGAAGAAGAAGCTGCCGCTCAAGACGTTGCCGATGCTTTGGCGATCCTGGATGCTGACAAGGCTTGCAGCAAGTTTGCTACCCAAAATGGCTTGGGTAAATATGGTGAGGAAATAAAACGTGCCTTCCAGGGTAATACGTTTGATAGCTTACTTCAGGGAACGGCGGATCTTAGAAAAGTCTGTCCTCGTTTTGATCAGATGAGAAATGACGAAAAAGTGGAACTCTACACTGTCATTTTAGGAGGCATGGCTTTCTATGAAAGCACTTGCCGCGAATACGTCAAAGCTCAGGGACCCAACGGAACTCTTTTTGGATTTTTCCAACTTCATAAAGGTAAAGAACCCGATTACGATGAGGGCCGTGTTTGCCGTCCCGGGGATTCAAATCCACAAAATGGTCGCATGATGCAATGTACATTGTCGACCTTGAACCGCTACGTTGAGATCAGCAACAAGCTGTTTCCAAACAGAGGCAATGGGGAAACATACTGGGAGACTTTGCAAAATAACGCCAAACCCAAGCAACATGTTCCGACGGTTCTTCGCAGCCATATTCGTGCGAACAAAGCTAATGGTGCCAGTTTGATAAAAATCGCCATTCGCGACTATTGCGGTCCAAATAAATAATCTATGAATCTAAAACGCAAAAAGGCTGTCTCCAAGACAGCCTTTTTTATTTGAACTTTCACTTTAAGTTCTCTTGCGAAGTCCTTTACTCCCCACCGTTGATCATGTCGGAGGTGATGCCTTTGTCACCACGGTTTTCAGCGATGAAGACGCCAGCGATATGACCTACCACGAAGACGACGAAGAACCACATGAGCCATTCATGCACTTCTTTAAGGAAGCTTGTTAGATCCTTGGCAAGACCCAGATCTTTCTTGAAGTACAAAAGAATTCCGGAAAGCACCATATACAAAGTGATCAAATAGAAAAGGGCGTAACTTGATTTCACCAAGGTGTAGTGAACCGCACCGATACGGGTTTCTTTAGGTACTTGGGAAAGACCCGCTGCACTTTGAACTGCGTGAGTCGCTGGGCATTTTTTAACCACAAACAGACCGATCAAAATACGACCGACCAACAACGCTCCTAAGGCAAAGCCGATCCAGTAATGCCACTGCCACATCACATCGCGAAGTGCTTTGGCGATAGACTCTGCCACTTCCGGAGTTACGCTGCCTGCGCCTTCTTCCACTTTGGTTTTGATAAAGGCGGCATTCGTGCGCCAGCTTAAAAAGGTTTTGCGCAAAAGCACCGTTCCCAGCAACGCCAGTATTGCCAAAGCGTTTAACCAGTGCCACCAGCGCAGGCTGGCAGGTTGGTACTTTTTAAAGCTATAGTTAGATTCTTTCATAAATAGCCGACTCCTTCAGGGAAGAAGTCGACCATATCAGGCTGCCCGTGGGAAAGACAAGAGGGCGCTTTTTAAATCTTCAGCGACCTCGAGACCGCGGACCACACCCATTCTCAATAGCTTTTCACGCAGGGACTCTTTAAGGGAACAAAGCCTTAAATCTGCGGGTTTGGCGCGCACATCCCTTTGCAACTGGGCAAAACTCGCCAGTGCTTCGTTTGATATGCGATCGATATTTTGAAAATAAAACACGACCTGGCGGACTTCCTCTTTGGCAAGAATCTCTTCTCGTACGGCCTCCAAAGCTGGGACCACGACGGGACTCATTTCTTCGCCGGTAAAGGAAACAACAAGCATCTTGTTTTTGTGACTTATACTGTAATTAAACGACTTCTGATCTTCCAACGTACTGCTCCTCGAAATCGATGTACCTATCGGACATTTTAGCAGCTCATTTTATCTTTAAAAGTCTTCTCCGAGGCGGTTCTCAAAGGGGTACGTAAACGCGAAGGACATGTGATGTTTAGGGCCGTTTAATTCTTATTTTTCAGAGAAGATTTGACTTATAGTTAGGCGCCGAATAATTTTTCAACCATTCGAAGGGGAACTCAAATGTTTCAGTTCAAAATGAGAAATTTGGCAGCGCTTGCTCTTGCAACTATCATGACCGCAACAGCCGTTGCTGCACCAAAAACTGCACCTGCACCAACAACAATCACAATCAATCCACGCACACTGAAAACGCGCCTACTCGAAAGCAATATCGAATTGGCTGTTCAGTTGAACAATGTTTACAAAGCGAAAGACAGCGTCGATCGCGCGCGCAGAAACCTGCTCCCAGGGATCAACCTTGGAGCGGCGATCGATAACTCTTTCAGTTTCTCGCTTGCGTCCGTGACAATGCTTTTACCATTCTTGCTTCCAAGCAAGTGGTTGGATCTTCGCGAAAACCAACACCTTTTGAATGCTCAAGGTGAAGCGTATTATATCGCTCAATTGAACACGTATTCTTCAGCTTACGCACTGTACTCCACTATCCAGGGCGATATGGAACTGCGTGCGATTCTGCAGTACCAATATCAGAACTACAAAAAAATCGAAGACATGATCGCCATGGGTGTTGATATCGGCATGAGAGAAAAATCTGAGCTGATGCAAGCACAGGCCCAAACGCAATTGTCTAAAATTCAAGTATCCCAAATGGACGTTTTGATTCTTCAGGAAAAAGCAGCCATTCGTGACATGTTGGCGTTGCCTCTTTCCACGGATATTAAAATTGAAGCTTTCCACATTGGTTCATCTTCCGCAGAACAACAGCCAATGCAAACAACGATCGATCAGTCCCTGGCAAAATCTCCAGAATTGCGTCAGCTTTCCTCAATGCTGAAAGCAACGGAAGCGGCAAAATGGAGTGCATTCTGGTCATTCCTGACCGGCGCAACTTTGGGTGCTTCTCGCGGACCAACTGGTGCTTTCTCTGATGCGGAGGGTGCAGGTTCTGCGACTTTCAACTTTGGTAACTTCTTGATCCTGAAAATCGGAAACCGTGAACTTGATGCGATCCGTTTGCAGAAAAAGCAAATCGATCAGGATCAAATTAAAATCGTAGAGACGACGGTAGGCTCTTTGCGCGAGAGCCAATTGCAGTTGAATTTGGCGCGCCAAGCAGAAGCCAACCTGGAAGCTCTGTATGAAGCTGAAGTCGAAAAATTCAAAATGGGAATGACAGATTTGTTGCACGTTTTGAATGCGGGCAACACTTTGACAGCAGCGTACACTAATCGCGTAAAAGCTCAGACAAGCCTTGATACCTTGCGCGTTGGCTTGCACCGCATGATGATCTCGGACCACTTCGGTTTGATCAAAAAATGCCAAGTCTACAAAAAAGGCACAGGCGGTTTGACAGGTAAATTGGGTCGCATCTTTAATCCTAAGAAAGATTCTATCAGCCTGGACGAAGCTTGCGGTCCGCAAGTCAGCGAAAATTAGTAGCTAGTTCGGAGATCTTAGAATAGGATCTCCGACATATGGGAACTCCAGTACAAGACGTCGTTATTATCACTACCGGTGGCACGATTGAAAAAACCTACAACGAGTTTGATGGCTCGTTGGAAAATCGTGGCACCAGCATCAAGAATCGCATTCTTTCCAAGCTGCGTTTGCCTTACACCAATATTTTGGTTTATCCCCTGCTTAGCAAAGACTCCCTGTATATGACCGATGAGGACCGCGCTTTAATCAGCGTGACCGTCAAAGATCAAATGCAACGTGGTTGCCCCATCGTTCTGTTACATGGAACAGACACGATGCATGTGTCGGCAGAGTACTGCTTTAAAGAAATCGGCACGCCCAAAGTTCCCGTGGTATTCACCGGCGCTATGATCCCCATGGGTTTTGATGACAGTGATGCCACACAAAATGTGACAGAAGCTATGCTGGCCGCCAAACTTTTGTCGCCAGGTTTTTATATCTCCTTCCACAATCAGATTTTCAAAGTCCCTAACGTCCGCAAAAACCGCGAAAAAGGCACCTTCGAAGAAATCCCCTAACCCCGCATCCCACGCTTAAAGCATGAGCGTCGACAGATAAGTTTTATCAAGGCGCCAGGATGAAGCTGGCGACGCTCATGTGATTGTTGGCACGGGACCGCCCCAACTCCGGTCTTATCACCTATTCTGGTTGAAATACGATCAGGAGGGACACGATGAGACTGGAGTTTTCAGCTGCTGTTTGCATTGTACTTTTAATGGGACTGGCCACTCGTGCAGCTCCTGAAGCGAACAAGGAATCCAAAGAACAAACAGCCCCTTCTACCGTCACTTGGCCGCGAGATGTGGAAACAGCAGAGAAAGAAAAAATCACGGTCTTTCAGCCGCAAGTCGAATCCCTGGATAACAATGTCATTACCGCCCGCGCCGCCTTCAAATATCAAAAAGATGGCAAGGATTCCTATGGATCTTTTCAATTAAAGGCGAGCACCCTTATCGACAAAGTCGACGATACTTTGACGCTGCAAACGATCAAAGTCACCGATCTGCAATTCCCGGAAAACTCTGCCAAACGCACTGAATTTAAATCACGCCTTGAAAAAGCCCTGAATGGCAAAAACTATGTAATCCCTTATCACAATGTGGTTTCAAATTTAGAGGCGACGTCTTCCAATAAAAAAAGAAAATCCCCAGAGCTTAAGAACGATCCTCCGCAAGTGATTTTTGCAACTCAGCCAAGCTTGTTGATCATGATTTCCGGGGAACCTGTGATCGGGCCGGCGGGCAAAGAAAAAAATGTGCAGCGTGTGGTGAACACCAGCGCCTTGATTTTAAAAAACAGCGACAAAGAATACTACCTCTGGGCCCTAGGCAAATGGTTTTCCGCTCCCAGTGCGACGGGGCCTTTCAATGTGACCAAGTCGGAACCATCCTCAAAGTTTGTGATGGCTAAAGACGAATTACTGAAAGCAAAAACCGTGGACCCACTCGAAGGCAGAACTTCAGACGGAAATTCGATATTCCCACCGGGAGTCACTCCTAAAGTTTTTATCGCGACTCGCCCGACAGAGCTTTTGCAATCAGAAGGCACTCCCAAATATTCCGCAGTTGAAAACACCGGACTGCTTTATGTTTCAAACTCCCCGAATTCCATATTCCTGGAGTCCTCTTCACAGCAGTTTTACACCTTGATTTCCGGTCGTTGGTTCACAGCTAAATCCCTTGATGGTCCGTGGAGTTATGCGAAAGGCAAAGACTTACCCAAAGACTTTGCGAAAATTCCTGTAACCAGTCAGGTTGCTGAAGTTTTAGTTTCGGTACCGGGCACACCTCAGGCCAAGGAAGCTTTGATCACCAGCCAGATTCCTCAAACCGCACAAGTGCCTAAAACATTGAAACCAAAAAATTTGGCGTGCGATGGCGAAATCAAATGGCAAAAAATTCCTTCGACCTCCATTCAGTACGCAGAAAACTGCAATACGCCAATGCTGATGCTCAATCCAAGCTTGTACTATGTCGTGCAAGACGGTGTGTGGTTTAACTCAGCAAGCGCGAAAGGGCCGTGGGAAGTTTCTATCGCGGTCCCTGATCAGATTTATCAAATCCCACCCTCCTCACCTCTTTATTACGTCACGTATGTGCGCGTTTATGGAACGAATGGTGAGTATGTGATTGTGGGCTATACACCGGGCTATCACGGCACCTTCGTTTCTGCAGATGGCACGATTGTGTACGGAACGGGTTATGCTTATGGTGCCTATACGTCTGCAACAGCTTGGTATCCTCCACCCTCTACATATGGATTCGGCGTGGGATACGGCTGGGGCTATGATGCGGGATTTTTCATGGGCTTTTCGATGGGCGCTGTGATGTATCCTTGGGGCTGGGGATCTTGCTGTTGGGGTCCGACCTACGTGAACATCAACGTTGATAACACTTACCACAATTGGGGTAAGCGCACCGTTATCACGGGCTCGGGTGGTCACGGAGTCGCTATCAATACCATCGGCAATACTAAATTTGCCCGGGGCCTTGATAGCAACACGGTCTATGCTGGGCACGATGGCAGCGTCTATCGCCGTAATGGCAAAGGCGATTGGTCCAAGTACAACGGTCCCGACACTTGGACACCCGTCAATAAGCCCGACAATATTCAAAATTTGGAACGCTCCCACGAAGGCCGCGCGCCTCAACAACAACCTCGCCAACCCGCAGCCCATATGGAGCGCGCAGGTGGCGGCGCTCCCGCACTACACGGCGGTGGCGGCATGCGCGCGAGCGGTGGGTTTCGTGGTGGCGGTGGTGGCTTTCGTCGTTAATTAACCAAAGGAGAACATTCATGCAAAAGTATTTTATTTCGCTCGTCGCTGCTTTGTTGTTTGCCTCTAGTGCTCAGGCCGCCTTGGATTACGGTCTTGAGTTGGGAGCCCGTCAACAAAACGGTTATGCTTATGGACCTGGAATTTCGACTCATGCGCGCACCGGTCTGCAGGCCGGTGCCTTTGTGCACATGCCTTTAGAGGGAAATATCGCCCACTTCCGCTCGGGTCTTTTATATACACAAAGACCTTTACAGACGGAAAGTGATTCCGGCACCAAGATCGATTTCAACTTGGATTATCTGGATATTCCGATCACGATCTTATTTAAGCCGCAGGAAAAGTTCGGAATATATCTGGGCTTTGTGGCCTCCATCAATATTGCAAGTTCCTGCTCCGGTGATCCGAACTGCAAACTTTCAAGCATTGATACGCCGTCATTTCCGTTTATCTTTGGTTCGACATTCAAATTCAACTCGCGCTGGGGTTTGGATCTATATTTTGACGCCAACAACGCGGCCATGGCGAAAGGCCTTGCCGATTATAAATCTGTGGGGCTGAACGTGATGTTCTCACTGGATTAGTCTTAAGATGCGGGACCTGGAATGAAGTATTATCTTTTACTTTTAATATTCCTGAGTCCCGCTTGCAGCTGGGCTTCCTACTTCTTTTCTCCCGTTGGCAGCCAGGAAGCCTTTCTGGGAAATTCCGGTGTGGGGCTTTTATGCTCGCCGGGAAGTCCTTTGTATAATCCTGCAGGTTTGGGATTTTGCGAGTATCAGCTCAACCTCACCGTCTCCGGCACGGCCATCGCGTATCAAGAAATGCAGGATCCGGCATTCCACAATCAAACGGGTTCCTTTACTTCCTCCACTTTATTAACTTCGGCGATATTTAGCGTGGACGAAAAAATTAAAACGGGTTTCTTCTATTCCTATCCCGCCAACATCGATAATACCTTTCGCGTTGAAGACTCATCTGGTGGAGTGACGGCAAAAGTCGTTCGCTTTCAAGGTGCTCAGGCAGGTCTATCCTATGGCGCCCTGACTAATGAAACGATGGCTTGGGGATTTTCTGTGGCCTTTACCTGGAATGAAATGACGACCGACTCGGTGATCAATACCGTATCTGCCGGGACGACCACTTCGCTAAATCAAAAAAGGTTCGAACAACAGAATTATATTACTTTAAATCCTGGATTCGTTTGGAGAGCCCGCGATGATTACAGTATCGGCGCAACCCTGCAGTGGCGGGCTTTGAATATCTATTCCGAGGGGGATCTTTATCAAAATCAATTAAGCACCGGGGATACGCAAGCCACAGAAACCTTTGGGCGCTACACTCCCCATACGGATTCTATTTTGGGCGTGACAGTCGGTCAGGTTTTTCGTTTTAGCGATAAGACGTTTTTATTTGATATGAGCTACGCTCCCCAGTTTGCGCTTCCCTCTACTCCTGTTGAGCAGCAATCGGATTTGAGCCTTTTCAATGTTTCCACCGGCATTAAGATTCCAGTCAGAAGCGTGCGCTGGCTGGTGGGAGGAAACTATACGCAGATTTCAAATCAATCCATTTCCATGCTCTCAACGGGAATCAATTATAACAACCGAACCTATGAAGCCAATTTTGGATTGTATTATAAGTACTCGCAAAACAGAGAAGTCGGAGCGAGCAACTCCGACACCTTGGGATTTATGTATTCGTCATCGGTGAACTACTGATTATTTGAGAGGAAACTGGAAGTTCAAACCGACAAAGGTTTGAAAGTTCGGAGTGTAATCTCCCACGTGCGCGACGGTCCACTGAGGTTCTGCAAAAAGATTGATAGTGGTTCCACCCTGAAGCTTCCACACTTTACCAACGCCAGCTCCCAGAGGAATATTGTAATCCCCGGTTTCCCAATTAAAGAGCATAATACCTGCGGATCTGAGGTAAAATCCCGCGGGCATATTCCAAATCAAGAACGGTTGCGCCGTTGCTAAATTTTGTGTTGGACGATCACTGTCCCCTGCAAAATCATGTTGGTAGGTGATGAGTGCACCTGAGAGGCCCCAGGATTGTGGTGCCATTATAATTCCCGCGGCTCCAATCTGCCATTTGCCAGCTCCCGTTTCATCCTTCGATGCTGTTGGGAGGATTAACAAAGGACCCACGCCAAACTCCATAGTACCAGTTCCTTTAAACAGAAACACGTCAAAGATACTAACATCTCCCACTCCCGAAGTCGTCGATGTCGGCGTTTCCAAGGCTTGCACCGAGTACGGAATCGTCATACGCGCCAGCTGTGCCTGGCCACCTAACATTAAAGGCGAAGCGATTCGCAAATAAGCCGTGTTTAAGGATTCATCAGTGGAGTAGACCGAGCTTTGTACGTAGTCATGGAGGTTCACAGCCGCCAGGGGTGTTAGAGGATTGTTGGCTTTATTCATCTCTTCGCTAGTGACCTCGGCTCTTGCGAACGAGACTTGTAAAATCATGCAAGTAACCAGCACACAGCGCTTCATAGAAATCCTCCTTTGAATTGTAAAGTTTCATGATGATGAGTTTTGTCGGAGGAGTGCACTGATATATGTTTAGCGTTGCCAATAAGCATGTAGGTAAATACGAAATCATTTTTTACAATGAAACGTGAATTTAAAGTAAGGAGACCTTTTTTTATGAGAACTTGGTTGACGATCATTGCCGCCTTCTCGCTGTTATTCACCACAGCGTCCTTTGCTCGCCCGGTCAAAAATATCACCGACAAAGAGGTGATCGACGCCTATCAATACCTCATGGCAAGAATTCTGGTTTTGCGCCAAGAGAAATTGGACTTTGCCAAAGAGAACATGAAATGGAATGAAATTAAACACCGTGATGTAGGAGGCGTTCAGTGGGCTAACCCCAATCTTGATGTAGCTTACAGCGAAGCATGGGTCGCCATCGACAACAATAGCTGCACCATGGTGGAAATTCCCGAAATCAAAGACCGTTATTACACGGTTCAATTCCTAAATGGTTGGGGCGAGACCACTGCGAACTTAAACGAACGAAATTATTCCAAACATCCTTCCGGTAAATTCGCCGTCTGCCTGAAAGATGCACAAGTCTCTTTGGCTCCGGATGTGCAAAAAGTCATTCTACCATCGAAAAAATCCCGCGTTCTGGCCCGCGTGGAAATTGGAAAAGATCCTAATGAGGCTGTAAAGCTGCAACGACAAATTAAAATTTACCCCACGGGAAAACCTGAGATAGCTGATGCGCCCAAAACCGTGGATTTTGAACACGATCAGCTTCCTGGGATTGAGATTTTTGATAATGCCGCTTCGGTATTGGCGTCTGAGAAAGACATCAATCCGAATATGGGTGGTCTGCAAATGAAAGTCTTGGCGGTGGAAAAAACTGCCAAGCATGACAACTCCCGAGAAGCCACTGCTAAGATAGTCAGAGAAAAAGCCATCCCTGCCTTTTTGGCCATGCTCGAAAAATTGCAAACCAAGAAAAATGGTTGGGGTTTGGTGCGCCGATTCGGAAACTACGGAAATGACTATCAAGCGCGAGCCTTTGTGAACTATGCTGGAATCTGGGCCAACAACAACAATGAGGCTGTTTATTTCGTGACGAAAAATGATGCCAAGGGAGAACCTTTGGACGGAAGTGCTGTTTACACGCTCACCTTTCCAAAAGATAAACTTCCATCATCACGCGCGAAATATTTCTGGAGCATCACGAATGTCGATACGACAAACTTTAAAGTCATCCCCAATCCTGCCAACAAGTTTGTCGTCAACAATCAGACAAACTTAAAACCGAATGCAGATGGCTCAGTGACTCTGTACTTTGCAAGTAAATTGCCAGAAGGTGCACCTGAAGAGAATTGGCTGCCAACTCCCGCTGGCAGTAACTACAATCTAACCTTCAGATTTTATGGTCCCACCAAGGACGTCGTGAAAGGCAAATACTTCCCGCCAGGCTTGGTTAAAAGAAATTCTCTGGCGAAAGCGGATTCGGAATCTACTTATTAAGATAGATTCCGTCGTCCTTCACTGTGATCACGCGTTTCTTGTACAGATCACCCAAGGCCATTTTATATTTCTTTTTACTGACGCCGAACATGTCATAGATAAGTTCGGCCGCCGTTTTATCATTGATTGGCAAAAAGCCACCCTCTTCACGAAGGCGCTGCAGAATCAAAGGACCTATGTCCTCGGAACTTTGATGCCCCATCTTTTGCAAACTTAAATCAATTTTTCCATCTTCACGAACTTTCTTGATGTAGCCTTTAAGCTTTTGGCCGTGAACGATGCGATCAAAGATTTCATTGGCATAGATCATTCCCCAGTGCTTGCCATTGATGATGGCCTTAAAGCCCAGATCAGTTTCAGCACCAATGAACAAATCAACCTGCTGGCCTTCTTTGTAATCACCTGGTTCTTTAGAAATGTAGCGATCCAAACGCATCGACGAGGAAATGCGATCCGATTTATCAAGATACAGGAACACGACAACCGCCTGACCAACACGAAGATCGCGGGTCATTTCAGCATAGGGAAGAAAAAGATCTTTTCCCAAGCCCCAATCCAGGAAGGCACCGACATTTTCAACGGACTTCACCATCAAATGGGCAAACTCCCCGACCATGGCTTTCGGTTTTTCTGTCGTCGCGATCAAACGGTCCTCGGAATCGAAATGCACAAACACCTCGATTTCATCATCAACCTTCAGATCGTCAGGAACATAGCGACGAGGCAGTAAAATCTCCCCATCATCACCGCCATCCAGAAACATTCCGAACTCGGCTTTTTTAACGGCTTTTAATTTATTTAATTTACCAATATCAACTTGCACAGGGACTTCCTTAAATTTCAATATTCTTTACAAGCCAGGATTCAAGTTCATTGATCTGTGGCTCCAGGTCCGGAAACTTTTGAACGACTTCAGCAAAGACGCTTTTTACACTGCTTCCGGTATAGTGTTTTGCAACCAAGGATTGCTGTATGTTTTCGATCAGTGCGGGATACAGGCAATCCGTATAGATTTTTAAATCTTTGATCACACCATCATCCACGATGAAGTGAAAATCAAAAAAGCCCAAACTTAGATACTCATCCATTTTGTGAGTAAACTCTAAAGTCGAGCCATATAACCACTCCCAGGAAGAAAGAATATCGTATTGCTCTTTCAGCTCTGGAATCTTAGGCAGACTTTCAAGACTTAACATGATCACTTCAGCTTTTGCGTCATAGAACTTTTCAAAAGATCGGATCATCGCCTCTGAAACTTTGTCGTGGTTGATGTCTTTATTAAGCTCATTCAAATTTGTCACGCGCGCACGCACGGACTCTTTACCCTTGGCCTGAAGCTTTTTTGGATTCGGTGTCAGGTAATTACCCAGGCGAGTAAGATCGGCATGCAAAAGCAAAGTGCCATGATGAAAAGCGCGGTCTTTCTTTTCGCGATAAGCACTGCCGCTGAATTTGCGAGGCCCATCGTGGAAGGGCACCATCAAATCATTACGACCTGAAGCTTCTGCCTGAATACCAAACTCTTTTAATGCATCAAAGATGATTTGGATGTTGTTTTCACGACGGTAACCATCTTTTGGAGATAGAAACGTAAAGTTGGTGTTTCCCAGGTCGTGGAATACAGCGCCACCGCCCGTTGTTCGACGAGCCAGATGAACATTGTCGTTTTTCATTTGCGCAAGATTGCACTCGGACCAGGGATTTTGATTGCGACCGATGACAACGGTCTCTTCGTTTCTCCATAAGAACAAAATCTGACTGGAAGGATCCAGGTTATGGAAAATCCATTCTTCAGTCGCAAGATTTAATTGCGGATGAAATGAGTCGGAAAGAAATACCTTAAGTGTCGTCATAGTGTACGGACTCTAGCAGAAATTCTTTGTTTAAGCCAGCACAGTGGGAACTCATAGTTTACATTCTGTAAAAAGATACCTTTCTACAAGACTTTTTTATGCATTCCGGCTATAACACCCGAGTCGCATTCTGGTGAGGATAAAAGTGAAAGTAGTGATCATTCTACTCCTAGCAAGTAGCCTTTTCTTGGGTGCCTCCCGTGCCTTCGCACTGCTATCGACTGAGACTCTGCCTGCCGGTATCAACAGTCCCTCCTTCCGCTATGGCAATCTTGACGGCATTGGTGAAAGATATACAGACGATGGCAGCCTTATCACCTTAGGTGATTATAAGTCTGTGAACTTCGATGCGAAAACCCTGCAGAAATTCAATGCCGATGCCCGCAAGCTGATCAGTGCTTTAAACAAATTTGGTGCTTCGGGTTTAGGTGATAAATTTAACCTGGGTGTCCTCCACGTCGATACTCAACCTCATGTTAATTATTTCGCACCGGTATTCGCCCGTGGAGTGACTTCCAAGTGGACTGTGGCAGCCGGTGTTCCGTTTGTGAATTACACCAACCGTATTACTTTGTCTCAGCAGTTTTCAAATATCGATTACTACCGTCAGCAGTTTTCAGGTTTAAGCCCCGAGCTCGATGAAGCTCTGAATACGGATTTAGGAAAAGCCACCAACGAGACTTTAGCTCAAAAAGGATATAAGAAGCTGCAAGATCACAACGATTCCTTTGTAGGCGACGTTCAGTTGGTAAGCATCTATAAATTTTTTGACGATTCTAAAACGGCCTTGATCTATCAAGCACAAATCAATTTACCGACGGGTCCTCAATATGATTGTGATGACCTGGCGGCGCTGAATAATTTTGGCCGTACAAATATCAACAACACCATTGCCTACTCCTATAAGTTCTGGAAGATGACGGCGGTTCCGTTTGCCAGTTATATCTTGAACGTTCCAGATCAAATAACGGAACGTGTTCCCTCTGATGAAGACGATACGTTGCCTGATGCAGTCAACAAAGAGCGCATCCATCGTCAAATTGGAAACTCTCAAATCGTTGGCAGCAATCTATTTTATGATTGGAATGATCAGCTGAGCTTGGGAACGGGTTATGAGTATGGGAATAAGGAAGCTGATTCCTATTGGGGTTCCCGTGGTCTTCGTTACGACATGCTTTCCAAATACACAGCGTCGAACTTTCATAAAGTGAAAGCGCAGATTGTTTATTCGACAGTGTCGTCTTATTTTAAAAAGAAATCTTTGCTCCCGATGATCGCATCATTGGAAGTTTCCGATTACATCGCGGGCGCCAATGTAGAACGTCAACTGGCTCAGGAATTAAACCTGATGCTGTTCTTTTAGGAGGGTCCGATGAAAAAAGCTTTACGCCTTTCTTTAGCGCTGACCTTCCTTTTAGCCGCCTGCGCTCCTAAAGTTCAGTCACCAAGCTTAGGCGGCGGAACTCAAAATTTTGGCCCGCGTTTTTCGGATGTGAACATACGCGAAGGTCTACTTGAGTCGGATGCCACGAAACTGGATATTTCCTGGCAAGGCGAAGTGGCGACTTCAAATTTCTTTCGCCAGGCCCAAAATGTTTATACTTTGGGTTTACTCACAAACAATCCAACTTTGCGCCAAAAGGGTCTAGCTTGGATCAAAAAGTTTTATTCTCAGCCTAAAACCACTTCTTATCAGGCATTGTCCCTGGCACCTTATGCAGGGCTTGCGATTGCGCAAACCAAGACGGAAGTTACTTCCAGTCTAGAAACCATTCAAAGCGATTTAATCCGCGCCAAAGTTGAACTTCGCGAAAGACTGATCACTCTGGGTAAGCAGTTTCCCTGGGCCACACGACAAGTTCGCGTGGAAATTTTAATTAAAGAAGTCGAAAACTTTACGGAAAACTTCCTTGCGCAAATTCCTTCCCTGGGATTAAGTGCCCCCGTTGAAGAAGGCTTGATGAGCGAAATTTCTGCTCAAACCAAACCCTACTTTGCCAAAATGGCGGCCTTCACCAAGTCATTTTATGAATCCACAAATTTCTATAAAAATCTGGGTTTGATTCAACAACTCCTTAAAGAGTTCGAAGTCGATTTACCCGAGCAATACAGCAAGCAACTTAATCAGGGTTTGCAAATTGGCCGTGGCATTGAAGTCATTGGTGATGCTCAGGGAGCCCTGACCGTGCTTGTGGATGTGTGGAGAACACTGACGCCTGAGGAGCGCGAAAAGTACTATGGCTCGGCCAACGAAACGCTTTATGATTTTCTTCGCAAGCAAAATGAAAAAGAATTGGATTGCTTGCGCACTCCGGGCTGCCGTGGTGGTCTGATTGATGGAATCACTAAAAAGGTTTTTATTCTTCCAAAGATTGAAAAATTTGGCGTTTTAAAAATTCGCGACACCTTAAACGACACTGCCCTTAAATTCCTGGTCGGTGTGGTAGAGAATTTTGCTTTGGGGTTCGTGCGTGAAATCCCGGGGATCTTTGCAGATAATATTGATAACGGTATTAACAAAAAAGCCACAGATATTCGCGACGTTCAAAATAACTATGAACCTTACGTTAAAGACCTATTGCACAAGTGGTCACTAAAGAAAATGACTTCTTATGAAGGTAAAGTGGCGGGCTTTGAGACTCCTTCTATTCAGCTTCAACTCACCAAAAAGGCTCCTTTGCAAATTCAAGGTGTGGGCTCCCCGGCTTCTCTTAAAGCTAATACGGCGGGTTCTTCAGTGATGGCACGATCGCTATTAATGGAAAATACCGATGACGCAAACCTGGGTCTGCAAACAGCCCTTTCACAGATCAACAAACTAATCACGATCGGCGGCTACCGTGATATCAACGACCGATTGGTGCCAGCACTGCTTTCACCTGTTGAAAAAGTAAATCACCCCTTGGATATTATGAAGCTTTCGGAGATGCCATACTCGTACCGCATCCCTGATCAAGTGACCTTGCAGGATCCTTTCCATGTGAATCCTGGCATGGATTACGCCAAAGATTTTTCTGCAGCCTCATTTGCGGAACAGATTGATGGCTTAAGCCAAATGCTAAAAATCACCGCCGATTGGAAGGTCAGTAGCTTTGATAAGTATTTGGGAAATATCAAGGCGCAAGAATTAATCGAAGACATTCAGTCGCCGGAATTCGCTCGTCCTCTGTTCCCGAAAGACATGTTCTTTGCCTTGAATGTCGGCGATGTCGCCGTACTTTTAAAAGACATCACGAAAAAAGCCACCCCGGTGTTTTTGGTGACCTTGGATGATAATATCATCTGGGCTGACCAATACTCCACAAGCCACGAGACGGCCATTATGGGCGGTATCGTCGATATGAAAGACGGTGTAAAATCCAACATCGTTCGCTCAGTCGATGTTGCCAAATTTTTACTTTCATTGTCGGAGTTTTTATCTGCAACAGATGGTGTTGAAAAAACAAAATCCAGCATCCTGCTTGAAAAAGACAGCAATGGCCGTTCGAATCTTGATGATTTAATTGAGGGGCGTCGCGACCTGAAGCTTTTAATCGTGTCTTTGGCGAACTTTATTTCCAATCAATTGGTCAACGAGGACTCCCTGGTTCAGTCGCAGTACAAACTTAAGGAATTTAAACGCTCCACCGAGATTTCGTATCGCGCGTACGAGCAGGCTTATGCGATTCGTGCGCTATTGGCCGCTTGGAAGCTGACAAAGATTGATGCTTATCTGTGGAGTGCCCAGGAAATCTATTATGCCATGAACAAACAGCTCTTTAGCCCGCGGGAGCAGTTCTATGTGAATGGTGATGGGACGGTCCTGGATTTCCCTCAGAAAGTCGTCACTCTTTTGGCATTAACTGAGCTTGCGCCTCACCTTTCCGTCGAGAGCAACGTACAATTGTCAAAGATTACAAGCCCTTGGCTGCAGGCCCTGAGTGCTCTTCAAAACTAGAGCGCACTAGAATTTCAGCTTGAGTTCTGCTATATTGGGCTTCATTCCCGGGAGCCTTTCATTGAATACGACGAATTCCTTTTCTGCATTAAATCTAAAACCTGAACTCTTAGCCGTCGTCCAAGAACTGGGTTTTAATGAGATGACGCCTATTCAAGCGCAAAGCATCCCCGTTCTTTTGACAGGAAAAGATCTGATTGGACAGTCAAAAACCGGAAGCGGTAAAACCGCGGCCTTCCTTTTACCGATCTTAAATGAACTGGTTCTTCAACAAAAAACTTTGCAAGCAGTGATCATCTGCCCGACTCGCGAACTGGTGACCCAAGTTCTGACAGAGGTTCGCAGACTGGGTCGTAAGCTTGAAGGCATGCAGACGATCGCTTTGACTGGTGGTGGTCAGACAGGGCGTGAACAGCAATTGGAATTGGAAAAAGGTGTTCAGATCGCTGTTGGTACCCCAGGTCGCATCTTGGATCTCGCATCCAAAGATCGCGTTTATCTGGGCGATGTGAAAACCGTGGTCTTGGATGAAGCTGACAAGATGTTTGATATGGGTTTTATCGTCGAGATAAAAAACCTTTTAAAAGAACTTCCCGTTCAACGTCAGACCGTTTTATTTTCTGCGACTTTCACCGACGCAGTTTTGGATTTAAGTCGCCGCTACCAGAAAAATCCGCAAAAAATCACGGTTCAGGAAGGTGCCGAAGCATTATCGATTGAAGAAGTCGCTTACGACTCCGAGGAAAGCGACAAAGCTGGCAATCTGATGCGCGCCTTGCAACAACACCAAGCGGAGTCTTGCATTATATTTTGTAACACCAAAAATGCCGTTAACGATTTGATGGACAAGTTCCACGAATTAAAAGCGAGTGCGATTTGCCTCCATGGCGATCTTGAACAGAAAGATCGCGAGCGTGTGATGGCTCTGTTTAAAAATGGCAGCGCGAAAATCCTCGTGGCGACAGATGTTGCTGCCCGAGGCTTAGATATTGAGAATCTTGAACTCGTCATCAACTATGACTTTCCTTTACAGCCTGAAACCTATGTACACCGTGTAGGTCGTACGGGTCGCGCGGGTATGTCTGGAGTGGCCGTGACGTTGATTTCTGCTCGAGACACCTTAAAGCTGATTGAAATTGAAAACCTCACAGGTCGTAAATTCCAGAAGCCTACTTTAGGATTTAAGAATCAATTCGGTCTTAACTGGGAGTGGAAGCAAGCTCCGATGCAAACCTTGATGATCTCTGGCGGTCGTAAGAATAAAATCCGGCCCGGAGACATCCTAGGTGCCTTAACCGGTGCTGCGGGTGGTTTGAAAGCCGCTGATATCGGAAAAATTGAAATGTACGATACTTACTCGTACGTGGCAGTCCGTACCGAAAGTGCGAATCATGCCTTTAACAGCCTTCGCAATGGCAAAATCAAAGCACAAAAATTTCAGGTTAAGATTCTGAAGTGATGGCCTAAACCTCTTCTTTACAGAAGAGGTTTTGTTATTTCAGCCCCAATAAGATATCGAAATCTTCCTTACTCAAGGCACCGCTCGCGCTGCCACCTAAATCCGTCGTTGATTCAGCATTGCCGAACAAGTTCTGGAATTTGACACCTTTGCGGTTTTTCAGAACCTCGATTTTTTCCTCTAAGGATTCATGCATGATATAGCGGAAGACTTGAACAGCCTTGCTTTGCCCCAAACGGTGCGCACGATCTGTTGCTTGATTCTCCACGGATGGATTCCACCACGGCTCCAAATGGAAAACGTAACTGGCCTTGGTCAAATTCAAACCCACACCACCCGTTTTCAAAGTCATAACCAGAACGGCTCCGCCCTTAGTCGCATTAAACTCCGCTAAAATCTTTTGGCGCTGAGCTGTTGGCACTCCCCCGTGAAGCATAAAGACAGGAATTCCTGCATCGTGCAGAAGTCTTGCTGTGTGCTCCAGAGTTTGTAAGAACTGAGTGAACACCAAGGCACTTTCGCCCGATTCCACGATCTCGCTGATTGATTCAAGCAACGTTTCTAATTTTGGCGGGACTTTTTCGTACCGAACATTTGGCAAACCTGCAGGATCTGAACAGGCCTGACGCAGACGAAGCAAAGCTGTCAACATTTGCAGCTGTACGCTCGCTTCACCATTTGTTGTCATCGCTTCTTGGACTTTTTGATTATAAGACAGGGCGATATCACGATAGATTTCCATCTGCTTATCTTCAAAAGCGATGCTCATCTTCGTTTCTTGTTTTTCTGGAAGCTGATCCAGGATTTCTTTTTTAGTACGGCGTAGAAGCAATGGCTTGATCTTTAACTTCAGATCTTCCATTTCTTCACGTGTGACCATCTCGGTATTGACGAATTGACGACGGAAATCCTCAATTTTACCAAGACTGCCCGGAACCAGGATATCCACCAAAGAATAGAACTCACCATAGTGATTTTCCATGGGCGTACCGGTTAAGCAGATTTTGAATTGCGCATTCAGGGAACGAGCAGCACTGGTGCGTTTTGTCGTGATGTTTTTTAAATTTTGCGCTTCATCGAAAATCAAAGTCTTCCAGTGAACCTGGGACAAGAAATCCTCATGCTCCATCAAAAGCCCATACGTTGTGATCAGAACACAATCCTGCTTGGTGAAAAGTTTTTTACCCAAGCGATCGCGGTCTTTATTGGTAAAGACTTCCAGAGGCAAATCAGGAACGAACTTTTGCACTTCGCTTTGCCAGTTAAAAATTAAAGACGAAGGCACGACAATCAAAACCTGACCGAGTTCTTCTTTGACACGCAGATCTTCCAGGAAAGTCAGCGTCTGCAACGTCTTACCTAAACCCATGTCGTCTGCCAGCAAGGCCCCTAGGCGCAGATTGTAAAGATCCTGCAACCACTGCACGCCGTATTCTTGGTAAGGTTTAAGTTCAGCCTGAACTGTTTTAGGAATATGCACCGGGCGAGGCCCCTGACCTAAACCATCATAGAAATCGCAAATCTTTTTCCATTCGTGGTCTCCACGAATGGCCACACCGGAAGCACGAAGCGCCAAAAGTTCCAAAATCTGATGGCGAGGAAGCTTGTAAACTCTTTCCCCGATGCCACCCTTGGTTTTTGCATCCGTTTTTCCGCCTTGAAGTTTGCGCCAGAAGTTTTCCAGGCGACGCAGACTCGGCATTTGTTTTTTAGGCACCAGATAAAGCTTACCGTCATACTCGATCACGCCACCGCCACCGAAACCTGTCATGGCTTGGGCGTCGATTTCCTGACCTTTCAGGAAGAATTTAGGATTCAGTTCGAACCAGTTGAAATACTTTTCTGAAGCATCGCTGGTTAAAAGGAAATCCACTTGGAAGTCATCTTCATTCAATTCCTGAAGAGCCTGACCTTTGTAGTAAATCTTGAAGCCAAAGGGCAAAAGCGCCTGAAGAGATTCGATCGTATCGTGGGCATGGGATCCGTCTTTACGAACATTCGGGAACTGAAACAACCCCGTACGAAGCGTTGGATCTTTTTCCGGATCGCCATTCCAAATTTTTGACAGGAACGATGTACGGGATTTTTTAAAGGCATCGCCGTTGGTAGTTGCCACCAGACGTTTCAGCATTTCATAGATCAGGCGGAATTCACGCTCGACAGCACCTTCTAAAATCACTTCGCCGGATTCTGAATAAAAAGACTCACTGGATTTTAAGGCGGCTATCGTTTTTGAAACATAGTCATCAAAATACACCAGAACATTGCGCGAGCAAAGCTCTTGTAAGGACATATCACGGGCCAAGACAACACCCGTACCACTGACAAGCAGAGACTGGATGTTATCTTGAACAAGCTTAAAAATTTCATCCTCTTCGACGATGCGGCCATCAGTCAATTCACCCGCAAAGTGCCAGTTCAAAGTTTCCAAGGTCAAATATTGAAGGACACCCAAATGACGAAGAAGTTTTAAGTCCCAATCTCTTTTGCCACGGGCACGCGTTGCCACATCTTTGGCATCAGCCCCCAGGAAGTACGGCAGGCCTTCAGACAGAACATGAAGATATAATGACGAACGCGCCGTCCAACCCGCACGGGCCAGGTCTTTTTGCCCCATCACACGAGCTTCGTGTTGCAGGTGGAAACTTCCGTTTTCCGTTAAATAAATACCCGTAATACTTTGCGACTCGGGCAAAACTTTCGTTTCCCCGGTGATATGCAACGGAATCGTGCGCGAGCGCAGGTGCTTGACCATGCGTTTGGCTTCAAGCTCCCCTTCGATCTCCACGCGAGGATAATCTTGAGAGCTTAGACTGAATTGCAAGGCATCGTCGTGAATGTCCGTTAGTACTTGAACGAATTGACTCCACTCGCGGTACCAGGGATGCACAGCTAAAACGCCCTCTTCCGCTTCAAAGGCAAAAGACTCGAAAAATGCAAAAGGCTTTTTACGCTCGGGACTCGTCAACGCAAAACGTGCAATGAGAGTTTCCTTATCAGTAAAGTCCACCCGCCATTCAAACTCACGGCTCATATCGAAATCGATATAGCGAACAGGCAAAGTTTTTTGAGAGTTCTTGCTTTGAATATAAACTTCAAGCTGGCCTTGATTAAGTTTGGTCGCCACATTGGAAAGAACCACTTGCATGATCTCTTCCACTTCACGCAAACCCTGGCTGATAAAAAGACTGTCGCGTTGTAACGTCAATGGCCATTTATCAAATGCGGAATCAGGCTTACGTGGTTGAGGCAACAGATCCTTAGGAACGCTTTTGTACAGTGGATGACGTAGAATATCTTTCGCAGAAATCTGCACGCCATTGCTGAAGTTATAACGAACCATCCCGGCAATGCGGTTTTGTTCATTCACTTCGTTAAAATAATTTTCGGAATAAGCTGTCAGCTTTCTGCGAAATACATCCGGCAAATTCCACAAAGAAGGAGCCAGACTTTCTTGTTCTTTAGAAACATCAATCAACCGATGGGGCTTTTCGGTTTCATTTAACAGAGAGCTTAAAGCTTCTCCCCGAAGAACCGGAGCTTCCTCGGAATAAAGTGTGATCGATTGCAAAAATCCGGTTGCTTCGGCTTCCTGGCCAGGCGCCACACCGGCGCGAGAACGTTGACTGGGACCTCTTAAGTCTTCTGAGAGTTTTTCGATGCGGGGATCTGCAGGAGTGTCTTCTTCCAAAGTCAGCGCCTGCCACAAGATCACATAGGCTGCGAACTGGTGAGAACAAGTGATTTTTGTGTCACCGCGGGTACCACATTGGTCACAACGAAAATCCAGGACACCTGACGTCTCGTCCTGCAAAACTTTGACAGTGCACCGACCGGCGTCCTTTTTGTCATCCATAAAAATTTTAAGCTGCATGGAACCGCTGGGACTGGCATGCATTTCATAGCCATCAAATCCATTATCGGCGATCAGTTCCAAACCTTCGGCGAACTCACGTTGCTCCCCAACAGGAACACGCTCACTCGGATGGCGAAGTTGAGCAACATTTTGAAGACTCAGAGGAGCAAGAAACACGCTTTGTCCTTTGTCAATATGACCACTTGAATGGGCATCGAACATTATGGGTGATTTTTCGCACATTGTCCATAGCAGATTGGCTCTCGGCCCGACACTAAACCATAATTGATTACCCAGGAGGAAATTATGAAGAATTTTTTGAGCAGCGCCGCTCTCAGCGCGACTGTATTCGCTTTTGCGGCATCGGTCGCTTCTGCTAAAGATTTACCTGAAGGAAAAGCCACTGAAACTACTAGAAGAATCAACCAAAGCTATAGTAAGATGTTGGATTTTTCGAATAAAGAAGATTTCGAATTTGCGCAAAAGGGTTTTATCGCCACTCTTGATAATCCCATGATCAAAAATGCCGAAGGCAAAACCGTATATAATCTGAATGCCTTTAATTTTGTTAAAGACACTGAAGCACCCGACACTGCAAATCCAAGTTTATGGCGACAGTCTCAGTTAACTCGCATGCATGGTTTGTATAAAGTGACCGAGAAAATCTATCAAATCCGTGGGTTTGATCTGTCCAATATGACCTTGATTGAAGGCAAGTCCGGCTGGATTGTTATTGATCCTTTGATCTCAGCCGAGACCGCTGCTGCCGGACTAAAGCTGGCGAATGATAAACTTGGAAAACGACCTGTAAAAGCCGTTATCTACACCCATAGTCACATCGATCACTTTGGCGGAGTTCTGGGTGTAACCTCAGAATCAGATATCAAAGCAAAAAAAACCCAGATAATAGCGCCTGAAGGGTTCATGGAAGAAGCTACGAGCGAAAATCTGTATGCAGGAAATGCTATGGGTCGCCGGGCAATTTACATGTACGGCCGAGTGATGACGAACTCAGCGATCGGAAATCTCGGCACCGGACTTGGGCCAGGGACATCCCTTGGAACTTCAAACCTCATTCCACCAACGAAAATAATTTCTAAAACCGGTGAGAAAATGAATGTCGATGGCGTAGACATCGTTTTCCAAATGGCTCCTGGTACAGAAGCACCGTCCGAAATGCTTTTTTACTTTCCTCAGATGAAAGCATTGTGTCTTTCCGAAGATGCCACATCGACGATGCACAATTTATACACCCTCCGCGGAGCGAAGGTGCGCAGCCCCCTTGTCTGGTCGAATGCACTTAATACGACGCTGGAAATGTTCGGTGATAAAACTGATGTAAGTTTCGCATCTCATCATTGGCCGAGATGGGGAAATGCCAAAGTCACGGAACACCTAACCAAACAACGTGACATGTACAAATTCATCAATGACCAGACTTTGCGTCTTGCGAACCAAGGATATGATGCCGAGGAAATTGCTGAAAAAATGAAGTTGCCGGATTCATTGGCCATAGAATTTTATAACCGTGGCTATTATGGAACTTTAAGTCACAACGTGAAAGCGACCTTTCAATTGTATCTTGGATTTTACAATGGCAATCCAGCGACACTGCACAAACATCCTCGCGTAGAATCTGCAAAACGTTATGTCACAGCAATGGGTGGAGCAAGTAAAGTTCTAAAAATGGGGCGTGAATCCTTTGATAAGGGTGACTATCGTTGGACCGCTGAACTGATCAATCATTTGGTTTACGCGGATCCAGGGAATCAAGAGGCTAAAAGACTGCAGGCTGCTGCTTTAGAGCAATTAGGCTTTCAAGCCGAAAGTGGCCCATGGCGTGATGTTTATTTATCAGGTGCCGCGGAACTGAGAAGCGGTCAAAGCATTCCAACGCCTCCGCTGCTCGATCCCAAAGCACTTCCCCTGGCGATGTTAGTAGACTATACCGGACTTCGTCTCAATCCTGAAAAAGCCAGCGGCAAGTCGATGAAAATCGGACTTACTGTGAGCGGAACGAAAGACAAACAAGTTCTGGAGCTTAATAATTCAGTTTTACATCTTAGAAAAATGAATGCCGGTGAAAAAGTCGATGCTTCGTACTCGATGAGTTCAACCGATCTGGGATCTCTTCTGGGAGGACTTACAACAACGGATGAATTACAACGCTCTGGCAGAGTTAAGTATGACGGCCAGGCAAAGGCCATGGGTGAGCTTGTTGCGATGCTGGACACCTTTGATCCCGGATTTAATCTGGTGACTCCAGTTGAAGAAAAAACCACGAAAGATGATCGCATGGCGAACATAAATGAATAAGATACACTGACACACGAAAGAAAAAGGACGGGTCTCCCGTCCTTTTCTTTTTTAAATCTCAGCCTGAATGCTCAATGTGATAAGTCGTTCAGATCCCGGGTACAAATAAACATGGCCGTACTGCGTGGGAGATTCTCGCCAGTACTTTCGATTTAACAAATTCTCAACTAAGAGTTCAGCCGCAACGGGAACTGAGCCCCACTTTTTCTTAAAACTCATTCCCGCATCCCAGCGCACCCACCCGGGTAAGCTGATCGAATTATCTGCCAGGACCGCCCGTGGCCCCTCGTAAACCATTCGTCCGCCCAAGGACATTCCCGTCAAGCTCACCAGATGATATTGAGCTCCCAGACGTGCTGTCGCATCGGGAACATTGACCGCTTTTTTTCCGTTCAGCCCGGGATTTACGGAACTGTCTTCGCGTTTTGTTTCTAAAAGCATGCCATTGAAATTCCAGCTCCATCTTTGCAAGTCCTGCTGCAGATCCAATTCGATACCGCGATGCACATCACTGCCATCAACTTGATAAAGAGGAGCCTGATCGATGACAACAGGACGATGAATCTCAAACAAAGCCGTGGCCCAACGAAGAACGCGACTGCCGCGCAAACCAATTTCATATTGATGGGACTTCACGTCCGATAGAAACTCACCAGCATGGGTGTAAGTATTTCGGTTCGGGGTCACAAAGGACTCCATGCCTTCAGCATAACTTCCATACACCATCAGTTGTTCAAACTGATAAGAAAGTGCAGCCCAAGGCAGAACAAAACTTTGATAATACTTTGTCGGACGAGATCCATCTGTGCGCACAGTGCTGCGCTCAATCCCATTCCAACTAGCACCAATCCATCCCGTCCATGCATTCCATTTGACTGAATCTGATGCGAACACCTGAAGATTGTCAGAGTCACGATTCGTACTTTCATCCGTCAACGAAGGATCGGCGGGAACAACAGCTGTCCCATCGATTTTCCCCTCGCCTACAAAGTTATAGGCTTGCTTCTGATAGCGCTCCTTTGGTTTCCAACCCATCACTCCAAAATTCCAAGAGTGTGCAAATGCCAACGACTGAATTTTTCCGTCGAAAGCAGTCCTTAACGCTAAGGTCTCACGCTTTTCATCGTCACTGCGAAAGTCATAAAAATCAAAAGTCCCATCTGAACAATAACGATCAAAGTTACCCTCTTTCGTACAACCGAAGGGATAAGCCAGATGATCTCCGTTGACCAAATTCTGGCCCCCCAGGGAGGTCACCCAATTGAGATTTTCAGCAAACGCCTTGCTGTAACGTACGGTCCCCGTGAGTGCTGTAAACTCCACCGGTTGAGACCAGGCTTGATTATTCAAATTAATATTTGGATCAGACAGAGCTGGCAGACTTGCACCCAACAAACTCATCCCCGCCTGACTGGGTTGTGAGCGTTTCGACCACTCAAGCTCCACATCCAGTAAACTTCCTTCGGAAAGACGATAGCTCATGGCTGCCGTCAATAACGATCGCTGACCTTTGGCGTTTCTTAAATGTGGCGACAGAAATTCTTGCGCCACATTGAATCGGTAACTTAAATTTTCCCGACTCTGCAAGGCTCCCCCTGCATCCACCGAAACCAGAAAATTCCCTGAATCACTGATATCAGAGCGTGCGTTGATAAAACTTTTATCTAGAGGACGCTTGACCAGGTAGTTAATCAATCCACCGGGAGCACTGATACCGGCCTGCACTCCCGAAAGACCCTTTAGAATTTGCACATCTGATTTGTTATCCAAGGGAATGGAAGTTTCGGCATTGATCGGCAATCCTTCACGGCGAAAGTTACTGCGATTGTCCAAGGTGTAGCCCCGAATGGAAACCATATCCCAATAGCCCGTGGCATTGTAACTGTCCGTCAGCGAAGCATCCACCGTCGTTAGATCGGAAAGTCGATGAATCTGATTTTTCTGAAGTTTTTCCTCGCCATAACTTGTGGCTGACAGAGGAAGTTCTGTTAAAGAAAGTCCGGAAAATCCAAGGACAGACGCATCTGTCTCCGCAGTTTCTTTAACTAATACAGGTTGTAATTGAAAGGTGGCAGAGGATTCCTGCCCGCGGGCTTCTAAACTAAGTCCACCTAGGATGGCGGACGCCAAGAGGATCCATATTTTCATGTGACTTCCCTACGCGAGTTCTAACTCAAACAGGTTCAAAGGGTATTTCTCAGCCGCCATTCAACAACGAATAGCAGCACCCCTAGTTTGTGCTGAGCTTTATGTCGCAATCAGGAAGTCAGGTCAACAGGTTTTCTTAAACGTGTTTCAGAGAGTCTTCAAGATCCCCGATGATGTCTTTCACATTTTCAAGACCAATACTTAAACGAATCGCCCGCGGATCGATTTTACTTTCACCCCGTTTGTTTTCCGGAATTGCTGAATGGGTCATGAATCCTGGCACCTCGATCAAGGTTTTTGTAAGGCCCAAGGATACAGCCAATGTTATCGCATAGGAATTTTGCGCGACATCGTCGACAAATTTCTGACAGCGTTTCATGTCTCCTTTCAGAATAAAGGAAATCATCGTCCCCGGAGCAAAATTGTTTTCTGGAGAAACCAAATACTTACGCGCAAGTTTACTTTGCGGGTGAGATTTCAATCCAGGATAAGTGACGCTTTCAATTTTTGGATGTTTTTCCAGGAATTGAGCGACCTTCAAAGCGCTGGCTTGTTGTTGTTCAAAACGAATGGCCTGAGTGGAAATTCCGTACACCAGGATATGCCATGCGGAGTAAGGATGAATGATCGCACCAAAATCTTTGCGGGCAACACGAAGTTGCCCTTCAAACGCTTTAGGTGAAATCACCGCTCCGCCCATCTCTGTTCCAAAGCCGGAAATATTTTTCGTCAAACTTTGAATAACAAAATCAATTCCCCACTCCATAGGGCGTAAAGACCATGGCGTCGCAAAAGTATTGTCAACGACAGTATAAATACGATTATCCGCTTTACGTTTTTTATTCGCAGCTTTCACCAGCTCGGTGATTTTCTCAAGATCTGCAACTTCCAGAATAGGATTGGAAACCGATTCAAAATACACCACACGGGTTTTCGGATCTTTTAACTCTTGTTCCAAAGTTTTAAAATTGTTCACATCGATCAATGAATGCTCGATACCAAAACGTGGCAACCAATTCGTGATCAGGCTGTAAGTGCAACCATAAAGAGTTTTATGTGAGATGACTTTCTGACCGCTTTTCATCAGGGTCATAAATGTTGCCGAGATGGCTCCCATGCCGCTACCAAAAGTCACGGCACAATCGCCCTTTTCTAAAATCGCCAGCTGATCTTCTAGCATTTTGGTTGTGGGCTCTTCCAAGCGATCATAAATCCAGATTGGCTCATCAAGATTTTGAGGTCCCGCGAAGGTGCTAAAACCTTCCGCCCCACGAGTCAGCGAACCCAAGCGGAATGTGGTGGATGCCGTCATCGGCGGAATCAAGTGATGAGAAAACTCCCAGGATTTTGAAAGTGCTTCACCGTGAATGGCTTGCGTACGTGGCGACAACTTTTTACGAGCGGACTTTTTAGTCACAATTCCCCCTCGAGAAACTGATATTCAGGTCTCAAAACTAGAGCACAGGTTCTAGAGGAGTGATAGGCATGACTTTGGGCGTCTAGCTTGCTTTGTCGGCAAGCAAGCCCTGACAGCGATCCAGGATGGTCGCACGAATACTTTCCCGGTGTTTCACAAACTCCGGAAGCTGTGTGTTTTGCACGATTTTATAAAGCTGCACCACACGTAAAAGCTCAATCAGCCGCGGCTTCTGCGGGCCCTTGGAAAGGGGATACTTGGGCATTTCCAGATTTTCTTCAGCCGCTTCCATCACCGCCATGGTCCAATCGATCTCTGTCTGAGTCAGGTAGATCGTTGGAATCATCACCGGGCGATCACGGCGTTGCTGCTCTTCAATCAGAAGCTGACTGTTTAAATAGCGCAACTCCCCCACGATTCGCGTCATCTCAGCATCGTGAGATTTTCCGTAATTTTTAAAAACAGTTTTTCTCCACGCTTCACAGAAATCATCAAAATCAATGTTCGAGGATTTTTCAAACATCGGAGGCTGAGTGATATAATTCAAAGTTTTGGAAATGATATCTTCCGCAATCACGACGCTGGTGTATTTCCCACCCACACGCAAAAGATGATGAGTCCAACTGGCCAAAGACTGCAAAGAACGATTATCAATCGAGGCATTGCGAAAGTTGAGATGAAATTCCGCAAAAGTCGCAGTAGGCATCGGCCCATTCAAAACCTGATCCATTGCACTTTTACGACGATCGTGTTTTGGCAAAGCATAAAAAGCGTTAAGTTTTCTCTGAAACTTTTCAAACGATTCATCCCACAGCCCCTCCGCCTGACAACTTTTATAAAGCTGAAAAGCCTTCGCCTGACTTGGCTCCGCCTCATCCAAAAGAGAATTAATTCTTTCAACCAACGTCCGCGGAAATGAATGCCAAAGTTCCTGAATCATACGACTCAGTTTACTAGCTCTTGTCGGGAATTTCTGAATTCAGTTTTTCGACTATTTTTTAGACATGTCTACCAAGCAACCTACCACAGAATCCAGCCTAACCGAGTACCCGAGAACCTGAGAGCCCAGCGAGCGCAGGCTCAGCGGGCACTGCTTGAACCGCAGCGACCTCCGTGGGCGCCACGACGGCGCGCACCCGCCAAAGGCGGGCCACGGCGGAGCCCGGATGGCGTGTCGCGAAGGAGCAAGCGGTGGCCGATGAGCCTGCGCTCGCTGGGCTCTCGGAGTCCGAAGCCTAAGTAGCAGCTCTGTGCCTGTAGGTGCGATATTCGGGTTTCCAGAAGTTATGCTGGATTGCCGCCAATAATTCGTCATCCGTCATTTTAACGGCAACGCCATCAGCCTGGGCAGCCTTACCCACGCGGAACGCAATCTCGACTGAAACTGAAGAAATGTCTTTCAGTTCAGGTAATAAAACACCCTCTCCAGACAGAGCCATCGGCGAACAATCCGCCAAAGCTTCACTCGCTGCCATCATCATCGAATCTGTCACGCGACGAGCGGATGAAGCAATCACGCCCAAACCCACTCCCGGGAAGATGTAAGAGTTGTTACATTGAGCAATTGGATAAATCTTGTCGTTAAAAGCGACGGGCGCAAAAGGACTGCCGGTTGCAACAAGTGCCGCCCCCTCAGTCCAACGAATGATATCTTCAGGCAATGCTTCCACGCGCGAAGTTGGATTTGATAAAGGCATCACAATCGGGCGAGCACAATGACTGTGCATCAAGCGAATGATTTCCTCAGTGAATAGTCCAGGCTGCGCGGAGGCCCCGATCAACACAGTTGGTTGAGCATGGCGAACTGTTTCTAATAATGAAATTTCGCCTTCCGGTACTCCCCAAGATTGAAGGGATTCTGTCGACTGCACTAGTGGCGCCTGGAAATCCAAAAGGTTTGGCATCTTGTCAGTCAAAAGACCATAGCGATCCACCATGAAAACGCGAGCGCGGGCTTCTGGTTCAGAAAGCCCTTCTTGTTTCATGCGCGCGACAATTTGCTCGGCAATTCCGCAACCCGCAGAGCCTGCTCCCAAGAAAACCACTTTCTGATCACGAAGCTGGCCTCCGGCGGCGCGGCTGGCAGCAATCAAACTTCCCACCACAACCGAAGCTGTACCTTGTATATCGTCATTAAAACAGCAGATCTCATCTCGATAGCGTTTCAAAAGAGGTGATGCATTTTTTTGCGCAAAATCTTCGAATTGCAAAAGCACATCGGGCCAACGACGTTTGACGGCTTCGATGAATTCATCCACGAACTGATAATATTCATCTCCAGAAATGCGGGGATGCTTCCAGCCCATATACAGTGGATCGTTGATCAAAGTTTGATTGTTCGTTCCCACATCCAAAACCACAGGCAAAGTGTACGCAGGGCTGATTCCGCCGCACGCCGTATACAGGGATAACTTTCCAATGGGAATTCCCATCCCACCGATACCCTGATCTCCTAGACCTAAAATTCGTTCACCATCCGTCACCACGATGACTTTTACTTTTTGTTTCGTTACGTTACGAAGCATTTCATCAATACGATCGCGATGTGAATAAGAAATAAACAAGCCCCGGTGGGCACGATAGATTTCTGAAAAGTGCTCGCAGGCTTCCCCCACCACCGGAGTATAAATCACCGGTAACATTTCGGTGATATGTCTAACCACCAGGTAATAGAATAAAGTTTCATTAGTGTCCTGCAAGTGACGGAGAAAAACGTGGCGATCCAGATTGTTTTTGATTAATGAAAATTGACTGTATGCACGTCCGGCCTGCTCTTCGATGGTTTCAATGTGTTCTGGTAAAAGTCCATGAAGGTTGAGGTTGGCTCTTTCTTCTTCAGAAAATGCACTGCCTTTATTCAGTAAAGAAATATCCAAAAGAAAAGTTCCTGAATAAGGAATATAAACCGGTCGTTTCTGGGAGTTATCTGTGTCCATGGGGGGCATCTTATTACGAAGGATATCGCTTGTACATCAGATATAAAAATGATGATGGCTCGTATAACTGGACATGGATAAATACTAGTATAATTAGGACCATTTTTAAGGTAGCTTAGGTTGATGATCTCTTCTCGTTGGATATTACTTCTTGCATTGCTTTTTTCGGGACCAACCCAGGCCGAAACCATCACACTGGTGGGCGAAGATGACTGGGCACCATACTCTTCAGCCACTCAGGATTATAAAGATGTTCAGGGACTTGCGCCCGATATCGTACGTGCGGCTTTTAAGTCACAAGGTGTGACGGCGATCATACGCCCTATGCCTTTTACTCGGTGTATGATGGAGGTCGACAAGGGCAACTCGATTGGTTGTTTTGACACTTTGATCAACCAAAACACCAAAGATAATTATATATTTCACGACACTCCGTTGTTCCAGGCTGACATGCTGATTTATGGACGACAGGATGAAAAAGCGGGCTTAAAACTTTCGGATCTTCAGGGGAAAGTTGTGGGCACCACTATCGGCTACACCTACCCGTCAGAATTTATTGCCAACAAAAGCATCAAAACGGAAAACGGGCCGAATGAAAAATCCCAGCTGCAAAAAGTAGCAGCTGGTCGCATTCAATATGCGGTCTTGTGGGGGTTAACTGGTGAGTCGATCCTGGAAAAGAATCCCGAGCTTAGACAAAAAGTAAAAGCCCTGGGACGGGTTTCGCGAGATAACCTCTATGTGAACTTTTCGAAAAAACACAAAGATGGTGCAAAATACGCAGCCATCTTTGAAAAGGGAATGCAAACAATTCTGGCTAACGGAACTTATCAAAAAATAGAATCGGAGTTCCGCAAAAAATACCGCCATTATGAATAAAAAAAGGGACCTGAGAGGTCCCTTTTTTTTGAGTCGCACTGCTTTTAGTTCAGTGTGCTTAAACGAGCCAACGCTTGTTTTTGCTTTTGCTTTGCTTCACTCAATTTTTGACGTTTTTGGTTCAGTTTATCTTGAAGCTGTTTTCTTTTCTCGATGTTTTGCTGAGCTTTTCTGTTGTGCTTGTCAGCGTTTGACAAAGCCGCCATCGTCTGTTGCTCAAGCTTTTTAGATTCGCGCTCATAAGCTGCACGTGCTTTCAAGAAATCAGCATCTGTTTTCTTAAGCATCGCAGCTGACTGACGCTCTTCATTTTTAGCGCGAGCCAATTTAGCTTGTTCTGTTTTCAAAGCTGCATTGGTACGAGCTGTTTCGTTACGAGTGGCATTGATCTGAGCCGTCATCTGCATTTTTCTGTCCTGAGCTTGCTCACGGTCTGCTTTGGATTTATTCAACTTCTCATTGATACGTGCCAACTTATTGCGAGCCTCGTTTTCTTGAGAATCCATTTTTTCAATTTGTTTGCGCAAAGAGATGGTTTCACCAATCAAACGAGTTGTCTGCTTGGAATTACGATCTGCTTCCACTTGCAGGCGTTTGATTTCGCGGCGAGTGCGTTGAGTTGTGTCTTTATGTTCACGTGTGCGATCCGCGAAATCAGCTTTCGCAGTGCCAAGCTCAGAAACGGATTCATCGAAGCCACCTTGAGCTTCATCAAGATTTGCAAACGCGCTTTCAACATCCGATTGAGCGTCGATCGCATTGTCTTTTTCCATGCCTGCATGTGCGCTGGAAAGACCCATAATCATCATCAAAACAGAAGCTGCAAAGATTTTTGTATAACGTTTAGACATAAATGGTTCCTTATTAAGGTTGATAGAGACCACTATCCATTTTCTGTGCCGAGGGGTCTGGTCCCTGTAAATTGGAGCTGACCTCTTTACCCCCCTGTAAACCGGGAAATCCTTTCCAAAACAAACGACAAATTAGGCACCCATTATTGCCACCCCTTAAAACTCCCCCTAGTCCCCATGATTCTCAGCACTTAAAAGGCGGATTACGGAGTTGTTAGTACACCAAACAAGCCCCTTCCCCTAATCTCCTCCTACAACAAATACAAAAGGAGACCCTATGAAGCATGTCCTAGCCGGATTCGTGACCATCCTCTTTGCGCCAACAGCTTTTGCCACCACTTACTGGTGTAACTTTACGGAGCCTTTTCAACAGGTCACTTACGACACTGAGATGCATGAACTCGCTCTGACTCGTCCTATGGAAGAATTGGTGACGTGGCCTTCGACTCACACCAAAGTAGGAAATTTCCTGACAGCCAAATCCATCAACGGAGAGGCGAAACTGCGCATTCAATTAAATAAAAAAGGCAGCGATGGCATGTCGGATACTGTTTACCAGTACGAAGGGGTTTGGAACGATCAACTGGTCGGTGGTTGCAATATGCAGAAAACTCCACGCCCGGAATAGTAGGAAAACTATAGTATCCCTTTATTTCACAAGGTGGGCGCGGGTTTCGCTGCCTACTTTGGTCTGTCTTATTGCGCCCCATGGCTGTTGCTTTTAAGAGTTATCAGTTATTCTGATCAGCATGAAAAAGAAATCGCTGATACTCATGAGTGTTCTATTTTTTAAATCTTTTCTCGCTGCTGCAAATGACTGGCGCACGGCGGATCGCAGTTCCATGGGAATTGCTCCCACTCCACAACAAGAATCCCGCGCCGTCGTGCAGATTTATTCCGCACGCACTTATGGTTGGAAAGGCAATCTCGCTGTCCATTCCTGGATCGCTTATAAAGAAAAAGATGCAAGTCAGTGGAGCATCTATGAAGTGATTGGTTATTATGCCAACCGTGGATGGCCGGTGGTTCGCTTGACTCATCGTCAGCCCGATGAAAGATGGTTTGGTAATGAACCCACTTTGCATTTAGATGTGCGAGGCGAAGCTGCAGAAGAAATGATTCCGAACATATTGAAAGCCGTGGAAAGTTATCCTTATCCGGATTCTTACCGCGTATATCCTGGCCCCAACAGCAACACCTTTGTGTCTTATGTGATGAGAAATACCCCGGGCATTTACACGGACTTGCCTCCGCATGCGATTGGTAAAGATTGGATTGGTCGCGCTCAGCCTATGGGCATCACCGAATCAGGCACCGGCGTGCAACTTTCTTTATTTGGAATGCTGGGAGCTTCCGTTGGATTGGCTGAGGGAATTGAAATCAATCTTTTGGGAATGAATTTTGGGATCGACTTTGCCCGACCGGCATTAAAACTGCCATTTGTCGGGCGTTTGGGTATGTCGGATAAACCGGTTTTTACGGCGCCGTCAGAACCATCGTCGTCACGCTCATCGCCGGCATCGAATAATTAAAGGCGCTGCCGCTGATCGCCGTCTCTCCCATGCTCTTGGGAGTGGAGACACCGTCATAGACCATATAGCGCGAATATTTAGTAAAAGAACCGGCGTTCGCAATACTGATATTCGTGCTTAAGGCCGCAGACGTTTTATTGATCGCAACAATATAAAGTTTCTTACTGTCAGTAGATGACTGCATTGCATAGACTGATGTTTTATCATCGCTCGTGGAAACGGCTTTAACTGAGATATCTCCCACGCGGGCCCCCGCCCCGTCATAATTCACAAACAATCTCATTGCCCCATAAATGTAAGGCGAATCTTCCCGGTCCCAGTGAGTTGCAAGATACACATCTTCACGACCAAATATTCCCAGTACATCGGCTTCGGCGATACCACCTGAAATAATACCGCCACCGCCATGATTATATTCCGAGAAGGAAATTTTCGTACCTGGATAGTAAGTGGCAATACGCTCTTTTAAGCGCGGAATCCACTTCAGTGGTGCTTTCAAATAATCATCCACGATCCAGGAAGTCTCTTTGTAGTTGGGATCCCACAAAGAACGCGGAGCCTGCAGGCGAGCGGCAATGACATTTGCAGTTTGAGGAGCCGTCTCATCAAGAACACGGTACCCGTCACCACGTGCTTCAGAACCCCAGTGCATATCCAAAACATCAACCAGGCGTTTGCCATAGGTTTTTTCTGCCGCCGCCAACTGTTGCAAATACCAGGACATGTATTCACCATTGCTGCGATCGTCAGCATCTTGCAAGCTCATCATTTCATTAAAACCGTAAGCCACCGGACCGAATACCATCGAGTTCGGTGCCTTTTCCTTAATCATGCTCGCAAAGCGGATAGTCTTTTCTTTCATCTCGGCATAGGAAGTTTTTTGCGGATGAATCAAGGGATGAGTTGTCTTCCAAATGGCCGGTTCATTATCCAGCATGTAGTGGATTTTCTTCCCGGCCGCGAGTTCGTTTTTAAAAGTATTCTGGAAATACGTAACAGCTTCATCTTGATAGACATAGTTATCACTCAGACTGGCAACTGGTGTGGCCACCGACGATGGCTTACGATCCAGGTTTTTTCTGAAACGTGTATTCGTGTCAGAAGCTGGCGTCGTGATAGTTCCATTTTTATCGGCAGCCACATAGTCCACAATCGGAATCGTCACGACCGGAGCCGCTCCATATTTATAGGCCAGGAGAACCCCCAAGCGCACCGCCTCGCCAGGAACTTCACTGTTATTACCGCAGTTCACCAACTCACAAACGCGATTTCCGCTGGAGTTGTTATAATCCGTTCCTCCATTGGTCGCATTATTTTCCCAATTATACGTCGTCCAACGATTCCCACCCATCCGGAAAGAGCCAATATTGTTGAACAAGCTGGTTTCATAATTTGAACCATAAATATAGGGAGAGATCGCGTGACGGTTTAAATTCACATCAATCGTAAAAGTCACATCCGCCGTTGGCAGCGGCGTTGTTGTTGGCGACGGCGTTACCGTCGGGCTCGCTGTGGGCGACGCTGTAGGACTTACTGTCGGAGAAGGACTTACTGTCGGAGAAGGACTCGCTGTCGGAGAAGGGCTCACAGAGGGTGAAGGGCTGGGAGTAGCCCCCGGTGCTGATTGGCTGCCGGTGGTGCTAGCCGGTGTTTCAAATCCGGTGCTTGAGCAGTTCTGGAAAAGGAGCATCAGCGCAAGAAGCGCCGTATACGACATTATACGTTGGCGTTTTTTCCAGATTGCTTTCATAGTTTGAGAATCCCCTATTAACAATTGTGCTTTAACAAGACGCTATTTACTACTGATGTGAGTGTCGAGTCTTGATCTGATCCAAAATACCCGTTTCTAGAAATAGGGCCAATTGGGCCTTAGGGATCACCTCCCGATGGTGTCAATTTTTGTGACAGCCCTACCAGTTTTTCATTTGGCACAATTCGTCCCCCACTTTTTTTTCAGACGAAGTATAACGACCCATCTTTTTCGAACTTACTCTTTGAGGTGTCCATGAAATTGAAATCTCTTTTAGTTGCAGCAACTCTTCTGACGGCAGCAACTTCTCAGGCAAGAACGATCTCTTGCACAGGTATTGATAAAAACGGAAGCAAAGTGAGCGTCCAAGTTTCTTTGAACAATGGTGTTTCTTTCGATTACAAAACCGAGAAAACCAAAGCCAAAAACTCTGAAGACTACACTGATGTGTGGACGGCAGATGTGGGATCCTACAACTTGGGAGAAAACTCTGGTGACAGAACAATCACAGGCTCCCTGGGTTCACGTGGTGAAAAATGGGCGAAGCTTTCTTTGGGTGATTTAGGTAAAGCCAACTCGACTCTAGAGTACGATGAAAATGACTCTGGATATGAGTATGCGAACACCGTTTCCAAAATGCTTTGTCGCTAGGTCTTCTCGTTAGCATAAATTAAGAAAGCCGAGTCTCTGCACTCGGCATTTTTTATTTCGTCACACTCAATATCCGACCGCAATTCAGCTCCCACAGCCATTCTTATAAAAAGCCTGTAAAATTCTTCGGCATTTTCATTAAAATTCCCTGGACCTTCTTCTGGAATATGTCACTAAGCATTCTCATGACGATTCGTCGTTGCTAAAATTTTGTGACACGAAAGTATTTTCTATCTACGCGAAATTGCGGAAACTGAATTCGAAAGCAAATCGCATTTTACACTTGTACGTTTCAATCTGAGAATACGGAGCAGTTTTGCATCTTTAGCTATCGTTAAATGAAGCAAAAAAGACGAGAATAATAAAAGAACTGGCCGCATGGGAGATTATGGAATGGCTAAAATCCGAGTAAAAGGTTTTCTAACTCTATCTGCAATCTATCTCTTCATATGCTTGTTCTATTCTAATTGCACTGTTCGCGAAGAGGCCCACACTCCCACTCAGCTCGGTGGACTTGATCACCACTAAATCCGTGAACCAAAAAAAATGAAAAATCCCAAGCATATTCTGGCTTGGGATTTTTTTTAAAATAGCTGCTTACATTGTATAGAAAAATTCCTCTTTCACGATTTTTCCGTCTTTCACTGTGTAAACACCGACTTCTTCCATGGCCCATTTTTTCTGAGTTCTTTTATCTGTGGCATCGTATTTAAAATGGACTGCGAAGCGATCGCCTAAAGGATAGGGACCGTCAATTTGTGAGGAATGAACCTCCATCGTTTCTTCCCACTGTTTATTTTTTTTGAGCGCATTTTCTATGCCCCGCGATTCTGCAGGCATATCGGGTGTTTCAAAAGCTTCCCGGCTTTCGATGTCTTTGCCGTACAGTTCATTGATGGCATCAACTACTTTATTGCTCTTACAGAATTCGACCAGTTTTTTTCCGACAGCTAAGGTGTCCCTTTGAGCTTGAGTATTCATAAGACCTCCTTACATGGATGCAGCTTTAGTCTACGCCCAAGGGATCTTATGAAAAGTATTGAATCAGTCGAGAATATTACGCGACAGAAAAGTGGCCTATGGGTTTACGACTTCAGCCACACCCTGAAGGCCATTTTGCTTATAGACAAAGAGCAAGCTATTACGATTGCTGTCGTAATTGATAGGACCATCACAAGTAAAGGTCGAATTTGGCAATGCCAGCAACGTCTCCGCACCACTGTTATTGAGGTCGTATTTATACAGCGAACCGCTCGAACAAATATAAACATGGTTCACAGATAAATTCGAAGTGCGATTGATCGCAAATTTAGAGAACGCACGAGGAGCTGTAAATAGCGTACTCATATTCCCTGATGCGTCTAAAGCAAAGCTTGCGATACGATAGCCATTAGTATCAGCCACGACCCAGCTGTTCGTCGCCACATCAAAAGCTCCCTGATATCCATTATCTTTTGCGAGGCCCGTCACGGCACAGCCACCCTTCACCAAAGAACCATCCGCACAAATCGTATCTCCAATCGATGAGCCACCATCATAGGCAGCGCGACCAATGGTTTTAGCAACCGTATCCACGATGCTTAAGCGCGAATCCACAAGGGCGTTCAAAGTTCCGTTATAAGAGAACGTTGATACCAGAAGTTTACTTCCGGTCAATGCCACAGGTCCCGGTCCATAGACACCATTTGTGTTGATATCTTCCCAATTACCTGAGGAGCGTGAAATCTTGGAGATCGTCGCGGCAGTTCTAGGCATATAAATATCGCCATTCGTGCCCAACACAAATCGCGTCGGAGCGGCATCATACACGTTCGTTAACGAGCTTGTTGCTGCCACGGATCCGTTGGTTGGTGTTTTAGAGTACTGAAGCCCCGCAATCGTCGTTAACGATCCACCCGGAACGAACTCACGGATACGAACGTCATCAAAGTCATACATCGTGATATAGTTCGTACCAGACAACGTCCAACCCTTCACATCCGTCAGATTTGCGAAGCGGCTGACTAAAGCATTTTTGCCGTCATCAGATCCCAAGCGGTCTCCGGCGAGAGTTCTGACTTTGCCTTCATAGTCAATCGTACGAACAGCGTTGGATTTTCCATCGATATAGAAAAGTTGTCCCTGGCTGTTAAAAGCAATAGACAACGCTACGATACCGCAATTCTCGTGGGCCGTGCCATCAGCGCACGTTCCGAAATTAGAACTTCCATAGATTCGAGTCCATGTCATTGAAACCGGTTCAAACTTGAAGATACCCTGTGCATTGGTTGAACTAGAGTATCCAGTATATAAATTACCGCTCTTATCATTATAGAAGTCGACATATTCGCGATAACCGGCTGGCGTGGCAACACGAGACGGAGCCGGCAACTGTGATACACCCGTCGTTGGATCCACTTGCGCATAGGCCCGTGTCTCTGACGTTGAACCCAATGGACAAGACGACGAAGAACTTCCCGACGCCATCGACCAACCCATTCGTTCAGCGACGCCAGAAGAATCAAAAGACACGAAATAATTGCTGAAAGTACAAAGCGCATTGTTCTGTGTAGAAGAACTGCTGTTACCGGTACCGGACAGCGTAATCAAGCTGATCGCACCTGTGGCCGCCGTGTATTTGCGCACTTTCAAGCCGTTTTCGCCGGTGAAATAGATATCCCCGTTGGATGCGACAGTCAGATGTCTCATCACGGAAGCTTTATAGTTTGTCGCCAAAGCCACATAAGAACTTGTGTCCGTTCCGCCACCGATAAAGCGGGAGATCGTCATCGGACTTACTTTGGTGTTAATTTTTCTAATATAGTTATTGTCTGCGACCAGGACGTCATTATTATTGTCGACCCAAATACCATTCAGAGATCTGAACTTCGCGCTGGTCAACGCTCCACCGTCACCGGATGATGAAGCAGCTGTCGTCGCTAAGATTTCATACACACCCGTCGTTGGATTTACCCACGCAAGCCCACGAGTATCGATGACAAAGATCTTACCATCATCAAGCACCGCCAAAGAATAGACACCCGTTGGCTTGATGATTGCGGATTTTGCGCTGGAGTTTAGCCCCAAGTCAGTATTACCTGCCAAGAAGTTAATTTTGCCCGAGTTCAATGGATTACTTGCGATCGTCGTAAAGAACCCTTGAGAATCCATTGCTTGCAATTTCAAACGGAAATACGTGCCCACAGGAGCCGTGAACACCGCACAACCAGTGTAACCCGCAGTCACCGTACAACCACCATTCCCAGCATTCGCTAAGCCAGAGGAAAGTACTCCCCCCTCCGTGGCGTCATCGGTTGTATAGGTCACTTTAATCGGACTTGCCGCAAGCCCGGTCGTGCTCGTGATGTTCCATTTCAGATAGATTGCCTGTCCCGAATTTACCACCAAGTCAGAGCCTGCCGGAGGTGAATTAGGTGTGTCGGTCGAGGTTAATTGAATCTTACTGATATTCGGAGGATTTGGTGAGTTATATACCACCGTGCCCTTATCCACGCCCACAGTCGCCGAATTCGTAGACATATTTCCGACAGCATCCATTAACCAGATATGTATATTGAAGGTTCCCGAAACCAAGCCCACATTATAGTAGATCGAAGACGTCACCAGATTTTTGGCGGCCGTTAGACCGTATGAGTTGACAGCAATCCAGCAGCTGCTAGAGGCTGTCGGTGCTGTCGCCACGGTCTGCATACAGATTTTTGAAATATTGCTGTAGCTATCAGTTCCGTTAAAACCAATCAGAACGTTGTTGTTACTTGTTGAGGCTGCTCCGCCATTCACTGTGAAGCTTGAAAGTGTAGGTGCACTGCTATCGATAGCGAAAGAATTCGAAGTGGAAGTTTTAGAATTCCCCGCCGCATCTGTTAATGACACACGGATTTTCGCCACACCGGTATTTACCACAGGTGCCACAATACCCGTGAGCGAATAGCTCACCGAGCTGTTTGCTCCGGCCGTCGCAGTTTTAGTTCCTACACTTGTCCAAGTGGTACCGTCATAAAGCTCAACCGTAAATGAAGAGCCCGTCGCAACATTCGCTTCTGTGTTAGTCCAGGTTGCAGAGATCACACCGCCGCCCTTAACCACACTCGGAGTTGTGACTGTGATTGTGGGAGCTGTTGCATCTTTGATAACTGTACGATTTGCAGAGGCGCCACTATTACCGGCAGCATCCACTTGCACAGCCGAAACCGTGTAAGTACCATCTGGCAGCGAGGTCATGTTGGCGGTAATCGAATAAGCGCCACCAGAACATAGGGCTGGAACCACGCTCACTCCTGTTAAAGAGACCGAAACGCCTTCTTCAGAACAAGCACCGCTGAAATTCACAGAAGAAATACTTCCGACTGGAATTACATAGCCATCGCTTGCAGGTGTTGTAATCGTCAATGTCGGAACGACGGTATCAACAACAAAGGTGTAGGAAATTGGCGTGCTATCGTTACCTGCTGTATCCGACGCATAAATAGAAACCGTGTGGCTACCCTCGGAAAGGGAATTATAAGATCCCCCCGACATACAAGTCGAATAAGCTCCGCCATCCAGTTTACATTTAAAGCCCGCTACCGCACCACCACCGGTATCCATACCAGTGAAGCTGAATGTCGCTGTTGACGAATTCGAATTCGCAGCTGGTTTCGCAGTGATCGTCACGCTCGGTGGAGTTAAGTCAATGGTCCATGAATAAGAAATGGAAGATGAATAGTTTCCGGCATCATCGATGGCAGCCACTTCAAAACTGTGCGCTCCAGCTGTCAATGATGAATAAGAAACACCCGACACACAAGAGCTTGCTGCCCCGCCATCGATTTTACACTCATAGCCGGCGATCGTTCCCGCATCAGCACCACTGAAAGTAAAGGCTGCCGTGGTTTGATTCGTTAAACTGTTTGGTTTAGTCAAGAGCGTCAAGGTTGGCGCAGTTAAATCCACGGACCACGTATAACTTGCTACCGCAGATGTATTGCCCGCCGTATCCATGACTTTCACTTGGAAAGTATGCGAACCTTCAGCCAATGCTGTCAAATTCTTAGGACTCGCGCATTCAGCAAAGCCACCACCATCAAGATCACAGTAATACTTTTCAATAGCTCCGCCACCTGTGTCTGCTCCTGTGAATTTAAATTGCGCCGTCGCAGAGTTCGTACTGACAGCCGGTTGATCCGTGATCGTTAACGTCGGATTCGTTGTATCGATAACCCACGTATAGGAGGTATCATCACTGTCATTTCCCAGATTATCCACAGAGTGAACCGTGAATGTATGAGTTCCTTGTACCAAACCGTTATAGGTATGCGGTGATGTGCATGCAGCAAAGGCTCCGCCATCCAGTTTACATTGATAACTCGCGATGGAACCACCCGAAGGCGGTGTCGCAAAGAATGCAAAGGTCGCTGAAGTTTGATTCGTAATACTGTCTGGCGACGAAGTAATAGAGGCCATCGGCGCCACCGTGTTAATGACCCAGGTATAAGTTGTTACCGCACTCATGTTTCCCGCCGTGTCTGTGGCGCGAACTTTAAACGTGTGACTTCCGTCTGCCAGTGCAGAATAAGATTTACCTGTAGTACAAGCAGCAAAGCCCGCGCCATCAAGCTCACATTCGTAACCTGAGATGCTGCCACCGCCCGAATCCGTACCCACAAAACCAAAGACCGCAGTTGTGGCGTTCGTCATGGCCGAAGGCTTCGAAGTGATGGTCACCGTCGGCGCCGTCGTATCAATAGTCCACGAGTGAGTGAGAATATTTGAAACATTTCCTGCAACGTCATAGGCCCGCGCTTTAAAAGTATGGCTCCCCGCTGCGAGGACATAGTTGGTAATCGCGGTACAACTTGCATAGGCACCAGAATCAAGACTGCACTGATAGCCGCCCATACCGGAGCCACCTGTGTCAACGCCAGTCAGAGTGAAAACGGATGAAAGAGAGTTTGTGATAGTTGGAGGACCCGCTAACGTCAAAGTCGGCGCCGTTAAATCGATATGCCATGTTTTAGAGTCCGGCACGGAGATATTCCCCGCGGTATCCACGGCTCTCACATTAAAGGTGTGATCTCCTTCGGTTAAACCTGCAAGGGATAAAGGGCTTGAACAGGAAGTCCAGGCCGCTGCATCAAGTTTGCACTCAAAGCGATCGATCGTACCGCTGCCATCATTTCCGGTGAATGCAAAAACTTGAGAGCTGGATTTACTTTGTGCCAAAGGCTGAGTAGAGATCGACACCGTGGGTGCCTGGGTATCAAGAACTCCCGCAAGAGTTGTTGGAACCGAAGAGATCAGCCCCGAGGCATCCTTCGCCCAAAGATAAAGTGTTTTTGCTCCTTCACCTGCCGACAAAGTGACGTTCAAACTTTGTGTGCCGTTTTGAGTACACACAATTGGAAAGTTCGTCGATTCGCTTGGCATCGCAGAACTTTCAGTCATCAACAACGAACTAAAAGTATCACAGTTCGCAAGCCCAGCACCCGTTTGAATACCAATCACCAGATTGCGGGTATTCACGGGCTGACCGCCAGCAATCGATGGAGATGTGACGGTGAAATTCGGAGGCTGTGGAGGAACGTTGTTTGTGATCTCAACAGGAACTGTAAAGACTTTATTAGGTTTTGCCGTGTTCACATGTCCAGAGCCATCATTTTGTCCCACTAAAAGTGTGAGAGTATGGCTACCCTGGGAGTTACCGCCTGGAGCAAAGGACAAAGATTTTCCTGCCCCAAGAAGTGTTGCATTTCTTTTCCATTCATAAATCGTCGCATAGGATGGTGACCAATGCGAGGAGTCAGCTTCGAGTTGATAAGAGACGCGCTCTTGCGCTAAAGAGGGAACATTCACGTAAAGAACTTCCGGAGATGCATCGAGTAAGGCTTCAGGTCCCACGCCGAATATCTGCGTGAACTTATCTGTGGCCTCAGTGTTCGCAACCAAAATGTCATAAGATTTTTGCATTGTATCTGGCGAACCCAGGATCAACATCAATGATTGTAAGTCAGCGCCATTATCCTGAAGAGCGGCAGAAAGCTTCGCTTTATAATCTGTGTTGACCATAAAGCCCAAGAGTGACGATGACATGTTAACATTTTGCTCGGAATAACCCGTAATCGGTCTAAAGAAAACTCCTGCGGCACATCCATTCACTTCGATAAGCATGGGATTGGATTTTAGCGCCTCGGTTTCAAAGCCCGCATTTTGTAAATTAATTGTATAAGCACCGGATTCATCCACACCGGTAGAAGCCGCAGCGGGTTTGATTCTCTCCCCGTTGGCATCCAATTTATAAAGATTCACGACTGGCGTTGTACACGTCGTTAATGTTTGCGCTGCAGTCTGGCTGGAATTGGCAGAATAATTTGCGATGTAACCCGTGATACTATTTGTGGAGACCTTATTGAGTTCATCGATCACCGCATCCATCGAACATGCCGTGAGAAATAGGGAAACCGCCACGATCCAAGTTTTTGATCGTGCGCGCAGTCGTGATGGTTTTCCAGTACGTGCGTGCGTTCCCATGCCTTTACTATCGGCCCTGGGAGGACGTTTCGAGAGAGAAGCTGAGTAATTATTGAATCCAAAACATGATGTTTTTACGGTGATTTTTCCACCGTCTCGAAAAGACATTAAGAGTCTGAAAGAGCCCTACCTTGATCTTGCGTTTTCTGTATTCGAATACGTTCGAGGCAATAATGTTTTTAGCAGGTTCTCGCTGTTGGAAAAATTCTTTTGGAGTGTAAACAACCCTTTAAGGTTTATTCAGAGTATTTACGAGTGCAGTGACTCCAAGTTTTTGGGAAGGAAAAATCTCGAGCAATTGTTCGCATTGATTTGCGCTCGCCAAGCCTAATATGAGCCTATACAATAAATCTCGGTGGGAGCTTCATGAAGGGCAATTTAAAAGTCTCAATACTGAATATCTTTAAGGGACTTTTCTATGGCTGCGCCTTACTGACTGTCGCCTATATCACGCTGGAGTTGCCACTCTTTAATAGCATCAAACTTTCGTTACTGGGGAAATCCACCGTTCAAAAACGTGTGAAAGAGTACGGCCCGAAAGTTAATACCAACCTAAAACCGTTGTTCCTGGCAAAGCGTGTGACTTACCCCCCTAAAGATATCACTTTGCTTTATATTAAATCCCAAAAAACTTTATCTTTGTTTTCCACAGATCAACATGGAAATCCTGCGTTCATTAAAAGTTATCCGGTCTATGCTGCCAGCGGTAAATCAGGACCCAAATTGCAGGAAGGCGATAACCAGGTTCCTGAAGGTGTTTATGGGATTGAGAGTTTGAATCCCAACAGCGCCTATCATCTGGCATTGCGAATCAACTACCCTACTGATTTCGATAAGCAGATGGCCAAAGAAGACGGCCGAAAAAAATTGGGCTCAGATATCATGATCCATGGGAAAAGCGTTTCGATTGGCTGCATCGCCATTGGAGATGAGGCGATCGAGGAGCTTTTTGTTCTAGCCGCGCAAAGCAATTACAAAAACTGGAAAGTGATTTTATCACCCGTGGATTTCAGAAAAGTACAAACAGCACCAGAACCTAAAATCTTTAAACCCTGGGTTCCAAAGCTTTACGAAAACATTTCTGCGAATGTGAAAACGCTGCCTCTGAATTAGTGTTTGATATCTTTTAAAACGACACTCGCTGCTCCCCGGTATTTGCGGCAGGCGGCGGAGGAGTCAGTGATTCTGTAAGTGATTCTTAGATTCCAGATATCTTGGCGCGACCAAGACACGCGATCGTATTTGCAAGTCGTCCCGTCGATATAGACTGAAGCGTTTTCAGCAAATTCCAACCCATTGGCAGTCGTCGTGAAAACACGACAGGTCGTAAGCTCACAGAGTTTGGTATAGTTTTTTTCGACATAGAAAACTTTGGGTTCCACTTCGTCGGAGACGGCGCTGGTTTTTTCGTCTAACTGGAAAGATCCAGCGGCCACAGCCTTGCAATCATTTTGTTCAAGAACCAAGACATGATACTTCCCAGCGACCGGGCGAAAAGTAGAATAGGAACCCGTAAAACCGACGCAAGCCTCTGCTCCACCGCCGATGAAAAGCACAGCTGCTAACACCCAGATATTGCGCACGGATCCCCCTTTTCTTTTTCAGAATAAGTGTAGCCAGCGAATTTCCCCTGTGTCAGGCTTTAATAAAGGACTTATGATGCGAAATATTATTTTCACCTCGGTACTTCTTGCTTCGACCCATGCATTAGCAAACACGTGCCCTGACCTCACAGGACTTTATCAGATGGCCGAAGGGGCTGTGGTTCAGTTGCAAAGTGATGATTGCACTCGCTTGATTCGCTGGAGTGGTTTTACCACCAAAAAGGGTGAGATCGTTATGTCGCCCGAAAAACAAGTCTTTTATTTTAATGGACTTCCAGTGTGTTCAAAAGATCGCTGCCAAACAGCTGTCGCGGATTCTGACAAAGTGATCTTTACATTGAACTATGAAGGCTATGTGAAAACGAAAGAGCACGGTCTATGTGTGCAAAAGCGTTTTTCGGTGTCGTTAGATGGAAACAGCGATCTGCAAACCGTGTACGACGTATCTGACTGTGATGATGGGTTTAGCGGGAGCGCCGTTAAAACTTTTCCCCGTCTGCAAAAGGCCGACAATCTATAAGACGGCCGGTTTCACTTCCCCGGTCAAAGTTTCCTCGCCGATCGTTAAGTCCAAAGTGCCTTGTTGAACTAACAAGGTCCAACGATTGTTCTTTTCAACTTTTTCGGAAGCCGCTTCCAAAAACTTGGGATCAAAGGCATACATTTGCAGTTCCTGGGCGCGATGAACATCTCCACCGCGGACTTCATTCAAAAGAACTTCCGGATTTTTATACGTATAAACTCGCACTTGCTTTGCAACCTTGGAAGCCTTGTGTAGTTTTCTTGCCGAGGGATTCCCAATCTCAATCCAAAGCTCAACGGAATTTTGCAGCCCCAGTTTGCGCAAAGCTGGGGCTTCCGGATCCGCAAGTCCACCAGGAGTAAATTCCAAGCGCTCCTCGTAAGAAAGGCAATAAGCCAGAACCCTGCTTAACATGTACGGATATGTTTCAGAGGGATGCTGGGCCACGCGAAAGTCCAAGAATTCGTACACACCCCTATCGATATCAGAAAGTTCTATTTGAAAGCGATAGAGCACACGCCCGCCTTTGCATCGAAAAAAGAAAAGCCGGTAAGACCGGCCTTTCTTAAAACTCTAGCATAGATGTTTGCGATTAGCGAGAAGTTGCAAGCCCCAGAGTATGATTGGTGCGAACTTCAATGCGTAGGGTATCTGCTCCCTGCAGGACAGCTTCAGAAATTCCGCGCAGTTCCTGTTCGCAAGCTTCCTGACTTTCTACGGAGCCGGTCAATTGTTGAGACAAAGCGTTTCCTTTAAGGAAAACCATCATCGTGACCTTTCCGAAACCTTGATGACATTTGATGCTCAGACTTTGCGAGTTCACGGGATCCAAATTTAGAACCACTCCGCCACTGATTTTAGAATATGCTTTAAGTTCGACTTGTCCCGCGTTCACGGGAATTTCTAAAACACCTTCAACACCTGCTTGCGAGGCTGCGTTTGCAAAACCCGAAAATAAGACGATTCCTGCTAGTAAAACTTGGCCCATCAATTTCATTTAAGACTCCAGATTAGATTGTTCGCACTGGTAATGTGCATGGGACATACCAAGCGAGAGCCAAATTAAATGCTATTGAAGAAGATGGAGACATTTTTTTGCCGTGAAATAAATGGCACCGTCAATTGCTTGAGCATTGATGGTGCGAGAGCTTAACGAATGTGAAGTGATAAATGGAGCAGCAATGTCCCAAAAATCCCCTGGAAAATGGGGAATTTTGGATTAGTAACTGTCTTCGGGACAACGAGCTTTGCGAAGCTGATTTTCCACGTCTTCTGGCGTTCCCATCAAACGGTGAAACTTATCGGATACGATTTTGCCGCAGGAATTATACACCACGCGGTTTAAAACATAGGTGATATTCCCACTCGAACTTTCACCTGTAACTATTCCTGAACAGACGACTTTCTGACGGGAACCGCAGGATTTTGCTTCTGCGATATTCGCTCCGAGCAAAGCTGCTAAGATTAAAAAAGATGCGATGTGACGTTGTTTTACTCGTGCTGAAAAATTCATGGGCTTTCACCTTCCAATCAGGAAAGTTAGCAATTGCTGTGCCTAAGAATTTCAAAACAATGTGCACCGGACGCGGCGTTAAAACTCCACCTTGCGAACGAAGTGACAAGTATAACCTTCAGGGTTTTTTTGCAGGTAATCCTGATGCTCTTCTTCCGCATTCCAAAACTCCCCGGCTTTTTCGACAACAGTGGTGACCGGTTTACCCCAGGCTTTGGATTTATCAACCCGGGCAATCACTCTGTGAGCCGTCTCTTTTTGCACATCCGAAGTATAAAAAATGGCGCTGCGATACTGCGTGCCGATGTCATTGCCTTGACGATTTAATGTCGTCGGATCGTGAATTTTGAAAAAATAAAGCAGCAAATTTTCATAGCTTAATTGTTGAGGATTGAATTCCACCTTAACGGTTTCTGCATGATTGGAAGTTCCCGTATGCACGATATTATAAGTCGCATTCGGAATCTTGCCGCCCATATAGCCCACTTCGATACGGGTGACACCAGGGAGTTTTCGTAACAACTCTTCCATGCCCCAAAAGCATCCTCCGGCCAGGTAAGAAACTTCCGTGGGAGTCGCGGTTTGAGCCTTTGCTTTACCAGCTGGTTTTGCGAAAACGCCAAATGATAGACAGGTAATAAAGGTCCAGAGAGTCAGAGTTAATTTCGTGGTTTTCATAACTTCAGTATAGCAGCACTGACTCAAACTAGTCCAAAACAACTCTTTTTTTAAAAAGCCCTGGGTTTACCCAGAAATTTCCGTGTAAACTAACAAGGTTCATGGAGGACGGAATGAAGTTATCTACACTGAAGTGGATCGTAGTACTTGGCGCCTGCATCGGTGCAAATTCAGCTCTTGCTGCACGATTTACTCTGGCTCAAGGTACGGGTTATCGTATTGAGCCTGTCTATGGTATTGAAACAGTTTACCGTGATTACCCTACGGCCCATCTGCAAACTCGTTCCATGTATGGTCTTCGCCTTAGCCTGGGTGTTGATTTGCTATCTTTAGAAACTGAATACTCCAAGGCCTCAGATACAGAAGACTACTCCACGGCTCCTGAGAAAGTAAAAACGGATGACGAGCGTTTAAAGCTGGGTCTTTCCTCCACTTACCGTGTGGAATGGTTTCATATGACGGGCCGTGCAGGTGCGCAGGCGACACAAACAGTTCGCGAGACAACATCTGGTGGCGTGATGACAACGGATAAGCGTCCCATTCAATACAATCCTTATGCCGGAGCTTCCATCGGGGTTAACTTCGGACCGGTTTCTATTAACTTAAGCTCCACGGTGGTCTTCCGTGACAACGACTGGGACAAGAGTGACGTGCAAAACACCATCTCGGCCGGTGTTGGATTCTAAAAGCAAAAAGCCAGTGAGAAATCCCACTGGCTTTTTTTTATCTTACATCACTGGATTCAGTCTTAAAAAATTGCTGTGCTCTGATAAAATCGTCAGATACTTCAACATGACTTCTTGTGGATAATTAGCGGGATCGTTGTATTTAGTCTGGAACTCAACAATCAGCTGATATGTCTGCTCATTATTGAAGCTCTTCACCTCGTTCATCAATGCCTGCTGAGCCACGCCATAAGCACTGATGCTCATGTCTTGATAAGTTCCTTTCAAGAAACTGTCTGGTTTGCTGGTGAGGAAAAGTTTGTGATTCTTATAACCTTCTGTATCAGCAGCGCGGAACGACAGATTTTTCGCTGCCAATTCTTTGCGATAATGATTTGGAATCAACTTGCCGATTTTCGCAATCATAGACTCGTACAATTTTCTTGCGCGGCTGTCGGGTTTATTTGCTTCCTGGCGTTTTTGGAAATCCAGGGAAATCTTAATAAGAGATTCGCTGTTCACCTGACGGCAAACCTGGTCGCTTTGCAAAGACAGCATGAAAACTTCAAAAGTCTCGTCTGCCATCACCTTGTAACCCTGCTCGAGAGCGCTTTCCGCACGGCTCGCATTGTGACGCTCAACAAAGAAGTTTAAAAGAGTCAGGGCATAATCTGGCGTCGCAAATGTCGATTTATCCGCTTTTAGTGTGGCATTAAAATCTGCGACATACTTATTAAACTCTTTTGTTGCATACTTTTCCTGCCAAGTACCTGCAGCACTGCCCTCAGCACGGGATGCCCACAATTGCACCAGATCCAGTTTCTCTTTCAAAACAGCATCGAATTTTTTATTACAGGAGCTACCATTGTCATTGCCTGGAGGAATAGGTTTGTTCCCGCTCTCGCGCAAAGCTAATTTTGGAGCTTCTTGTGTAGAGGCGGCATTGAAATCCAATGCGGCATTTCCACCCATAGCTTCAGCTTGAATTTCGATCGCTGTGATCAAAGACGCCGAATTTAGATTTTCTGAAGACAGCTCTTTGTCAGCTTCGCCAATTGTCACACCGTTAAAAGTCTTAACGATGATGCGTTCGTTCTTATCCGTGATCAGATTGACGCTGATAATTTTCACGCGACCTGATTTTGGTTTAGCTTTAATAAAAGTCAATGGGAGGGGCTTTGATAAATCCAAAGTATACTGATCACCCCCGTTTTTGCGGGAGATATCATTGATACGAATAGCTCCTTCGAACTTGTTCTGTGTCGCGAGCACAGTGACTTTTTCAAAAGAATTAAAGATTGATGATTCTGCATGTGCAAGCATAGGAATTTGCAGCAGCAGCGCGGACGTTAGAACTCGCTTCGCCAATTGACGATCCATAGATGTTTCCTTTCAGTTTATGTATGATCTCTTTCTCTCTCGACTTTCGTCTGAGTGATGATTTGAATCTCTAAAAGAAAAAATCTCGAATGAAGATTGAAAGGCTTGCTTAAAATCAAAGTCAGCTATGTCAGTGCTCAGGAATATGCATCAAATTAACTCAATTACGCATGTTTATTACTTGAAAGCAAAACTCTGTAGCACTTCTGCATGACTTATGTTACCCTGCCGGGGATCATGAAATACACAATGTTACCACCTCAGTGTGGTTTGGTTTTGAAGTTTATTTCTTAAGCCGCAGAGTCTCTCTGTGGCTGCTATCGCTATTTCGTCGCATCTAAAATCATAAAAATTTAATACACCCTTACTTAAGGAGATCGTTTATGGAGAAACTTCCATCATTAGTCATTTCGCGCGAAGATTACGAAAAAATCTCTGCTATTCTTTCATTTGCTAAAATTGAAGTCGCAGAACTGTTGGAAGAGGAACTGGGACGTGCAGAACTTGTGGCCGCCGACCAGCTGGCAACGGATGTGGTCGCTATGAATTCCACAGTGACTTTTACTGACTTGGATTCTGGCAAAGAACAATCGGTCACTTTAACCTACCCAAACGACGCCAACCTGGAAATGGGAAAGGTGTCTATTCTGGCTCCGGTGGGAGCTGCACTTATCGGCCTGAGAGTGGGACAAACCATCAACTGGCCTCTGGCTGATGGGAAAGTAAAACGCATTCGCGTCGTCTCTGTGGCCCGAGCTTAAATGAAAGATGGGCATCCTCCGAAGAGGATGCCCAGGGGACTATGGGTTTGCACTGATTGTTCTGGGGAGAACTATTTTTTGGAAATCGTGCAAGTGCTTTGGGAGCTTTCAATTGAGGATTTAACGCCGTTTGATTCTTGAACATACGGAGTTTTCAAAAGAGTCGTGATAGTTTTAACGCCATCAACGTCTTGTTCAGTCGTCTCAAAGTCATAAACCGGAACTTCGACGCCATTTACTAGTTTATAAATAATCTTCTTAACGCCATCTTTTGATCTTGAGATCTGGTCGTAGGAATTTTCAGTGAGTTGGGGTTCACTCCCGGAAGCGCTAGATACTTTTACCGTACCAACTTCCTTAACATCACCATTTTCCAGTGTCGTCACAGTTTTAGCTTCTTCAGATTCAAATGTACTGTCCTGAGAGGAACTCAACTGGTACTCACCGTCTTTGTTTTGCATATAGACTTTAAATACTTTTGTTCCCTTGTCAGCAATTTTCTCAACCACGCCATCTTTAGACGCCGAGCGAACAGAGTCGATGATCGTTTCATACTTCATCTTAACAGCCGGTGTGTCTTGAGTTTCCGGGATGGAAATAACTTCCACATTCTCACAGTGGACATTTTCACTGTTTAGAGATTCTGTCTGGGCAACGGCTTCACTGTTCTTATCTTCATTTTTGCTTGATGTACAAGCAGCGAGTGCAAAAGAGATTGCTGCGATCATCGATAAAGATTTTACTGAATTCATAATTACCACCTTTTCCAAATTTAGTTTTCGAATTTGTTTTACCAAACTCGTTTTGGTGGTCGGGTTATACTGCCGAAAAATTTTGGTGGGGATTTTTTCTTGTCGCTTTAAATTTATTTTTAAAACACGGCGTGAATTGTCGTTTTCACTCTCTAGTGCAAGCTGTTTCGAGTACACACACTGCTTTGCAAATTCCACAAACCACAATGACAACTCACGCGCAAATAATTCCGTAAGATTTCGTGAGTATCAAAGAAAGTCGTCCACGCACTATGACTTCAACTGACTGCTTGGACAACTTTCTTCTGCGTATTACATCATTTCGGACTGACTTGAGTAGGAATCCGGCGGTGGTTGAAAGCGGGAATTTGCATGAGTGGCGCGATGGTCACGAATGAGTGATACAAAAACTTCGCGACCTTTAGCTGCCAGCGGCGATTTCCAATCACGGAACCACTCTGCCACCATGGCAATGGAGGTGTTAGGGATTGCGCCCGCTTGAATCATACGCTCGATCGCCATTTCATGTTCTTCTTTTGATTGTCCTGCAACCGCATCAGCAACAAAGGTCACTTCGTAACCATCCTGCAAAGCCTCTAAAACCGGATACGCCAGGCAGATCTCCGTCCACAGCGCACAGAATACCAAGCGTTTGCGACCTGTGGCTTTGACGGCTTTTAAAAAAGCTTCGTCTTCCCAAGCATTCATACTGGAGCGATCGATTTCTTGCAGTTCCGGCAGTTCAGATCGCAAAGATCTGATAGTCGGTTGATTGACTCCCATCTGAACTCCCACGGTGCTTAAGATGACAGGAATATCGAAAGATACGGCCGCTCTGGTTAGGGCACAGACGTTGTTCTCGACAGTTTGGGGATCACCCGACCCGATTCCTCGGAACATCTCAGGTTGATAATCAATCAAAATAAGGGCGCACTCACTGGCGTCCCAGGTAGCTCTGTTTCTGCTCATAAGTTCTCCTTGTAAGAAATATTCTTTGCTGGAGAAGGGATTCGGTGAAGTGATTTAGGAAGGTTTTGTTATAACTCAGGCGCCCAGTCCATACCGTCAGGTCGTGGACCGATTTCGAAATTCTTAACCAGTGTCAAGGTATTCAGATCCACGATAGCGATATAACCTGCTGGAGTGCAGGAAATAAAAGCACGGGTCCCATCCGGTGTGATCAGAATGTGGGCAGCCCCTTTACCGAGGTTCAACTTTTTGATTTCTGTTTTTTTCGCAACGTCATAGATCAAAAGATCCCCGGTTCTAAGACTTGAAATCAAAGCGCGCTTGCCATCCGCGGTAAATTTAATTCGACTGATTCCCAAGGTCTTCGTATCAACAGTTTTGACAACTTTTTTGCTGGCAATATCAATCACCGAAATCGTTCCGGTGTGGGCATCTGTAGTCCACAATTCTTTGCGGTCTGGTGTTATGTCAAAACCCTCTGAACCTTTGCCAACCGGAATCACCGTTTGCAACCAACCCATCTGTGGCTTCGCACCTGGTAATGGCGCACCAATCGGAGGAATCGGCGGAGGCAGCATCAGGTTATCAAAAATACTGACCGTGTTAGAATCCACATTCGTCGCATAAACCTGCTTTTCATCAGCAGAAACTTGCATCATGTGCGTGCGATTCTGACCAACACCCAAAATCAAATCGATCTTACCCGTGTTGACATCAATTCGCCCCAAAGACTTTGCGCCTTCCGCTGTGAACCACAGCTTGGAATTTAGGAAGGACATTCCATGGGGACCCATCATTGCTCCGGTATCAATAGATGCCAGGGCCTTTTTACTTGCGATATCAATGACATTTATTTCGTGAAACTTTCCACTGCCGGTATTCGAGACATAAGCATGCTTTCCATCGCTCGATACAACTACTTCATGGGGGTCATTGCCTACGGCAGCCTTCCCCAGAATTTCCAGAGTTCCAGGATTCACAAAGACCAGGGTGTGATCTGTTTTAGAGATCGCCACAAGCGTATAGCCTTTAGCAAAAACTGATGATGAAACAGCTGATGACAGTAATAGAACACAGAAAGTTCTTAAGATGATTTTCATCCCTCAAGCCTATTGCAATCACATTGCTAGTCAATCCTGGAATTGATGGCACTTATGTTGCTAACTCCCATAGGAACATAGTGGCGCTAAGCATGTGCGAGTTCAATTGAACCTGTGGGTGCATTTTTCATGAATGTCTATTTTTTAGGCGCTGGTAACTATGAAGGAGTTTTGTGTGAAAAACCTTATATGTGTGCTTCTAGCTTTGTTCGCTACAGCCACAGCTAACGCCAAAATTCTGGTTATTTCTGATATTGATGACACACTAAAGGTTTCCCACATTCTGTCTAAAGCGGGCTCCACGACTTCCGCCTTTGACGACGACAGCAAGTTCGTCGGTATGGCCGAAATCTTTCAAGATTTGCGGTATGCCTATAACGATATTGAATTTCATTATGTCAGCCTTGCACCCAAGTTTTTAATGCGTGAGCAGCACGAAGATTTTTTAGAGGAAAATGACTTTCCGATCACGGGACTTCATATGAATCCCGGGATTAAGCAAGACCCCGACTTAAAACAAAAAGTCATCCGTCAGCTTTTGTCAGAGAAAAATCCAGAACTGGTCATATACTTTGGTGATAACGGTCAGTTCGACACCGTCGTTTATGACCAAATGACCAAAGAATTCCCTCAAATCCCCGCTTTGAGCTATATCCGCGAAGCCTATTCCAGTTATGGTGAGTCGAAAAATCCGACGAGACAGGGACAAATTGGTTTTGTGACCAGTGTTGAAGTCGTCCTTGACTTGATCTCTCGCAACATCTTGACCAAAAGTTCGTACTTGCCCATTCAAGAGATTGTCTATAAACGCTTGATGAAGGATGATGACGACGAAACATTTGGGAAAATGGTTTTTCCAGGGTGGCAAGACTGTCGCGATTTCAAGTGGATCTGGGACGTTAAAAATCCTCCCGAAAAACTTCTGGTGATCAAATCTCTAATTCTGCAACGTTGTCAGTAAGGAAATACCATGGCAAAATTCTCTGATTATGGCCTCTTAGGCTCTTTGGTTAAGACTTTAAAGTCGAACCAAATTTCTAACCCTACTGAAATCCAAAACAATGCCATTCCGACATTGATGGGTGGTCAATCTGTCGTGGGAGTTGCGGAAACTGGCAGCGGTAAAACCCTGGCCTATGCGCTTCCGCTTCTGCACATTCTCAAAACGCTGGAAGATGCGGGCGAAGAGATCACTGAAAACTCCCGTCCTCGCGCAGTGGTCATGGTGCCGACTCGCGAACTGGGTGAGCAGGTTTCAAAAGTTTTTAAAACTTTGACCCACGACACTCGTCTGCGCGTGCGCCCCGCATTGGGTGGCATGGCGATGGAGCAAGCTCGTCGCAACACTTCAGGACCATTTGAAATTCTATTAGCAACACCGGGGCGTTTGATTCAAATGATGAATCTTAAATACATCGATCTTACAGATGTGCGCATGTTGGTGTTTGATGAAGCCGATCAGATGCTTGATCAGGGTTTCGTGGCTGATTCGAATAATATTTATTATGCATGCCCCAGCGAAGTTCAATTGGCTCTCTTCTCGGCAACAATATCGCCAACAGTTCAAGAACTCATCAATGGCATGTTCTCCAAAGCCGAACTTTACCGCAGTGCCGGTGCTGGAAAGACCGTCAAAACTTTGGTGACACACAATCGTATTGTTAAGGACGGTCGTCGCTGGCCTTTGCTCGAAAAGATCCTAAAGGAACCAGCGGAGGGCGGAACGATCCTTTTCGCCAACACTCGTGAACAATGCGATAAACTCGCTCAGGAATTGGCCGACAACGGTTACTCTGCAGTGATTTATCGTGGAGAAATGGAAAAAGCAGAACGCCGTTCAAACCTAAGAAAATTCACGGATGGCAAAGTGAAGCTTTTGGTCGCAACAGATCTTGCGGGCCGCGGCTTGGATATTCCAAATGTTGATCGTGTCATCAACTATCACCTGCCGAAACAAAAAGAAAACTACCTTCACCGTGCCGGTCGAACGGCTCGTGCGGGTCGTAAAGGTGTCGTCATTAACTTTGTGACTGAAAGAGATGAACGCTTTATTGCGGAACTTGAAGGTCGCAAGCTTGCAGATGATCGCGACAGAACAAAATTTAACTCCCGCGCAAAACCTGCAGTGAAAGCATCTGGCAGTAAGAATACAGCTAAGAGTGGTAGTAACAAGCTTAGCAAACCTGGACATCGTCCTGGTAAGCCGGTGCAGAAGACTGGCAAACCCATGACGAAGCCCAGTGGAGCTAAACCAGGGACTAAATCTTCACCGAATACAAAAGCTCGCTCTGCCCGATAATAAAAAACCTCCTGCGAAGGAGGTTTTTTATTAAGTATTTATTGCTTCGATTAGAAACTTGATGCTTTTCCTAGGGCACCACGTCCACTTTCTTCATTTTCATCCAGGGGCAAGAAATCCGCAGATACTTTTGCTCTGGATTTTGACGGTCCTGGCTTCACGCTGTGGATTTTTTTAGCCACAGGTGATGCTGATGAAGCCGTCGCTTGCATTGTACGTTCCCCCGAGATCAGGTAATTGAGATCTTCCATCATTTTTTGCATTTGCGTAGATTGCGCGGAAATTTCCTCGGCAGTCGACGCAATTTCCTCTGAAGAAGCCGCATTCGATTGAGAGCTTGAATCCAGCTGATTCATAGCTTTCGAAATCTGCTGAATACCCGTGGACTGTTCTCCAGATCCAGAAGAGATTTCAGCTGCCAAATCCGAAACCTTTTTTACTGAAGTTACGATGTCTGACATCACAGCACCCGACTTGTCCGCCACCTGAGTACCGCGCTCAATTTTATCCACAGAATCTTTGATCAATCCTGTGATATCCTTCGCCGCCTCTGCGGATCTTTGCGCTAAAGTGCGAACGGCCTCCGCCACTACCGCGAATCCCTTACCTTGTTCACCGGCACGTGCCGCTTCAACCGCAGCGTTAAGGGCCAAAAGGTTGGTTTGGAAGGCGATATCATCGATCACATTGATAATTTCTTCGATTTTACGGGAAGACTGAGAAATATCCGACATCGAGCCCACAAGAACATGAATTTCAGACTGCCCACGCTCGGCGGATTCACGAGATGCTGTAGACAGTGCTGCCGCTTGTTTCGCATTGTCAGCATTCAAATTCACCATCGAAGTCATCTCTTCCAGACTTGCCACTGTTTCCTCAAGACTTGCAGCCGCTTCCGTCGAAGATTGAGACAAAGATTGCCCCGCCGCTGAAAGCTGTTCAATAGCTGCTGTCACCTGAGCACCAGCTTCGCTAATTTTGCTAGAGATATTGCCAACAGAACTAGCCAATTTATGAGCGATAAACATCAGTAATGTGAATAAAATCACACAAGACGAAAAACCGATTGAGTTTGATAACACGGCCGATCTTTCACGTTCTTCTTTTTGCTCTTTGTTGAATTTAGCACCCAAAGCCGCGTAGAGGTCAGTAATTGCATCAAATGACTTACGCGCGATGGCACCTATCGTTTGCCAATCACCACCACGCATTTGTTTCATAACACGGTCATTAGCCTCTTTCGTGCCAAGCTTTAAGTCTTTAATAATTTGCTCGTTGATCGCAAAGTATTTTTCACTTTGCTCTTTGAATGGCGCATACAGTTCACTCTCGCCAGGGGAAAAGGGCGCTGCTTCATATCTTTTTAAAGCTTCGCGGAAATCTTTTAGATGATTTTCAAGTCCTTCGATATTTTTATTGCGAAACTCTGTATCTGTAAGCTCCACACCGATCACCATCCAGATACGATACCCCATGCTCACGCGAGACTCCATCGCCGCACTCAAGGCATCCATATTGGGAATCGTCACTTCATAAGCGGCGTCCAGGCGTTTACCCAGGTTTTCTCTGACTGAAAATCCCACCCACATCATTAGACCTACGGCCACGACAGGCAACATCGCTGAGAACAGCAAACGCCCACGAATGCCTTTAAACCACTTCGAAATATCCATCTTTTTCTCCATCAAATTTTCTTGAGTGATAGAGGTATCGTGATTCTTTAACTGTTCCTTAAGTAGATTTTAACAGTGTGAATATACTCATAATAGATCGGACAATACTCACATTAAAGAATGTGAAGTCCAGTGAGACGTTCCACTTGATTGATCGTTGAACGGTATTGATTCCAATCCGCATTATCAGACGAAATGTTAGCTGCATCTGAACAATCAGCAGTCACACCCGATGGGGCTGCACTCCCATCGGGTAAAGTATTCGGTAAAATCACCGCCAAGGCCGGGGTGTCTTTTGTAATGTCTTTTGCAGATTGATTCGGTTCAAGCAGGAAAATGATTTTAAAGTTTTTCGAAGGCACCGGAATGTCATTATTTGGACCAATGGACCCGAAGTTTTCATCGTATATGGGTCCAGCCATGATGTAGGCCTTTTTCTTTTTCAAAGAAACCAGATCTCGCGTGTAGCGTTCCAGATTCTCCCATAAGACACGGTTCAAAAACGCAGTCTGAGGAATCATATTGCTCATCGCAAAGGTCGCTTCGTTGTCTCTGGTACTATCGGTACGATCCGCCGAGGGAACCTGATGCCCCCGATCGAAGCAAGTGCCGCGATATTCGGTCGACGTCACTGCCCGGTACTTCCCGCCTTGTTTTTCCAGGAATGCTTCCAATTCTGAATCCTGGGAAAATCCATTGGTGCGATCGGCATCACCCAAACGCGACGGATCCAATTCCCACGCGGCCCAATTTAAAGAACGATTTTCTTTGTTATAAGAGATCACATACTGTTTTCGAGAAATGATAATTTCTGGAGCACGGGTTTTCGGCAACTCCAGCGCCAAGTTCACGTTTTTTTCAAGTGGCACATTGCCAATCACAGCCTCCACCACCGCTAGACTGCGAGAATGAAATGAAAAAGTAATCAGCAAAAAGAAAACAGTCGGCACATGAAGCTTTAGCGTCGTCATTTAAAACTCCTTCACTCACAATATTCAAAAATGCGAGTTCGAAGCCGAACCTATTTCAAAATTTTTGAAATGATGAGACACAATAAAAGGCGCTGTAATACTTTTTTGGCAGAGACAATTAAGGGCCCATCAGCTGAAAGATACCGGCAACAGAGCACCGTTGTGCAAAGTGAATTCCATTTGCGTGATTTGACACCATTTATGAAAATTATGCCTCGGACATAATCAGGAAAACAAAAACGAAGTGAAAGAAAGCTCCCGCAATTACGAACGCGTGAAAGATTTCATGATAACCAAAATAAAGCGGCCAAAGCTTTGGTTTCTTGAGAGCATATGCAATGGCACCTACGCTATAAAATACTCCCCCAAGAACCAAACACACCAAGGCATTCAAGTTTAATGCATCTTTGATATCTGCCCAAAACGGAACAACGATCCAGCCCGCAACCAAATACAAAATGGAGCTAATCCAGCGAGGACATTTCACCCATATCAACGATTGAAAAACACCAAAGACAGCCATGGACCACGTTAGCATCAGTAGTTTCATCCCGGATTCCGGTGGCATTGCGACCATGCAGAGTGGAGTGCCTGTCCCGGCAATCATCAGATAGATCGAGCAATGGTCAAAGCGCTTCATCCACACTCGATACTGTGGTGCCCAATTCACCAGATGGTAAACCGCACTGACAGCAAACAAATTCAAAAAGCACAAAGAGTACACCAAGAGAGCTACAAACTCCCGCACCGAACTTGATTCCGCCATCATCACCGCGGTCGCCCCGAAGCCTGCAAAAAAAGCAGCCATGTGGGAATACCCTCGAGTGAGTGGCTTAGTTAAGGGACGAGGAATAAATGCTTTACTCAAGGAGTTCTCATTTCTGTTTTAGTATTCATTTGAATACATTCGCCCTCCCAATAAATCCAGCGAGAATTTCCAATCTTTGACGAAACTGGATCTTGTAGTTCAGCACACTCAACTATATACTCGACTATGTTTATATCTATTTGCAAGGATGCATCGAAAGTATGTCGAAATCTGTCATAGCCCTCTTCGCCCTCTTTCTTCCACTTTTAGTTCATGCTCAAGTGCTCGAAGAGGACGACCAACCTGTCATTGTTAAAAAAAGCCCCTATGCAATCGTTGAAGGTTCTAGCGAACACAACCGCATGGGAAAAGTGCAAGAAATTTTCGTAACACCCGTGGCAATGGGGCCTGTTCCGGGAGTGAACGCAGGTTTTGGATTTGCGAAATATATCACAAGAAATGACGCTGTCGTCGTTACCTTTTCGACCCTGACCAAAGGAAGTACTTGTAGCGGGGCCCTCACGTGTTCTGACAGTGGTTTCGCCGTGGAAATAAACTATCGCAGATTCATCACCAACTCCTTTTACTTCGGCACGGGCTTAAACCAACGAAGTGTTCATTCCGAAGGCACTGATGAATGGGCCGGGAACGAATTCAGCTTTGATGGGACGACAACCGCCCTGGGGTTTGTGATCGGCAATCAATGGCAATGGCAGAATTTTATGCTGGGTTGTGACTGGGTGGGTGTAAATATTCCTCTGATAACCAATGTTAGCAACGTGAAAAACATTAACAATGGTTCCAGCATCCATGACTATGAATCCAGTAAAAGCTCCTTGGTAACCAATACGACAGCAATGGGCTTAAGACTGCATATTGGGTATACGTTCTAAGGGGCTGGAAGCAGTAAATTTTTTGCCTAAAAGCGACTTCCCCCCTATGCGAAAAAGGCCGAATCTGGTAAAAATGCCCCCATGCAAACAACAGATTTGAAACGCCCTGAACTGCTTCTTCCGGTAGGTACCAAGGATATGGCCTTAGCCGCCATCCATAACGGTGCCGATGCTATTTTTATGGGCGTCCCGGGCTTTAATGCCCGTGGCAGAAGTCACGATTTTCAAATCGAAGAAGTTAAAGATATCATCGACACTTGCCACCTTCACGGCGTCAAAGTGAACTTAGCCTTTAACATCCTGATTTTCCAAAATGAGCTTCGTGGTGCCGTCGAAGTTCTGCAAAAAATTCTTCCCTTAAAACCAGATGCCTTCATCGTTCAGGACTTGGGCTTGATCCGTTTGATTCGTCAAATGGCTCCCGATCAGCGCATCCACGGTTCAACGCAAATGAGCGTTACCAATGCCGAGGCCATCACATGGCTTGATGACTTGGGTATTCAGCGATTCGTTCTTGCCCGGGAAAACTCGCTTAAAGAAATTCACTCGATCAAACAAAACACGACGAAAGAAATCGAAGTTTTCGTTCATGGTGCTTTGTGTGTGAGCTATTCTGGCCAATGCTTTACTTCTGAAGGTATTGGTGGCCGTTCTGCCAATCGTGGTCAGTGCGCGCAAAGCTGCCGCTTTACTTACGAAATGCATGTGGATGGTGAAAAACGGGACCTGGATGGCAAATCTTTCCTGGTTTCGCCTCAAGATCTTTGCGGTATCAACGAAGTTCCAAGCTTGCTTGAGGCCGGTGTGGATTGCTTTAAAGTTGAGGGTCGCCTTAAAACTCCTGAGTATGTAGCAACCGCAGCTCGTAGCTTTGATGAAGCCATCACTTCGGCACAAAACAGCCAAGCTTTGCAAAATCCAATTCTACTTAAAAAACAAATGGCCACAGCATTCTCTCGTGGTTTTTATAGCGGCTGGTTCCACGGTGTAAACCACCAAGAATTGGTTGAGGGTACGTTCAGCGCCCATCGCGGTTTTGAATTCGGTAAAGTCGTAAAAGTGAATCCGACTTCTTTGGAAGTTGAAATCACAGAAGACAAAGCTCAACAAGGCCTTAAAGCTGACTTCATCCAGGCTGGTGATGGAATCTTGTGGGTTTATAAAGATCGCAACGGTCAAGACGCTGAAAAAGGCGGCTTCGTATTTGCTGTGAAGTCGTTGTCCCCGCGCCGTTTTGCTCTTGAGTTCTCAAGAGACATTGCGATGGAAGGTTTCTACAACGGCGCTCGTGTATTCTATAATCATGATAAAGATCTTAAAAAAGACGTGTCATTGAGTGTTGAAGACAAGCAAAGAAAAAAACGTCTGCCGGTGACAGTTCGTGCGGAAGCTTCTTTGGGTCAGCCGCTTAAAGTTCAATATTCTGACGGCAAATACACAGTCGTTGGAACTACTGAAAACGTCTGTGAACCTGCGAAAAACAAGGGTCTTAACTCCCTTGATCTGCGTGAGGAACTTTTCGCGTTGATGGGTAGCCCGTTCCGTGGCGAAGCTTTTGAATCTGAATTGGATTCAACAACTCCCCTGTTCTTACCAAACAAACAAGTCAAAGAACTTCGCCAAAAGCTGGTCAAAGAATTGACGGACTTGCGCATTCAGAACGGCGCCGCTCCTGCCATTACCCCGGACGCTCAAGTCATGGAATGGATTGGCAGCAAGAAGATCGCCTCTCGCACTTCTCCAGGTCTGAAATTGAACTTGCTTCTTCGTGATAAGGGTCAGGTTGAGGACGTGGCAAATGCTGTTAAAAACGGCGAACTGCAAGCTTCTGATATCAACCTTGCTATCTTGGACTTTGAATTCGGTTTGGATTTCGAACCGAGCTTGAATGTATTAAGAGCTCAAAACGTGAAAGTCGCCGTTGCGACAACTCGTATCTTAAAACCTAACGAACAACGTAACATCAAGCATTTGTTAAACTTAAATCCCGACGCCATCCTGGCTCGTAATCTGGGTGCTGTTCAGTACTTGCAGGCGAACAACTATAAGGGCGAAATCCTGGGCGATTTCAGTTTGAACGTTGCCAATCATTTGACAGCGCAATACTTGCTCGACAAGGGCCTTTCCAGTGTGTGCTTGGGATATGACTTAAATCACGTTCAAGTGAGCGAATTGATTCAAGCAGGCCAAGCGGAGCGCTTTGAAGTAACCGCTTATCAATACATGCCAAGCTTCCACATGGAGCACTGTGTGTTCGCTGCGTTCCTAAGCAAAGGGACAAGCTTTAAAGACTGCGGTAAGCCTTGTGAGAAACATGATGTGAAATTGAAAGACCAGTTCGGCAACTGGCACCAAATCAAGCCGGATCAAGAATGTCGTAATACGATGTACAACGGCAAGTCTCAATCCGCAGCTCGCTACGTAAAGGAATGGGAGTCACACGGTCTGGGCTTTATCCGTTATGAAGCTTTGAAAGAGCGTGGTGCTGAACTGATCACTAAGATCAAAGCTCATCTAGATTTCATCCAAGGTAAAACCGATTTGGATTCTTTGATCAAAGATCTGGGTAATGTGGAAAGCTATGGTCTCTCTGAAAGCCATTTCGGCCGAGAGAAAGAATATCAGAGCCGCAAAAAATAAGGGCACTTTTCAGTGCCCCTTTTTCTAATTTAAGTTTTCTCCGTAAATTTAGATCGCAGGTATTTTTCGTACTCTCTTAAAACCGAGTTCATGACTCCTTTTAAGAGTTCATCCATTGCGGGGTCTTTCCCCTGCTGACCATCCATATTCACGAAATCCCGGATAATCTGCTCTTCCCGTTCGGCATTAAAGAAGGGCTGACCCTCCTTTTGTTTGATCTCCCAAACAGCCATCGTTAAATCACGACGACGCAGCATCAAGGCATGCAGTTCCTTGTGAACTTGATCGATTTCCTGGCGAAGCGTGGCGATTGTTTTCATAACTTGTACCTTTTAAAAATTAATCCAGGCGGAACAAGGCAAACTTCAAATAACGAAGCTCTTCCATCGCCAACGGATAAGGATGGTCGACGGGCTGCCCGCCAATATAAACCAACGTCGCCTTTTTACGAGCGCGAGAGAAGGCTTCCTGACATATATCCATGAACTCCTTAGTGGAGATATGGCTTGAGCATGAACTTGCGGCAAAAAGCCCTTCAGGATTCACGAGCTTAATGGAATTTGAGAAGACCTTGGTGTAAGCCGCTTTCGCCTGCTCTACGGATTTTTCATTCGGGGCAAAGCTTGGGGGATCTGTGATCACGATGTCGTATTTTTTCTTTTCCACATTCAATTGCTCAAGGTAAGCAAAGGCATCCGTCGCCACGTCGTTATGAATCGTTTTCAGATCATTGATTTCAAAATTACGGGCCACCGCCTGGATTGCTACTTTTGCGATATCGACGCTGGTTACTTCGGTCGCGCCCCCTTTGGCGGCGAAAATAGAAAAACCACCGGTGTAACTGAAAAGGTTCAGAACGGTTTTTCCTTTGGCAAAATTTTGAATCATCTTACGGTTGTCACGTTGATCCAGGAAAAATCCCGTCTTAGCAGCATCACGAATATTGGAGGCGAAAAGCACACCATTTTCCAGGAATTGCGTCTCGGGAGCTAAAGTCCCCACAATGTTAGTGCCCTTTTCCTCGGCATCATTACGACGTTTCAAATATACGCATTTGATCTGAGGGAAGGCCTCTTGGATCTTTTCCGCAATTACAGGAGCATTCCAGGTCTTTTCCATAATGGCATGGTCATGCTTAATTACCGCTGTATCGTTGTAAATATCCACGATCAAACCTGGCAGGCCGTCGCCTTCCCCATTGATCAAGCGGAAGGAGTTCGTCACTGACAAATCGAATGTTCTGCGAATTTCAACGGCCTTACGCCATTGGCTTTCAAAATAAAGCTCTAATGTGCGCTTCATGTTATTACGACGGAAGATTGGTTCATCAGCCAGGACCAAAACACGGAAGCGAAGTTGAGTATCACTTTGCCAGATCCCCAGCGCCAGGGTTTCACCTTTAAAGTTTAAAAGATGAATGCCGGACTTAATCGACTTGTTGTCATCAAAGCAGTTCGCAAAGAGCCAGCGATGGCCCTGCTTCATGTGCTTGGTCACGTCACGTTTAAGTTCAATAGTTTTGATTTCATCGTGAAATGTGACGGCCGGTGAGTTCATTTGGGGGTCTCCAGAGATGGTCTTTTTTAAGCTAATTCCCGATAGGCCACAAGGGCTTATGCGCCCCCTAAGAAACCGTTGATAAATTTACAAGCCTTCCCCACGGCCCACGTCATTTCGTGTCCATCATTTGACTCAAATCAGATTCTAAACGAATCTCCTCCCATTCATTCCCCCATAAGCCTGTATTGGAGTCCCCGCTTGGCGAAATCTGTGCAACTTGATCAAAAGTTTTGGAAAAACTTCGCCAAAAACCATTGGGAAAAAAAGGCCCTGTCCCTAAAAAACGTTCGGTCCCCTTTACGAGAAATCAGTGCTGCGGAGATCTTTGACCTTTTGGTTCTTTATAGCGACCGCTGTCGCGAATTAAACGATCCAGAAGGCTTTAAGTTTTACATCGACGGCTTCAAAGCCGATGCCGAGGATGTGCTACAAGTTCTACCTGAAAAAGAGGACAAATCTCTTCAGGGCTATCATGAGCGCATGAAAAAGCTCTTTTCGGATTACTGTCTGGTTTGTGATGAGCTTTTGAAAGTGAACCTAAAAAAGCAGCACCTTTTGACCGACTTTACGGACGAGCTTTATCGCCATGTGGGTTTCCCAAACCGCTTTTCTGAAATGGGTCTTTACCTTGGGAACTATCGTAAGACCCCGTTCGGGGTTCATGTGGATTCCTGCGGTGTCTTTAGCTTTCCGGTTGCGGGAACAAAAAAATTCCGTCTGTGGAGCGAGGACTATGCTCGTAAGAACCCCTCCTTGGACCGCGCTTTTAAATACGACAAGCATAAAAAAGCCTCAGTTCTATTAGAGGCTGGGCCAGGTGACATGACCTATTGGCCATCAGCGGATTGGCATATTGCCGAGTCTGATGGTTCCTTTAGCGCGACCTGGAGCTTGGGTGTGTGGGTGGATCAACCTCACAAGCAGCTTTTCTCGGACTCTTTGAAAGGCCTTTTGGATTCCAAGGGTGGAGCGTTGGCCTCTGCACCCACCACAAAATTTAAAACTTTGCACAGTACGACGGGGGAAGTCAGCGAGCTACCCGAAGCTTATCAGCAGTCCATTGCCTCTTTACAGAAACTTTCGGCTGCAGAACTTCAAGAGACATTTTTGAAATCCTGGATGCAACATATTTCTTTGCAAGGATTTAAATCCATTCCCCAAGTGGATTTCAAGTTGTCGGCAAAGTCTCACATTCAATTGCGCAATCCCAAGGCATTGATCCTGTGGCAACAAAGTCTAACGACAAAGAGTAAATACTATTTCTGTTTTGGTGGCGCCCTTGTTGAAACCTCCAAGGCAAGTGGTTTGCTAAATCTGATTAAAGCCCTCAATAAGGGCGAATCTTGCGTGGTGAGCACTTATTTGAAAGGCGCCACAACCAAGCAAGATATAAAGTCCCTGCAAATTCTGGCTGATGCCGGAGCATTTGCTTAATTTTTTTATTAATACCTGTAAAGGAACCCCGTGAGTACAACTACTAATCCCCTCGTACTTCGTTTAATCGAACTCGTAAAACAACATAAAAAACCATCCAGCCCTAAAAGCACTGCGGTCCTGGTAAAAGTCATGGATAATCAACTTTTGAATCCGGGTAATCACTCTGTTGAAAAGTTCAAGAGTGCTTTGCAGGAAGCGTTGAACAGCGATGTGATCTTAAGTGAATTGATGCGCCAACAACACTCCGAAGACGAACTTCGTGGATGCTTCGCAAACCTGCTGGAAGCTTTGAATCAGGAACCGACATAAAATAAAAAAGGGAGCTCTTCGCTCCCCATTTTTTAGTTCTTCTTATTCTCTTTTTCTAATGTCTCAATTCTTTGTTTTTCTATCTCACCGTTGAGCTTGGCAATGGATTTTTCCAATGTCTGGAAACTGTTGTTTTCTGCTGAAAAACTTCGAATCGGATAGGCAATGTCTCCCGGAATCTTGACCATTGGCATTCGTTCTTCTTGTAAAGCCTGCAGCCCATAACCCAGGCCCGCAAACGCCGCAATCACACTCGTGCAGACAACAGCTCTTTTTTGTACGTTGGTTCGCGGAAAAATAATTTTCCCCAATTGATAAAACATGAAAAATGAAATCGCAAACCACAAAACGATTCCAATTGCCGTGCTGACGGCATCGGAGTTGGTATTGAAATTAATAAACTCCACAAATACGGTTAAAATTCTTGAAAATCCGACTGCAATTATCAGAACAATTAAGATCTCCCAGAGGCGATATTTTTGATTCTGAAATTTGGACCACACCGACAAACCCGCTGCAATCACCGCAAAGAAAATCGCGAATCCCACCTCCGCAGATATAAACGTCGACGATTTAAAGGCGGGTTCCATAAATTTTGCCATCAAAAAATAGAGCACCAGTGACGACGCATATATAATTGCCGCAACCATCCATGCGGACAGGTTCCCAAAAGGATTCGCAATTGAAGCGGGACGACGAATGCTGACCGTGTTTTCGGAGATGTCAGGTATAATTTTGATATCAATACTGATATGACCTAAATGCAGCTCCGTATACTTTGTCAGCTGAAGTTCTTTCACTTCAGCCTTTTTATGTACGGTGCCATTGGTGCTGCCCAGATCACGATAAATATAAATATCGCCCAATTGTTCGATAATTCCGTGGTGTGAGGAAACAGAGGGATCATCGATGATCAAGGTATTATCCGTCGCGCGTCCTATCGTACAGGGAAAATCATCGGTTTTAAAAGTTTCAATGCCGTTAGATGTATGTACCTTGAAATTTATCATTTTTCGCCTCGTGAAATGGACTCGATGAATGTGCTGGCAATTTTTTTAATATTTGCAGAAGTGAAACCCGAAAGTTCAAGATCAGCGGAAAATCCGACAGGTGGATTATTGAGTGTTGTTATGATTATCCGTGCGTCTTGAAGCTGGGGAAAGTACGTATAACCGCGAACACAATATGACACCTTGAAAGTTTGCTTTGCCTGACTGACAACGACATCGGAGACGCAATCCCCAGTCGTATATAATTTGGGTTTATCCTCGCTATGAAAAAAATTAAAGCTGGAGAAAGCAAACTTGCTGCTGGAATTTGAAAGCAGCTTAAAAAACTGCCACTTATTTAAGTTCTTATTGGAAAGGGATTTAAATGAATATTTGTAAGAACCAGAATCGGCATCAGAACTGATATAGGATGAATGCTGCAGATCACAGACTTCGCCGAAAGTTTCGAATTGCAACGCTTCTTCGGCACTGTTTCTGTCATTTACGGACCAGCACTTCAGGGTCTTTGCAGCGCCAGGAACGTTCCAGGTATGAAAGGCTTTTGTATTTTTTGAGTTTTCAACAATCTCTTCCGTCAGGCTGTCTTGAAGATTCAAAAGCTGCTTTTCCATGTCATCCCAGAAAGTCACGGCATGAGACGGCGCATTTTTGTTCTTCTCATAAAGCTCTTTGGCGAAGCGAGCCGGCACGGAAAATGACAAGTTACTAGCGTCGACCCTTTTCGAAACATTCACTCCAATGAGTTCCGCATTGGCATTTACCGTAGGACCGCCGCTCATCCCCGAATTAATAGGCGCAGAAAGATGGATGATATTGTACTTTCCATAAGTGAGTTCACCATTATACGTCCCCTCCACGATCGCCATATTTAAGTCTTCTGGTTGGCCGATCGAATAAATCGGCGAACCCTGCGGAGGAGCCGAAGAAGCAAACTTCACTGCCGCGGGAAAAGTCTGTTTCACTCGTATCAGTGAAAGATCATGAATAATATCGATGGCAACCACTTCTGCCGCTTGGGGGAGATCATTGACCATCACAAAAATTTTATTCTTCTTTGGCTGAATGATCGATTCAGAAACCACGTGATAGTTTGTAATTAGCAAACCCGATGTATCAACCACCCACCCCGTCCCATAGGAAGCTTGTGGAGAATTCGCATTGGGCGAAGTTTTGACCTTGAAGGCATAAGGTTGAATTTTGGCGAACACCTGCTGCCCCTGCTGATCCACCGGAGCTATCTTGGCATTTTCTGCGGTAGCGGCATTTGCGTAACCTGAAAGGAATAAAATCGATAACACCCAACGTAGCATATATTCAAAGTCTCCACTTGTATAAACTTATTCATGTATACTAGCAGAGGAGTTTTGTTTGAAAAGCTGACGGAGTTATATGTGCGTAAACTTAGACCAGGGTCTGGAAACGAAAAAAAGGGAGCCTTGGGGCTCCCTTTTAGTTTCGGATGGAATCAGATTATTTCGCTGGAGCTGGAGTAGCAGCTGCTGCTTCTTGCTTAGAGCTCATTTTATTAAGCTCTTCATAACCTGGCATAGTGGAAAGATCTGGTACCACGACGATCGCGATACGACGATTCGCAGCTTTACCTTCTGGAGTGTCATTTGATTGCACCGGGTGAGTATCACCGAAGCTTGCGGCACTCACGTTCGCAGCTGGCATACCAGCATCGATCATCGCACGTGTTACGTTCAAGGCACGAGCAGAAGCCAATTCCCAATTAGAAGGGAAAGTAGCTGTCGCGATTTTCAAGTTATCTGTGTGACCTTCAACTTGATAAGTCTTGCCTGGGATCGTTTTAAGTTGGTTTGTCACTTCTTTGATCGCTTCAAGACCTGTTGGCGAAAGTTTCGCGGAGCCTGAACCAAACAAAACGTCAGAGCCCAAGCTCACAACCATTTTGCCGTCGATAACTTTAACCGAGATAGTTCCTGTGTCGACCAATTTTTGGAAACGTTTTGTCAGGTCTTCGAATTCTTTCAGACGTTTTCTTTCTTCAGCCTGACGAGCTCTCATTTCAGCCATCGCCTGCTTCATCTCATCCAAAGAAGTCTTCAACTGACCACGGTCTTTTGTAACCACGATCAATTTTTGTTCAAGCTGCTGCTTTTCACCTGTAAGTTGTTGCTTTTCCGTTGTCAAAGCCGTCACGGCCGCTTTTTCTTGAGCCAAAGCGCCATCACGCTCCGTGATGTCTTTTGTATATTTGGATTTTGTTACACAACCTGTAACCAATAGAGCCGCTGAAAGGCCCACGATATATTTTTGCATGGTGTTTCTCCTTAGATGCTTGAGTCGTCATTTTGTAATCGATAGATGACAGACTCAAGAAAAGGAGAAAATTTAAGCACAAGGTCTTGTTTCAGAGCGCCACATTCTTATAATTCAAGTCTAGACCCTGAATTTTATAAACAGGCACAGTCCCGCTCTCGGATTTTTCCTTAACAATAGTAAAATCGATTTGCAGTGAAGAATTCTCTGTATTCACATTGTGCTCAATCAGCCAGCTCTTAACTGCCGCCGCCAGCTGCTCAGTCATCGCCGGATTATAGGAAGTCAATGGGACCAACAAAATAGGCGTCGTCACATCGGACTCTCCGGCCTTCATTTTATGGGAAAGAGCCAACTGGAGGGGCGTCCCGCTGATCACTTGAGTCTGTCGGAATAAGAAGGAAAACCATTCCTGCAATTCATGGATCTCGCCCGCTTTCCCCGTCATTAAGGGTAAGTCTGCAGAAGCTTGAATGTTCACTCCTGGATAAACTGGATTTGCAAACTGCACAGCGACGCTTTGTCCTGTTTCAGAAAAAATCTGCGCTTTGATTTTCAGACTTGGGTAAGACATGATGTTCCAGCTATTAATACGCAGTTCAAAATAATCGGGTTGAATTTCTTCGATGGAATAGTTTTTCAAATACTTAGGAAAGCCCGCATCGAAAACGAGGGAGATCTTTCCAGAGTCATCGCTTTGGATACTGAATTTAGGCATCCCCGCTGCGAGCTGCACCGTCATTTTTTGACCGGGAATCAAATCAGATGTGATGAATTGCAACACGGCTGTTTGAAGCAAAGATTCCTTCAAAGTTTCAGGGGCTTTTTCCGGTGCCTGGAAAGCTTGTTCCACTAAAACAGGTGAATTGATTTCCTCTGCATGTGCGACTCCAAAGACAAATGTGGAAACGAAAAGCACCAAGTTAAGAACTGCTTTCATGATATAACCCCCGCGTCGAGAGGACGTTATGCATTACTGATTCTTAAAGTTCAAGACATTCACAAGAGTCGCACTATTTGCTATACCCCTTTACAAATCTAGCAACATCTTGGGAGGAATTAATGAAATTCTTATTAGCCATCGCTTTGGTATCGTTGACTTTGCCAGCCTTCGCCGACACGACGCAAGTGACATGCACTCCACAAAACGGCAGCAGAAATTTAAAAGTATACATCCGTGGCGATATCACACCAAGAGCTCAAACAATCATCACTGACAACCGAGGCAGTCGAATTGTTTCTGATAAAGAAGTGCACTCGGTTTACGCCAATGGCTACACTGCGTATGAAAGTGCGGATCATGAATTCTATCTGGTCGTGAACCAGTCTTACGGAAACAGCAAACTAATTCTGACTGATGCCCAAGGCAACAAATCCACGGCAAACCTTAACTGCAGCATCCACTAATGTTTCTGACCACCTAAGAATTCATCGAGCTTGTCGAAGGATTCCATCCAACCCTGCACGCAATCTTTTTGCAGTTCGTTTGGCACGCCCTCCTGGGAAAGTGCCAAGCGACTTGAGTTTTCCCCCACTGGGAAAAATTCAAGAGTGATATAGCCCATCTCTGGCCACTCTCCGGGCATTTTCGCTTCTTGGGCTGAAATGGCATTGCCGTCTGCATCTGCAAACTGATCCGTCATAACGATGCTTTTATTTTCAATGATTTCTTCATAGGTACTAGTCATACCTCCGCCGCCCTGATCATAACCTTTCATGTTAATGAAGACCCGGCCGCCAACCCGGAAATCAATATCGACCCGATCCGAGTAAAGTCCTTTTGGCCACCACCACGTTTTTAAAGCGTCTGCGCTGGTAAAGGCTTTAAAGAGTTTATCGACAGGTGCGTTGAACTGTCGATCGATCGTTAAGAGTCTTGATTGTGGAGTGGAATGTTTATGAACTGAGGGAGAGTTACTTTTTTGTTGGGAGGTTTGCATAAAAAACTCCTTTAGTAAGTGACTTGCTGTCTTATTATCGCAGTTTTCAATGCTCGCGGGGCAAGACGTTCGTCCAATTCGCTGAAAATTCAGGAAAACGCGACCTCGCTCTCGTCAAAATTTGGTGAAGAAAATCCGAAGCACTCCTTAATGATCAAAAAGTTTTTTTTGACCTCAATTTTAGTGTTCTGGGCTACAGGAAGCCTTTTCATGGTGTCGCAGTTTTATGGCTGGCACTTGATGAGTTTCTCTGCCCTCCCGTCATTGGCTCAAAGTCAGGGTGGGCAATGGACATTGACCCATGTGGTGAGTGAGTCCTGTAAATGTTCCGCCAAGGTGGTGGAGTATCTTTTAAAGCGCGGCACTCAGGCTGATTTGAACGAAGAAATACTAGTGATAGGTCACCCTCCCCAAATCACAGAGTTGCATCAGCGTGGTTTTAAAAGTCGTCCTCTGGATCCAGACGACTTAAAAGAAGACATTTCGAAATTAGGAGTGCCGTTCTTATTAATCACCACTCCCAAGGGTGACACGGTCTATGCCGGTGGTTACTCGGAAAAATCAGTTCAGGATGGCAGTCCCATCAGGGACTTGGAAATCCTGCGCAGCTTGCAGGGGCAAGGCACTGTTGCAAATTTTCCTATATTTGGCTGCGCCGTCAGTCGCAAACTTCAAAAAATTGTTGATCCTTTTTCAATGAAATACACAGGTCAGGTTAAAGATGAACTTTAGACAATCATTTACCCGCAGTCGTTCGTGGATGTTTTTAATAAGCTTGTATCTCCACCTGCCAGTGTTTTCGTACTTAGCAGCGACGAATGGTCACAGCCAGTGGCTGGCTTGGGGTGGCAGTCTCTTTATCTTATCTGTGCCTACGGCTCTATACTTTATGGGCAATGCCTCGGCCCTTTTGCCCAATTTACTTGCGATGACGATCATGTGCTTTTCAGGAATGTTGATCCATTTAGGTAATGGTATGATCGAGATGCATTTCCACGTGTTTGTGGCATTGGCCTTTTGTTTAAGCTTCGGCATGCTGAGTGCGATTTTAACGGCAGCCGCTACTATTGCGATCCACCATTTGGCTTTCTTTATGTGGTTACCGAAAAGCGTCTTTAATTACGACGCGGGTTTTGGCATCGTACTTTTGCATGCGACTTTTGTGATTTTGGAAGCAATTCCCTTGATGTTGATTGCCCGCCGTTACGGTGCCTTCATCTCTTTACAAGATACAACGATTGCTCAATTGACTCAGATCTCAGGGAAAAACTTTGAGGGCTGCACGACGATCGAAGACACGGGTAAAAAATTGGATGAATCAGCAGGCAGTGTCAGCCGTGGATTGGAAAACTCACTTAAGATGCTACAAGACCTGACTTCGCAAGTGACATTGAACACAACATCCGCAAAAGAAGCGGAATCTCTGTCTACAGCTTCTCGCGAAGTTGCAACAGACGGTGCAAAACACATTATGGAGCTTATCGACTCCATCAAAAAGATTTCTGCCAGTGCCAACGAAATTAATAATATCGTGACGGTGATTGAAGACATCGCATTTCAAACGAACTTGCTGGCATTGAATGCCTCGGTAGAGGCCGCTCGCGCGGGTGAGCACGGCCGTGGTTTTGGTGTCGTCGCCGAAGCTGTTCGCACTCTGGCACAACGCTGCTCAAGTTCGGCTAAAGATATCTCTGCTTTGGTTAAAGGAAATGTCGATACAATTAAAGCTGGCGAAAAAAGCGCAGATCTTAGTAACAAGTCTTTAAGTGAGATCCTAAGTTCCATTGAACGGGTTCAGACATTGAATAAAGAAATCGCAACATCCAGCGTGGCCCAGGGACAAGAACTGAGCAATGTGACTCAGACGATCCACTCTGTGGAATCTTTGACCGCACAAAATACAGATTACGCCCACAACTTGAATGAAACTTCCGCACAGCTTCTGTCCGATGCGCAAACTTTGACTGAGCTTGTGAGTTCGATGAAGGACTCCTCGGGTTTAACTCGAAAAGCCGCTTAATAGACCTTTCAAAAAAAAGCCGAAGTTAAACACTTCGGCTTTTTTTGTTTCTGCATATGCTTCTGCACTGGAACTGAGACCAGTGTTCCTGCACAGTCGACAGTGGCGCAACAGCAGCCTGACGACGATTCTTGGCAGAAACGGTTCTCGATTGTTCTCATTCAACAGGTTAATTCCTACACTGAAATGACACTGACAATTCGGAGAAGCAAATGACTAAAAAACGAAGCGTGACCGCTCTCGATAAGGCTCATTCAGAACCTCTTAGTTCCAAAGTGTTCGAGGCAGAAATTAAGAAATTGCATGTGGAGCTGGTGAAACTGCAGCGCTGGGTTGTGCATAAGGGACTTCGGGTGTGCATCGTGTTTGAAGGGCGTGATGGAGCTGGCAAAGGTGGCACCATCAAGGCTCTGACCGAAAGAGTAAACCCCCGGGTTTTTAGAGTCGTGGCCCTGCCCGCCCCCACAGACCGGGAAAAAAGCCAGATGTATTTGCAGCGCTATGTTCCGCATTTTCCTGCTGCGGGGGAAATAGTGATCTTTGATCGAAGCTGGTACAATCGAGCGGGTGTCGAAAGAGTCATGGGCTGGTGTCCTGAAGAACAAGTGGAAGAGTTTTTACAGAATGCCCCCTTGCTGGAAAAAACCATGGTGGATTCTGGAATCATTCTATTGAAATATTGGTTAGAGGTCAGTCCCGATGAACAGGAACGCAGACTGAAAGCTCGCATCGAAGACGGTCGCAAAACCTGGAAGCTTTCGGAGATGGATTTAAAATCCTATGACCGCTGGGATGATTACACCAAAGCCCGCGATGAGATGTTTAAAAAAACCAACACCACCTGGGCGCCTTGGTACTTTGCGATTTCCGAGGATAAAAAACGGGTCCGCCTCAATATCATCAAGCACATCCTAAGCCAGATTGAATATAAAAATATAAAGCAAAAACCCATCGAACTTCCAAAAAGAAAAATTAAATATGAGAGCAGTCATCACGGAAAAGTTCGTCTGGTACCGGAGGATTTATGGAACTCGTAAGCAACTCCATCATCCCGAAAGAGTTTTTAAACAGTGTAACCACCTTTCTTTCCCTGTTAGAGCCGGCCTCGACAGTATTAATCATGGGAGCTGGTTCCACAGAACTTTTAAGCAAATTTAAAACGAACGGATTCAACGTCGTCTGTATCGAGGAAAATCCAGACCTTATCCAAAAATGGAAGAAAGAAGGGATCGAGATGATCCAAGGGACGGTAAAAAACCTCGCCTCCCTGAAGGTTCCAAAAAATCTACAAGGAATTTGGGGTGGCGCTGCGTTTGAACATCTTGCAGCGGATCAGCTGGAGCATGATTTGGAAATCATTCATTTGATGCTTCCCGAAAACGGCGCCCTTTTTATTAGTCTTCCTTTGGGTTCGGGAGAAGTAACGACAAGTGCTGGAACAATCCATTTTTATTCTGAAACCGAATTACGTCAAATATTAGAAGAGAAGCATTTTGACGTAAAGTTGATTGAACCCAGCACAGCAACACTCAACGGTGTCGCCACAAAGACCGCGCGAGTTCACTAACTGTGGCCACCGTTCGCTATTTTTTCTTTTCCGTAAAAAGTTTTAAATAGCGGCCATAGCCTTTGGCTTGCAATTCTTCTTTAGGAATAAATTTAAGTGCGGCGGAGTTGATGCAATAACGTTTGCCGCCCTTATCCGCGGGGCCATCGTCAAATAAATGCCCTAAATGAGAGTTCGCACCTTTTGATCTTAATTCCGTTCTTTCCACCGACATTTCGTGATCAGGTCTGGTCACAACCGCATTCTCATCAATAGCTTTCGTAAAGCTAGGCCAACCCGTTCCCGAATCGTACTTATCAGTTGAACTAAAAAGGGGCTCGCCACTGACAATGTCTACATAAATGCCTTCTTTTTTGTTATTCCAATAAGCATTATCAAAAGGTCTTTCTGTTGCCGCTTGTTGGGTACACTGATACTGCATGGGAGTGAGCTGCTTTCTTAACTCCGCATCAGAGGGTTTTTTATACTCGCCTTCTTTGGCAGACAAAGTGCCTGCGAATAAAACCGTAGTTAAAAACAATCCAAGATGTTTAGCCATAAAGCCCCCTACACATATTCTATCCCAACACCTTTACTGGAGCAGGTCCAGCTTTATGACACCCTAGCAATCCCCACCTGTTTTCTAGTTTTTCACCCGGAAAAAAGTTTGACGGTTTCGTTCTCTCCCTAACCTTTCGTTAATGAAAGTTGAACAGAAGTGAGCCGTTCCCTTAGGATTCCCTGCTCTCGAACGCGAAAACTTGCATCATTGTTGATGGGGGATACATGAAAACACTTTGGCGTCAGCGTAAGAAATTCGCTACCGTTCTTTCTGCTCTTTTAATGATGTTGCTTTTCCAAAACTGCTCGCAAGCCGACCTAACGGCTCAGGTGGCCAGTGGTGATCTGGAAGTTCAAAGCAATCTTGCTGGCGGCAGACGCCGTCCAAAACCAAAACCTACAGCTTCACCTTCTCCAACGGTCTCTCCATCACCAACAGTGAGCCCTTCGCCTTCGCCTTCGCCTTCGCCGTCGCCATCACCAACGCCATCCACAACGGATGTCACTTTCAACGTCGATGTGAATTTGGATCGTCACGCGATCTCTTCTTATATCTATGGTACAAACTATGAAACCAGCATGATGAAAGGTATCGGCTCTTTCCGCATGGGCGGGAATCGCTGGACTACATATAACTGGGAAAATAACGCCACCAACAGTGGTACGGACTATAACAATACCAGCGGTAATCGCGTGTGTGATCTGGTCAACTGCGGAAGTCGCAGTGAGGTCGCAGGTGAAGCCGTGCGCTTGGGAGTGAAATTAGCCTATTCGTACGAAGCGACTCCGCTCGTAACAATTCCGATTGTGGATTATATCGCAGCCGACAAAAACGGAACAATCACTCAGGCCGCAAGTGCAACGAACACACGCTTCCGTCAAAATTTAGATCGCAAACCAAGCAGCGTCAGCAGTGCGGTTGCAAGCCTATCTGATAACTTCGTATATCAGGATGAAGCACTTAAGTTTTTCCAAGACACTTTTAAAGCAGACCTCACTTCCGGTCGCAAGATTTTCTATAGCTTGGATAATGAACCGGGAATCTGGAAGTCCACTCACCCACTCATCCATCCAGCAAAGACAACTTATGCCGAGATGAAAGAAAAAACCATCCGCTTCGCGAGCATGATTAAGGAGCAGGCACCGAACTCGATGGTATTTGGTGCAGTCGCATACGGATTTAACGAAATGATGAGCTTGCAAGACGCTCCGGATCGCTCCAATGGTGAATACATGTCCTGGTTCCTACAACAAATGGCAGCGGCAGAAAAAACTTATGGCAAACGCCTGGTCGACGTAATCGATATGCACTGGGGTTCTGAAGCCCGCGGTGATGGGTATCGTGTGCTTGACGAAACGGCACCGCAAACAGCGGCTGTGATCGCTGCCCGCTTGCAAGCTCCCCGTTCTTTGTGGGACCCGACTTATAAAGAAACCAGCTGGATTGCTGATGACTATTTGAATGCGCCTATCCAGTGGATCCCACGTTTGAAAGATCGAATTAACAAATACTATCCAGGAACTAAAATCTCCTTCTCAGAATACAATCATGGTGGAGGACAGATTATTTCTGGCGGCATCGCGGAAGCGGACGTTCTGGGAATCTTTGGGCGCGAGGACGTATTCTTTGCGACTCACTGGGACCGCGAAGCTTCGCCTTACATTTACGGTGCCATGAAACTTTTCGTGAATTATGACGGAGCTGGTGCACGTGTGGGAGATGTCTCCGTTCGTGCGGTTTCATCCAATAACGAAAAGACGTCGGTCTATGCGATGCAGTCATCGACGGATTCATCAAAGATCTATTTGGTGGTTTTAAATAAAACGTCGAATGCTCTTTCTACAAAAATAGCTATTTCCAATGGGGGGTCTTATACAAAAGGAGCCGCTTACCAAATCTCTGATGGCACTCCAAATCCAAAAGCCTTAGGTAATATCACAGTGTCTGGATCGGATGTTTACTACACAATGCCAGCCATGAGTGTAACGACACTGGTTCTCTCAAAATAAAACATTCTGTAAGATCCCGATTCATTCAAAATAGATTATGAGTCGGGATCTTCCCATACTTGATGAAAAGTTAAATTTGGATATGAGACGCTCACCAATATGATCACCTAAGCATATCTCAGCTTACACTTCTAAAGAAATCTTGAGCAATTTAGCCAGCTTTAAATGAGACTGTCGATTGTGAGTCGGTTTTGCTCGCATTATCCTTAATGTATCACCCACTCCAGGTAGGTACGTTCATGAACCAGAAAACCCACTATCGCCGTTGCCAACACTGTGGCACCACTCACAAACAAGAAGACGAGTTGCTAATTGACTGTGATTCCTGTGGCAAAGAACTTGTTCCCCTGTACTACAGTCAACACGTACGACTGGCCCAAAAGTATTTCGGAAAAACAGCGAGCCCGGAAGCCGAAGTCGTTGGACTAACAGCTGACTGGGACGCCGAACCCGACGCTTTCTAATGACATATTGAAATGACCAAAAGATAGAGTGACCCTGTTATCAGAGGGAGGCTTCACAATGAGAAGTCTCGACTTAACAGCGGTCTCTCAAGATCCACGATTCACCAAAAGAGCCACGGAGCTTGCTCACCTATTCTCGTTTGAATTTGAAAACTTTGATGATCCCGACACCTTTTTTGAAAAAACAGAAACCTATAAATCAATCACCTGCATCTTATTAGACTGCGCAAAAATTGAAAAGCCCAACGAGGCCGCAGGTATGGTGCAGGTCGCATGTCAGGTGGCCGCGGACAGCTACATCATTGCAGTTGTAAACTCTAAACTTAAACCCGAAGACGCCCGCATCGTAAAGACCTCAGGAGCCTCCCTGGTTCTGATGGAAAATGAATTCTATTCCACCAGCAAATTAGAATTCGTTACCACCCAGGTGATTCGCTCTGCCTTTATTCCTATCAAAATCTACGACCTGATGCCGGATACGGAGACGGCCTTCCCCCTGTTTTACATGATGCCTGCGAACAAAAAGTTTTTAAAGGTCGCGAAACCCGAAACGAAACTCAACTCTGCCTTTTTAAAAAAGTTTTCTGAAATGGGGGAACTTTATCTGCGCAGACAAGACCTGAAAAACTGGGTGGAGTACAGTCGAAGCTTTAACTCAAACGACGAAGCCAGCGCTTTGCGCCGCTGTCGTTTGCAGTTTCTGCAGATGAGTCAGTCCTTTTTAGCACTGGCATTGATGATCAGTGATCAAAGCTCGGCGGCGTCCTTTGCACTTGGCAAAGAACTTTATGGAACTTGCGAGAATTTTGCAAAATCGCTTCTGACTTCTTTGGGCGAAGTTAAAAATCCCTTTGATGTGATCAACAGTTCTTCTGTGGGTGATTTTGGCTCGCTGGAACGTGCGCCAGCGATAGCCGCTTATGCAGCCGTTCTTAGTCAAGAAGCGAAGATTGGATCAGCATTAGAAGTTATGATCGCAGCACTGCTTTCAGACATCGGATACTTGGAACTCTCCCCTTCCACATCTGCTAAATTAAGAGCTCACGAAATTGAAGCCATGCATGGCGAAGAACTGATGGAATACCAAAAGCATCCGATCTACAGCCTGAACCAGTGCCTGGCGCGCAAAATCCCTTTAAGTGAGCCCATGAAAATGATGATTCTGCAAAGTCACGAACGCATGGATCAAAAAGGATTCCCCCACAGAATCAATCCTGACAAAATTTTAGAAGAAGCTATGCTGATCAGATTTTGCTGGGAGCTCGATGGAAAAACTCAAGTTCGCATTGGCGAAACTCGTCCTGATATTAAAAGCATTGTCGCGGAGCTTGCCAACCTCGCCACCTCAGAAAAAGGGAATTACTCAATCGGATTTACGATGAAGACAGCTCCTGTCTTAAAAGAGATTCATTTAAAACCAGAGACGGAATGGCCCTATCAATAGCGGCTAAAAAGAACACGCTAAACCAACGGAGTAACCACTGACGTTATCACCGAACATATAACGACCCACCAGGCGAGTTCGCGTCACCCAAACATCATAGCCAGACGAATCCAATTCAATTCCTAAACCTGCCGTTGCAAGATAATGAAAACCAAGAACCCCGACTTGATCCCCAAAGTATTGGGAAGCCGAAGTTTCAAGCACGTACCGAAAGGGCTCACCTAAGACACGTAAATCTCCCATAGGCGCACGAAAGCGATAATACACATTGGCAGTGCTTGAATCTGAATGCCCGCTGATGGAGCGGCTGCCTCCCATACTCTGCAAATGGATGTAAGAATAGCGTAACTGCAAGTCCACATCTGTGCCAATCACGTCGTCATGAAACTCATAGGCCAACATCAACGCACTTCCTAAACCACCGATACTAACATTGCCATTATCCAGGAAATCAATATTTTCTAAATCCTTATAATCCGCAATCAGAGCTGCGCCAATTTCGGTATCACTAAAAAGCATGCTAAAGGAGAAGTTGAAAATAGGACGAATCACCCAGCGCCGATAGATTTCAAAATCCCAACCCACACCCCCTTGAACCGTTCCGGAGTTCCATTTTAAAGGCACCGATCTTTCCTGAGTCCCATCCGTGGCAATAAATTTAGGATCATAGCGACTGTAGGCAGCAGCACCCTCCAGATAAAGAGGAGTTGTTTTACTGATAGTAAATCCGCCACCAAATTGGGTCATAGCGATAGACGGATTTCCGGTCTGGGCGTTATTGATCGACAGTGAACTGGATGCCAGATCTGGAATGGCAGAATAAGACATCAAAGCGACAATGGAATTTGCCATCTTTTGCACATCCACGTTTCGAAGCTGAAACGCTGCTTGCGCATTTGCATTCAATAGAAATGTACAGAGAAAGTAAATCCCAACGCGAACGTACCACTTACCCATTCAGATAGCGTCTCCTGCACACTTCGAGCAGTCACGGGGAATGCAAGCAAAACTCTGAAACACATGACTGGAGCGGCTTTGAACCACATCTTAGGCCGGAAGAAACTCAGATCAAGGGCGAGTCCTTGTGTCTATTCTCAGTTATTTCATTAAAATTCGGCAAAGTTCTCTACAATGCAAACTGACAAGGAGAACTCGATGCTTCTAAAGACGACGACAAGTTTTGGCCTATTACTAGCCCTCTCAGCTTGCGCAACGCAAACAACGAAAGAGAAAAGTAACTCTGAACAACTCCAAAGCATCGTCGTTCCCTCTTCGGTTTCTGATCCTTTGAACGTGCGCGCCGAAGCGGACTTTCAGTTTATCAAAGGGGATGTGTATAGCCGCGAAGGTAAACCCGCGCGTGCGATTGAACACTTTGAAAAAGTGGCAAAACTAGATCCCAATGCAGCGTCAGTGTACATGCGTCTGTCTGCAGAGTACAAAAAACTAAAGAAAACCAAAGAAGCGATCTTGAATGCGGAAAAAGCTGCAGATAAAGATCCAAAAAGCGTCGAAGCACATTTTGTTTTGGGGGATTTATACACCTCTGAAAAATCCTACGACAAAGCGATTGCGCAGTATAATGCCGTTCTACGCCTGCAACCGACGAACAATGATGCTGCAATCAACGTAGGCTCTGTTTACGCTATTCAAAAAGATTTTAAAAAGGCGGAGCAACAATTCGATGCTTTGCTAAAAAATCCTCAGTTTCAGCTCTCATACTTGGTTCACTACTATGTGGGTTTGATGCGCATTGATCAAAAAGCTCCAAAGTATGAAATTGCCGCTGAAAACGCTTTTAAAAAAGCTTTGGCAGTAAAACCTGATTTTGAAGACGCCTTGATGTCTTTGGCAAACCTATACCAACAGCAAAACAACCCAGCCAAAGCTTTGGCTGTTTGTGAAGAGTATCAAAAACACCAACGCTTCAGCGTCAGGGTGTCAGAGATGATCGCACAGATCTATATTGACGACGGCAATTTGACGAAAGCTTATGGTCAACTTGACTATATCTCGAGCAATGCGGAAAGCACTTTTGATGCCGAGCTTAAGATGGCTCTGATCCTGATCAAAAATAAACAACTAGCGCTTGCGACTGAAAAATTGAATGAAATCGTGACTAAATACCCGACAGCGGATTCTGCCCGATATTATTTGGCAGCCGTCCACGAGGAATCTCGTGATGCGAAAAAAGCCATCCAAAATTACCTGCAGGTTCCTGCCAACAGCGATCATTACGGTGAAGCGATGGTGCATGCGGCCTTCCTTTTAAAAGGCCAAGGGAAAATCAAACAAGCTCTGTCTTTGACGGCAAAAGTTTTAAATGAAAATTCAGAGCCGCAAGTTTACATCATGCACGCATCCCTGCTTGAAGCAAAAAAAGACTACGCAGCGGCTGCGCAAACTTTGGAAAAAGGAATTGCGAAGTTCGCGAACAACACAGAAATGCGCTTTCAACAGGCCATCATGCTCGATCGCATGGGCAAAAAAGAGCCTATGATCACTCAGCTTAAAAAAGTTTTGGAAATGGAACCATTCCACGTACAAAGCCTGAGCTACCTGGCGTTTTCCCTGGCAGAGATGAATCAACAACTGCCGGAGGCTGAAGAACTGGCTCGTCGTGCTTCAGAGCTTTCTCCGAAGGACGGCTATGTTCTTGATACATATGGATGGGTTTTGTTTAAGCAAAAGAAGTTCTCTGAGGCGGTAAAGGTTCTGGAAAAAGCCTATGAGTACCAACCTTCAGCGAGCATTATTGCGGAACATCTGGCAGATGCCTACTCTAAGCAATCCCAGGCTGAAAAAGCCCAGCAGCTTTATAAAAAGGCCGCAAGCTTAACCAAGGATGAGATTCGCGCGAACAAGATTCGCAGCAAAATCCAGAATCCTTCTTAATTTCACTCAGCGGACGCCAAGTTAAAAAAAAAGCCACTGAACACTCAGTGGCCTTTTCATTTTTATTTAATCTTCTTATACTTCTTGCGAACCGCATAAGCTCCATCAACGGATGCTTTGGCGTTGACCAAGCCTTTGCCCGTTTGATTTGGAATCTCTGTCTTAATCGGGCTAGCTGAACCATTCATGATTTCACGAATCTTCCAACCTGTGATTCCAGGCACCACAGATCTCATTAAAGCCACGACACCCGCAACGTAAGGAGACGCCATGGAAGTTCCGCTAAATTCAGCATAATCAGCCCCTTGAATCTCCATACGAACGACCAAAGTTTCCGTCTTAAGAAGGTTCAGGATCAAATCTTCACCTGACGTCGTTTCCACCATAATCACTGGAATTTTGATTTCGTTCGGATCTTCGCTTAAAGAACCACTGACCAAAGCACCATCGTTATTGCAGATAACCAAAGCCGTAGCTCCTGCCGCTTGAGCATTTTTGATTTTATCAAGCAGAGGCAAGTTCCCACGTTTCACCACCAAAACTTTTCCAGCCACGGCTAAATTCGCAAGGTCTTCAACCTTTCCGAACTCACCAAACACTGCGGATTCTTTTAATGATTTCACTGGCACATTTGCATAAGTCACCGCGGGAAGAGCTTTAAACTCCCCTGCCGCATTTTGAAAACTTGCAACCGCGATACGACCTGTCCCGCGCGGAACAGACGAACGAATGCTCACCCCCGGCGCCATCAAATCCAAAGCCGGGCTCCAGTTCGAAAACGCCGCACGTTTTCCATTTGCATCAACAGCACCCACCGCCGTTACAGAGATATACCCTGCAGGCATTGGGGTCGCTTCCATCCCGTTATTACCCATCGCTGCTACAACTGGAATTTGTTCTCCGTCTAATTGTTTGATCATGAATTGTTCTGGGACGCTTCCGCCACCACCCAATGACATGTTCACAACGTCAACTTTTTCACGCAAAGCCCATAGCAATGCTTTGGCAACGGCATCATTATTACAGCCCTTAGAACCGCACACCTTGGCGATCAAAAGCTTAGCTTCTGGGGCTACGCCCACTTCTTCCTGGGCTGCTTGAGCGGCGATAATGCCCGCTACGTGGGTTCCGTGGCCTTCAGTATCAGTTACATCTTGAGGTCCGCCATCGGCAGTAAAGTTTTGGACCTTTTCGATACGACCCGCAAAAACAGGATGGTTTTTATCGATACCAGAATCGATCACCATCACACGAGCGCCCGCACCCTTCGTCATCTTCCACGCCTGGGGAACGCTGATCATTTTAAGACCTTGAGATACCGGAAGCTGACCACCAAACAACGTCATGCGCGGCATATTTGAAGTCAATGTCGGCATAATCTGAGCGCGTGGAGCTGCGTAAGTTTTTTGTTTCTCAATAAAGTTCAAATCCTTGATGTCGGCGAAAGCCAAGATTTGCTCTTGGTTTTGGGCCTCGATGATTAAAACTTGAAGCTCTGCCAAATCATCAGTGATACGAAGATCTTGGGCTTCGTGATTTTGCACCAGAGTTTTGAAAGCTTGCGCTTGATTTTGATCCTTAAACGAAATCAAAAACTTGGCTGCATGTGCCGATGTCGCAGCAAAAGACAAAGTACAAACGGCGATCAGAGTGGAAAACTTTTGAAGCTTCATTTTATACCTTATTTCTTTTTGCAAATGTATTTGTGACGGATGTTCATCGGAGCTTTATCTGGGCAATTCAAAATAGTCAGATCGTCCATTTCGATATCATTCCCAACCTTTGTGAACAAAGTGATGGAATCCACATCCAACGGTAACGAAGGACAGATCGCAGAGGACACATGAGTCTGCATTCTGGCGCGTAGGCTTTGATTCTCGCAGCTTGTTGTATACGTCGTGGGGAAACCATCACCTTTGGAGCGAGTTTCAGGAACACCGTTTGCGACAAGCTTTGTGCCATTAATTTGATAGATGACCTGATTCCCCTCAACACCTTTTCTGATGATAAAAGAATTCACCGGCCCTGAGTCTGAAACGCAGTCAAAATTGCCGGCTAATTCGGGGCATGCAAATGTGGGAATCGAAAGAGTAAGGATAAACAGATTAAATAGTATTTTATGCATTCGCAGGGGTTAATTCTTTGATAAAGTGTTGTCAATAAGTGCCCAGTGATAGCGCGCTAAGCGCAACGAAAAGATGCCTCGTCACACCAACGCGCCCTGCGTTAATAGCTATTCGCAGACCATTTCTTGCGGCATGTAGCGATTGCCTTCGCCACACATTGCTTTTCTGAAAAGCTCACGCACAGGAGGTGCAAAGGACAGTTCGTGCACAGTCATCTCCCCTTTTCCAACTTTCGCCAGTTGAGCAAGCATGTCCGCTTGTTTAAAGTCGCTGTATTTTTCAATAAATTTTCTATCGATTTCTTTCAAATTCAAAACAACTTTCGTAAAAGGAATTTTGATCGCTTTGTATTCAGCATCATAATCGCCATCGAATGGTTTTAAGGGTTGAGCCAACTCGCGCTCATTCAAAACCGTTTTTGCAGTCAAGACGCTTGTTAGTTTCAGTTCATTGCGAACGCGACCATAGAGTTTAATTCGACCTGGAAGAAGGTCATGAAAGCCACGAATCGCCGCTTGCTCCAAGTTTGTAGGAAGAGCCTTTAAAGCTGTCTCGGGAAACTTTTCTTGTAATGCGCGCTCGTAAAATTCACGGATCATTTGATGAAACTCGCTGACTGTCAGCTGTCTTGCTTCAAGTGAGGAGTGTCCTGCTGACAACAATTGGGTGTAGTGATTCACCAGTTTCATCGCCACTGTGTAGACCGCTGCGTTTTCAGAATTCTTGGGATTGCCACCCAAGTACCATCTGTGACCACCTTCGTAATCAAAGATCGTGCTTAGATCCAAACGTCCATTTTCAACATTCACTTCTTTCTTGTGATCCCAAGAAAAAACGTCGTGGGACATTAAGCCAATCACGCCCACATCTTGAACATTGTAAGACGCAAAAGCTTGAGAGCCGAACAAAGCTGCAAACAAAAACAAAATTCCGAATTTAAATGAACGCATTGATTCCTCCGCGAGGGAGCTTGAATGTCACAGACCGCTTGAAATGACAAATAAGAGCACAAAACTTATCAATGCGTTTTCAATTGGATTGGTGTACTCTGACTCCATGCAGGCAATTGAAAAACAACTGATAGAACGTTTCTTTAGATATTTAGCCGTAAGCTCTCAGAGCAATGACGAAGTTGCCGCTTTGCCGAGCACTTCTGGCCAGCAAAAACTGGCAGAGTTGTTAGCGGCGGAGTTGAAAACTCTGGGCCTTCAGAATATTCAAATCGACGCACACGCCACTGTGACGGCCGTAAAACCTGGCACTAAAAAAGGTGGACCCCGCATTGGTTTTATCACTCACATCGACACGGTCGACGTTGGACTGAGTCCGCACATTCATCCGCAAATCCTAACATTCACAGGCGAAGATGTTTGTTTGAATAAAAAAGAAAACATCTGGTTGCGCGTGGACGAGCATCCTGAAATTCTTCCTTACAAGGGACAAGAAATTATTTTTAGCGACGGCACGAGCGTTTTAGGAGCGGACAACAAGGCCGCTGTGGCAGTCGTGATGACCTTGCTTGCGAATCTTCGCGGGGATCAAGAGTACGGCGATATCGTCGTTGCCTTTGTACCGGACGAAGAAATTGGGCTTCTCGGAGCGAAAGCCCTGGATCTTTCGCGCTTTGATGTGGATTTTGCCTATACCATAGACTGTTGTGAACTCGGCGAAGTCGTCTATGAAAATTTTAATGCGGCTACCGCTGATATCACTTTCACCGGAGTGACCGCTCACCCAATGTCTGCAAAAGGCGTTTTGGTAAATCCGATATTAATGGCGCAGGATTTTATCAGTCTGTTTGATCGCACAGAAACTCCTGAAAACACGGCGGGCCGCGAAGGCTATATCTGGTTTAATGGAATGTCAGCGACACAACAGGAGGCGAAACTCACGGCCTCCATTCGGGATTTTGACCTAAAAAGTTTCGCCGAAAGAAAAAAGAAAATCGAAGTGGCAGCACAAACAATTAGCGCCAAATATCCGACAGCCAAACTGTCAGCAAAAATCACCGACACCTACAGCAATATCAGCAGCGCCATCCGTGAAGACCGCCGCGCCATTGATTTGATTTTTGCGGGACTTGAAAAAATCGGCGTCGAACCCAAAGTCATTCCGATGCGCGGAGGCACCGACGGTGCCGCCTTATCTGCGAAAGGAATTTTGACCCCCAATTATTTTACGGGTGCCTTAAACTTCCACTCCAAATACGAGTTTTTACCCATCACTTCATTCGTAAAATCCTATGAATTGACAGAGCAAATTTGCTTACTGGCTGCGAAATAAAAGACGATGGTCGTGGGACTCTTAACATGACCGAATTAATTTCATGTTCGCAGACAAGTTTCGTGCATTAGGGTTTCCGCCTTGGCGAGAGCTTCTATAATTGAAGTGCCAAGGAGGAAAACATGTATAGCAAAGCCAGTATCAAAAACCATCCGATTCATCCCATGCTTGTCGCCTTTCCCATCACCTTCTATCTCGTGACCTTTATCGCGTTCGCTGTTTACAACTATGGCAACGCCGATACGTTCTGGTATCGCCTGGGATTTTTTTCGAATATGGCAGCGGTGGCTACGGCCCTGCTTGCCGCCATTCCAGGATTTATTGATTGGGCTTTTGGCGTTCCAAATCAAACAGCCGCGAAACGTGACGGATTAATTCACATGGTATTAAATCTTGTGACTTTGGGATTATTTGCCATCAATGGAGCGATCATCAATGGCACTTGGGAGGCTCCGCCTGCTTATGTGTCTGCGACGACGTTGATCTTAACTGGAATCGGCTGCCTGACACTGTTGGGTGCAGGATTTTACGGCTGGGTTATGATCGGAGTCCATAAAGTCGGCGTCACCATGGATCACGAACAGGCAGAAATCCAGGAGCGAATTGAAAGAAAAGACCGCCGCGAAGAGCCGCCAGTGATGTATCACTGATTATAAAAGCGGCAGAAGACCGTTCCCAATTTTCAAAAAGAAAAACGACAGGGAGTAGCCTCGCGAACGGGATGCTCCCAAAGAAGGAAATTTTGAATTCTATGATGACAGTTTCCGAGAGAATTTCGTCGAAATGTTTTTCAAAGTTTTTGAAGTTTAAAAAGCGCCATTTTTTAATTTTCCACCTTCTGATTACCTCAAAATCCAACAATGGGTTGTTTTTCCCCTTGAATGCCGCGAAGTTATGAGTGCCTTCCTTCAGGGATACGGGCAATTTGCCTCGAGAAAACTCATTATGAAACACAAAATGCCCATCATGTGCCTAGGGAAACAGGCCGAATAGTAATACCGAGATGGACACGCTAAAGAAAATCGGACCTTATCAAATTATTAAACGTATCGCTGAAGGCGGTATGGCAGAAGTCTTTTTGGGAAAAACAGAAGCCCGATTTGGCGTGAGTAAACTTGTTGCGATCAAGACAACACTGCAAACTGGAAATCCTGAACAACTTAAAGAAATGTTCTTTAATGAAATCCGCATGAGTGCGAATTTAAATCATCAGAACATCGTAAAGATTTACGACTTTGGTGAATTTAATAATCGTGGCTATATGGCGATGGAATATATCAACGGCGTGACCTTGCGCCAGTTAATGACTTACTTGCACGAAAAACAAGTGCGCCTCAGTTCATCTTTTATTCTTTATATCATTCACCAAGTTTCCTTGGGTTTGGCTTACGCATACCAATCGGTAGATCCGCAAACAGGTCGCCAGTTAAAACTCATCCACCGTGATATCAGCCCGCACAACATTTTGATTTCTTTTGAAGGTGAAGTAAAAATCATCGACTTCGGTATCGCGACGGCGACGAAAGATAAAGATCTGGATAACGGACAAGTGAAAGGCAAAGTGGCCTATATGAGTCCCGAACAGGTTCAAGGGAAAGACGTCAACAGCGCCTCTGATATCTTTGCCCTGGGCGTGGTTCTATGGGAGCTGATGGCCAACCGTCGCTTCTATGCGGGAACAACTGTTCAAGATGTCAAACAAGCTGTTTCAAATTTTGATATCCACGATTTAAGCCGCGACAATATGGAAGACCGCGCTGAAGAGATGCTGGGAATTTTACCCATCATGCTTCATCAAGATCTTTCTAAACGTGCGGGTGATGCAAATGAACTCGCTCGTTTGTTAGGAACAGTGTTGTCATCACTTCACCCCGATTTTTCTCCGCTCGCTTTGGCTGACTATCTCAGAGATGTTTTCTCTGCAGAATACAACGCTAACATGGAACAAATTCGTGCTTCCGTTGCTGAAGACGAAAAAACCATCGCTGTTGCTGCAGCCGACATCACGACGACTGATCAATATGGTGAACTTGATGAATTCGAAGTGAAGATTGCGGAAGGCTCGTACCATTCGGGCATCACTCTGGAAAAACTGACGGACATCACCTGCCCTGTTCCTTCGACAGTATTAAAACCCGCACCGGATATGTGGGGGTTGGGACCAAAACCAAAACCGCCTGCAGAAGCTATCGCGGTGATGCCATTTTATCAATTTCCAAAAATGCGCCCAGCACCCGCTGCAAAGCCCCCGTCAACTGCGACAAGCTTTGTTAAGATATTTTCGATCTCATTTGTAGTTCTGTTAGTCGGTGCTATCACTTTTGGAAAAATCAGATTCGGCGAGAAAAGAACGACTTTGGTGGTTGATGCTGACGTCCCTCAGATGACACCGGAACAAATCCAAAAGCTTCGCATGAGCTTTCAACAACCTGTGGCTGCACCAACTGATAGCGATGCAACGTCAGGAGCGGGTAAAAAATCGCAAGCAGGAATCCGTAAGACTCTTCCGAAAGGTCGCGCGATCGCTTCGGCTAAGAATGTTCGCACTTCTCCGCCCTACGCCAAAATCCGAAGAGGTAAAAACGGAGAACTGGATCTATCCCACTTTCAAAACGGCGTTCCTTACCCTTCCGGCACAAAGTGCATGACGAACTGCCCGATAAAAATTAGTTCTGAGGGCAACGAATAACGTAGGGGCTCCGCTTAAGCGCCGCCCCGCCAGCTCTCTCAAAACGCTTTCAAAACCTCAGATTCACATGTGTTATCAATAACTTAACATTCGCACCCTTTGCCCGACCTATTTTTCGCCACCAGTCAAAAGTCAAATAAATCCAACTGCATCGTGACGACTTACGCGGAGAGGTCTAAATTCTTTGAGTTAACTTAATTCGAAAGGATTCAGACAATGAAAGCTCCAGTACGTGTAGCAGTCACAGGCGCTGCAGGACAAATCGGTTATGCATTATTATTCCGCATCGCTAGCGGTGCCATGCTAGGTGCAGACCAACCCGTTATTCTTCAACTTCTAGAGATCCCAGATGAAAAAGCTCAAAAAGCGCTTAAAGGCGTGATGATGGAGCTTGATGACTGCGCATTCCCTCTATTGCACTCTATGATCGCAACTGGTGATCCAGCTGTGGCATTCAAAGATGCTGACGTTGCTCTTCTTGTGGGCGCTCGTCCTCGTGGCCCGGGTATGGAGCGTAAAGATCTTCTGACTGCAAACGGTCAAATCTTCACAGTTCAAGGTGAAGCTATCGGTAAATACGCAAATCCAAATGTAAAAGTTTTGGTTGTTGGTAACCCAGCAAACACAAACGCTTACATCGCAATGAAATCTGCAATGAAGCACGGTCGCGTAAAAGCGAAAAACTTCACAGCAATGCTTCGTTTGGACCACAACCGCGCATTGTCTCAGCTAGCTACTAAAACTGGTAAACCCGTTGCTTCTTTCAAAAAAGTGGCTGTTTGGGGTAACCACAGCCCGACGATGTACCCAGATGTTCGCTTCGCAACAGCTGATGGTGCAAAAGTTCCTGAGTTGCTAAAACTTGGTACTCCTGAAGGCGACACTTGGAACAAAGACACTTTCATTCCAACAGTAGGTAAACGTGGCGCTGCGATCATCGAAGCTCGTGGTTTGTCTTCTGCAGCTTCTGCAGCCTCTGCAGCGGTTGATCACATGCACGACTGGTGGTTGGGAACGAATGGTGAGTGGGTTACAATGGGTATCCCTTCTGACGGTTCTTACGACATTCCAGAAGGTATCATGTACGGCTTCCCTGTGACTTGCAAAAACGGCGAATACGAGATCGTTAAAGGTCTTGAAATCGACGCTTTCTCTCGCGAGAAAATGAACAACACATTGAAAGAACTGACAGAAGAAAAAGACGCTGTCGCTTCAATGCTGTAATTTGAAATTCAAACTTTGAATTGAAAAAGGGTCTCTTCACGAGACCCTTTTTTTTTATCCTTAACGCTGAGTCAGATCTTTTGATTTACGTGGATCATCTGCGGGATTGATATAAGTAATCCCCCAAGGTCCCATACCATTGATCTGCACAACCGCAGCTTCACCCCGAGCAAAGTGATGAGTCCCCGCCTTCATGCGCGCAAAACTTCCTGGTGGAAGCTTCATCATTTTTGCTTTTGCATCGTCACCCGTGGCCATCCAAAAATTTCCAGAAATCACAGTGACGTTCTCGTCCTGCGGATGGAAATGTGGCGGAATCATGTACTTTGCGGGCATCTGAATGCGCATGCCAAAAGGCCCTGCCACACCCGGATCCCCGTACATCACGGCCACTTTCGCACCTTTAGGTAATGAAGGTGGTGCCTCCACCCACTTCATCTGATCGGGTGTCATCATCACATGATCCGCGTCATCAGCGGCAAAAGAATAAACCGGAATCATCAAGCCAAGAGCAATAAATAATTTAAGCATCTTTCCCCCTAATGAACTCATTGAAGGAGGATTCCAGATGCAAATCAAAGCTTCCTACTAAGGACTGCAAAAAAACTTGAGCGTCCTGATGTGCTTCAACATTCCAGTTCCAAGTCTTGCGCGGACGAAATTTCTAATCAAAGATTTCCTCTAAGAAAGACTTTTTTCGTTTATAAGGTTTGTGGCCATAACTCCCCGAATGGCTTGGATTCGCATAAGTTGGTTGTGCCGGGATTGCCGCCATCTCTTCTTTCTGAGAACGCTCCAAAATTTTATCAAGCTCTCCGCGATCCAACCAGATACCGCGACAATCCGGGCAGTAATCAATCTCGACACCTTTTCGTTCACTCATAACCAGGTCTTTATCTTTGCAATGTGGGCATTTCATAATCCGCCCTCCTTTCGCTGTGAAAGTACGTTAGCAAATTACACTTCATCGAAATAATCGATAATTTTAATCAAGATGTTCGCTTTAAACAATGAGTAGCTAACCTTCCTGACGTCCACTTGGACATCCCGAAAATTCAACCCCCGGTGCATGAACGCAGACGGAATCCACCTCGCTTTTAATGGCGGAAGCTTAAGCTCAGCGGACAGAATGCCGTTGTACGTACCGAAATCAGGCAATGGTATTTTTCGGAAAAAGGCGAGCTATGTTTAAATCTTTGAAATTTAAAATCATCTCCATAAGTCTGCTAGGAGTGTTCGCACTTCTCGTTACGCTATTCACTTACATCATCCCGCTTTACCGCGACTCTGTACGTGAGGGTCTGCAACACGAAGTTAAAGCGGCTGTCGATCTTGCAGGCAGCACGATCGAGCATTATGCAAAACTCGCTGATGACAAAGTCATCTCAGTTGAAGAAGCACAACGCCTGGCCAAAGACACCATTCGTTCCATGCGTTACAATGAAAATGACTATTTTTTTATCTATGATTTTAACAGCATCACTATCGCCCATGGTACAAACCCAGCCTTGGAAGGACAAGACCGCTCAAGTGCCCTAGATCCCAATGGTGTTGCCTATCAAAAAAATATGCTAGCTCTTGCAACGTCCCCAGGCGGAAGTGGTTTCACCGAATACACTTTCCCCAAGGGCAAGGACGGACCTCCGGTTAAAAAATCCGCTTATGTTCGCAGTTATAAGCCCTGGAAATGGTATGTGGGATCTGGTGTTTATCAAGACGTCGTGGATTCCCAGACCCAGGTTTTTGAAGTTCGCATGGTCACCGTGTTTGTGGTCGTAAGCGCTCTAGTCCTGGTGTTGGCACTGGGTTTTAGTTTCAATCTTTCAAAACGTATCAACACTATTGTGTCGTCGCTTTCTAAAAGCAGCGAGGAAGTAGGTCATTCCATCATTGCTGTTTCAGAAGCGGGAAAAAGTCTGGCCGAATCTTCCACGTCAGCAGCAGCTTCCTTGGAGGAAACCGTGGCCTCCTTAGAAGAAGTGACCTCGGTTGTGAACTTAAACTCCGGAAATGCGCAACAAGCTTCCACTCTTTCACAGAGCTCAAGATCGACGGCAGAAACGGGCGAGCAACAGATGAAGGTCTTAGTTGACTCGATGAACGAGATCGCCACTTATTCACATAAGATCGAAGAGATTATCAACGTCATTGACGACATTGCTTTTCAGACGAATCTGTTGGCGTTGAATGCAGCAGTTGAAGCCGCACGCGCCGGCGAACAAGGTAAAGGGTTCGCGGTTGTTGCAGACGCGGTTCGCACCCTTGCGCAAAGAAGTGCCTCTGCTGCAAAAGACATCAGTGGGCTGATTAAAGAGAGTGTGGAAAAAGTAGATGATGGTCAGCGACTGGCTGATAAATCTGGCGAAGTCTTGGTTCACATTCTATCTTCAGTAAAAAAGGTCGCGGATCTTAATGGAGAAATCGCCACTGCGAGTGGAGAACAGACAACGGGTATACATCAGATTTCTCAAGCCATGAATCAATTGGATTCGGTCATTCAATCCAATGCGGCAGCGACAGAAGAAATCTCAGCAAATGTTGTCGACATCGGTTCACGCATGAAAAATGTCGAAAATGATGTCGAGCTGCTTAAAAAACTGGTACACGGTTAAAGATCGACATCTCAATCTTGAACGATGATTCATTAACGAATAGCGCCGCACTCCAGCAGGCGCTATTCTTCGACTATAACTTAACGAAGTGCCAAATCTTTATCATCGGCTGATTCAAATGTCTTTCCCACTTGAGATTTAACTCGGCAAGCTTCTGATCGCCCAACAGATCCTTACTGTTCACCAGCTTAAATCCTGCTTTAGCAGCACAAGTTTCTATTTCATTTTCTGTGTGAGGGAAACTGACCAGATGAATTTCTTGGTCGGAGTTTTTAACTTTGAAATGCGCGCCGATTCCTGCTTGAGTTCTTTGGGGATGAATCTCAGACAAATAAAGATCTCCACCCGTTTTTAAAACTGTTACGCATTGATTAAAAAATGCAGCGAGATCTTGAATATGTTCCAGCATCAGACTTTCCACTACGATATCGAAATCGTGAGCGAGATTTTTTTGCGTGATGAAATCTCCTTCCATGAAATTCACATTTAAAGATGAGATTTTACTGCGAGCCATCGCAAGCATCCCCGGAGAGATATCGATCGCGGTGACTGAGTTGCCAGCCTCGACCCATTTCTTAGTGTGCCTGCCCGTTCCACATCCCACTTCAAGCACCTTCCTGCCAGAATGATGACGCCAGAAATTTGGAAATCCCATTTCGTCCGTCGCGACTGTGGGATTGGGATAACTATCATAGTCAGCCGCCCAAATGTCGTAGCCCTCTTGAACGTTATGTGCATTTTTTCGATTTTCAGACATAGATACTCCTTGTGAGGTCTACCTGACCCGTTAGGAGCATAAATTTGGAGAGCTCAAAAGAACTTTAAGCCCGCAGCGCCACTGCACTTACAAATCTAACAAATACCTTTGCAAATTTCAACCCCGTCTTGATCAATCTCTCTCTGGGCACGAATTGAAGTCGTGCAAAATTGCAAACTTCCAAGGAAAAACCAACCCTTAACCGATTTTTTTGCGATCATGTTTTAACGGATGAAAAGGAGTCAAAATGTTGTCCTATCGCGAAGACCACAATCAGAAATTCATCGAATTTAAAGTATCAGGAAAAGTCACCAGGGAGGAATTCGAAGCCTTCACAGAAAAAATCCAACCACGATTAGAAAAATGGAAAGGCATACGCTTAGTTGAAGTCATCGAGAATCTTGACGGCGTGGAAATTTCCGCGTTGATGAAAGATATCCAGTTTGGTCTGAAAAATTGGAGCCTGTTTAATCGTCTGGAAAAATGTGCGGTAGTCGCTGATCAAAAATGGATTCGCGTGCTTGCTGACTCGATTGATCCCCTGTTTAAACCCGAAATCAAAGTCTTTCAACCTGCACAGCTTGAAGAAGCCAGAGACTGGGTGCTCCACTAGAAGCGCTCAAAAAAGCTTATGCCCATCTGCTTTCGCCGCTTGTCTTAGCCAGCGCTTGAATTGAACTTCGTCAAACTGACCGTCTTCTGGAATATGCAGATAACGAGCATCTGGATCTTTTGATTCAATCGGAGGCGGCGGTTGCAAGGAAGTTCCACGAAGAAATGCGACCTTGATGTATTTCGAAAAGCAATGAAAGGAAAGAAACCAACCTTTCCCCTTAATGCCATAAAATGGAGAATTCCATCTAACGGCTTTTTGAACCTTGGGTATAGTTTGAGTGATGAGTCGATCCAGTTCCCGACCCACTTCTCGTTTCCATCCCGGCATCGCCGTGATATAGGTTTGGACGACCTTATCTCCGTCGCCCTTTTCAATCTGTGGATTACCACCGGAAAGAAGCTTCACTGAATCCTGTCTCATTCTCGACCGCCTTTACGAATAAGGCTAATCAAGGTGAGTGATTCTTCCAAGTTTCAGTTTTCTAATAAAAAAAGGGACCTTTTCGGTCCCTTTTCATTACTATTTGCAGCTCTCGATTTGTTTTTCTTGAGTGCGGATTGGACGCTCTTGGCGCCAGTCAGCTGCTTCGTAAGTATACTGAATGTAGCTTGTTGGGTATTGCAAAGTGCGAACTTCAGATTTCACGCATGTTGGACGTGTTGAATCTTTGCGATCGTATTTCACGCAAACAAGTTGTTGGTAAAATGGAGATACAGAAACTGTTTGAGCTGGGATGTCTTTAACAGTGCGACCTACGCAAACTTTTTTCGGGTAGTGAGAATCTGTGCGATCCCATTTGTATGATTTGCAGAATTCTTGTTTGTGAGCAGGAACGAATACACGGAAAACTTCATTTTTTTCGTCAACGCAAATTTGCTTTGCAGTCACGATACCTTTTTCAGGCACGAATGGGTTTTCAGAACGATTTTGATATTTTTCGCCAGATGCGAATGCAAACATCGGAAGAGCCAAAGCCAAAGCGATAACTAATTTCATAAAGTCTCCTGTTTTTTGAGCTACGCTTAGTACGGAAGGTTTTAGCGGGCAAGAAGAATAGCTTTCTGTTTACTTACTAATTGACAAGATTCAAACAAATCGCCCCCGGATCGCGCACATTGCTTAATAAGCTAAAAATATCTCGGAAACCTTATGCGGCGAGCGGTGTTCTCCTAATGTAAACACGTCCCGCGTCAGGGAAACACTAGACCCCGAGGACTGGAATAAAGTCGAGGGTGTTTATTACATTTGCGTAGTGTCCTACCGTTCATAAGTATTTAGGCCGAGAAGTAAACAAGATAACAGATAGAGACGATCAGGTATGTATGTTCGAACCTAAAGAGACAGCTGAGGAAGCCCAGCAAAAGCGACTGTTTTACTTAAAGATGATTTATTTCGTCAGCTTGGCTATGTCCGCTGTTTATCTCTTTAAATTCAATTTCGAATATCGAGTCTCGGAATACAATACCGGTCTATTTTCCTTTTGGATTGGGACTGCACTTTTACCCCCCATCCTACTTTATCGCTTTAAGAACTATAAAATCGCAGCCTTGTCTTGCGGTCTTTTAGCAACGGCTGTCTTGGTCTATCTTCTTTATCTTTCCGGCGGAGTTGAAGCACCGGGGATCTTTTGGCTTGCCATTGTTCCCTTTGGCTTTGGAGTGCTGCTAAGTACTTCCGGCGCCTTCATTGGGTATACAATTGTCTTTGCCACCATGGTGTGGTTTTGGATTTTAAAGCTTCAGGGCGGCAGTGTGAATATCATAGCAGCCTATGGTGATTATAATTTTGAAAAAAGTTTTAACGTCTGTACCTTTTTGATTTTCGCAGGCATCACGACTCACCTATATTTAAGGGGCGAGCAAAAGTACACCAAACGATTGCAGGAAAAACATTGGGATGTTGAAAACCTTTTGCGCGTGCTTTTGCACGACGTCGCCAACACTTTGTCATCCATGACATACAACCTGATCAAAGCCCGCGAAGATCAAGAGCAAGAAGCGCCCATGGGACAACAGCTGGATAAAATGGAGAGAGCGGTCAGCGACATCAACAACCTTTTACATCAGGTTCGTCACCTCAAATCGGTTAAAGATGGAAAAGCATCCATGCCGTTAAGCCCGATCTCAATTGCAATTGTGCTGAATGAAGTCATGGAGAAATCTGAAACACTAGCGAGTCAAAAAGGCATTAAGATCGCCTTGGATTTAAGCCGCGACAAAATGGTCGTGAACAGTGAAAAAACGATTCTTAATAACGTTGTATTAGCGAACCTTCTTAGCAACGCCGTGAAGTTTTCGTTGCCAGGTGACCGTATTGATTTGCGCGCTTATTCCACCGAGTCTATGGCTGTCATCGAAATCCAAGACTATGGAATCGGCATGCCCGAAAATCTTCTTAACAAGATCTTCCATTTGGATGCCGCCACCACCCGCGAAGGAACTCAGGGTGAAAAAGGAACTGGTTATGGCATGCCCCTGGTTAAAGAATATCTAACGATGATGGGTGGTAGTATCGTCATCACTTCCCAGGAGGAAAACCTCCCCCACCATCCAAGAGGAACAAAGGTCGTCTTAAAAATTCCTCTGACCGTATAGTTTCCTTACAGGCTTGTAGGCAAACAGCACCTTAGTCCTCATTCACTCTTGTTTATTTACTGTAAATTACAATCCTCTTATTCTGACATAAACAAAGGATTGTGATGACTCTTTCTAACACCACTCTCGAATTCACCGAGAGAATGGCTGGCCATTTTATGGCGAAATCATTCGTTCTCTCCACTAGCAACCCTCTAAAAAAATCAGACTTTGAAATCTTGGAAGAGTCGGCATCCCGAGTCCCTTTTGAATTTACCTTAACCATCAAGGTTTCAGATCTAGATACCTTTATCACAGATCCCCACCTGCAAGCTGGAGCTGTAGGCACCATCACAGATTTCGAAATTGAAAAAGGTCTGTTCAATCTCTTCGTGCGACCCGAAGCCAGTTCCGATCGAGACACCGCAAAAGAAATGCATTACACGCTTTTCTTAAAGGACAAACTAGGGAACCCTTGGACTTTCTTTGGGTTTAAAGAAGTGATCAAAGAGGATTCCTTTGAGATGTGGTCGCAGACGACGACTTTGTATTACTATATTTGGGAAGGTCACTCTGACTACAATCCGGGCGAAACCAAGAATGTCACGGGTGTGGGAATTTTACGAATTTCCGTCAGCGACTTTATCAAGCAACTGACGACATTTAAAAGCAATGCCCCCTCTGCTATCGAAGAACAAGAGGCGGTCGCCAAATTCCTCAACGTTTTTGCAAAAAATCTTTGGCAGTCCTATGCTCCGTTCATTTTCACCACCACAACCGCAAGATGGAATGAACATCTTTATCCCATGAACACCACTCAAGGCGTCGCCATGGGCGAAAAAAATCTTTATCCTTTAGACACTCCAGATGGTCTGACAATTTCCGTTCAGCGCTTTAAAGTGACAGAATCCAAGAATGTCGTTCTCTTGCTCCACGGTCTCACGACTTCAACGGACATGTTTATCATGCCCGAGCACCAGAACTTCGTGAACTACCTGCACAGCAATGGATTCACCGACGTGTGGTCTTTGGATTGGCGCGGAAGTGGTCGCTTCACTTATAATCTGGGGCCCCATCGCTACAACCTGGACGATATCGCAAAAAATGACATCCCTACAGCTGTGGAGTACATCCGCCAACAATGTGGAGCCGATACCAAGATTCACGTCGTCTGCCACTGCGTCGGTTCAATTTCGTTTATGGCTTCCTTGGCGGCCGGTCACGTTAAAGGAATTTCCAGTATCGTTTCAAACAGTGTGTCCCTCACTCCCAAAGTTCGCTGGCAGGCATTTATCAAAATGCTTTTTGGGCCAGAACTTTTGGAATATGTGTTTGGATATGCTTACGTCAGTCCACGTATGGCTTACTTTCCGGGACCGGGCTTTGGAAAATGGCTTTACTGGATGGAGCGCGGTATTCGTCATGAATGCAAAGAACCTGCATGCCACCTGGTGAGCTTTATGTGGGGCTGGGGATATCCCGCAGCTTATGTTCATCGAAATATTCACCCGACCACACACCGTCGCTTGGTGGACCTATTTGGTGGCACAAGCTTTCACTATTACCGTCACATCCGAAAAATGCTATTCGCGAAAGCTTCGGTCTCTTTTGATAAGTCAAAAAACTATCTGGAAGAATGTCAAAAGCAAGACATGCCGCCGACGCTTTTCATCAGTGGCGCCGAGAACAATATTTTTCCAGGTTCAAACAAAATGACTTATGAAGCTTTAAAGAAGGGAAAAAATGGCGCCGCTGTCGAGTATCTTGAAGTTCCAGGATATGGACACCAAGACACTTTCATGGGCCAGTACGCGCACATCGAAGTGTTCCCAAAAATTTTAGCATTCCTGAAAAAACAAAAGGCCTAATATGCAAATCGATTTTCACTTGGGAGTTACCTACGTACTAGCTCGCATGAGCGGATTTACTCCTTTTGAAGCCAACACGATCGCTAGCAGTTCACAGTATGTGGATGATGCGGTAAATTCGGGTACAATTTTGTTTCAGAATCATTCAGCCTATGAATTTCGCGCGAGTGCCCACAAGATGCTGGATTATCGAAATTTTAAAGAACTCGCAAACCATCATGTTTGGATTCCCTTTCACTTTATTCCCGGCAATGAAGTTCATGACAACAGCAAGGATCCCTTAGCGCAGAAATTAGTCTGCCGTCCCAACAGCGTGATCGCCCAAGACGTGGTAAAGAGCTGTGTTCAAAACTTTCACAAAGCTTTTGGATATCACCTACTGGGAGTGACCACCCATGCCTTTGTTGACACCTGGGCCCATCAAGGTTTTGCCGGAATCACTCATGAGATCAACAAAGTTTCCGAGATCTATGACGGTGAAGGGGCGTTGGACACCGGCATGATGAACTATCGAAAAAAGTTCTATCGCAGAAATCCCATCCGCAGATTTTATGACTGGGTTCGTTCGTTTTTTGTGGGTGAATACAATCCAATTGGTCACGGCACCGTGCTTTCCTATCCGGACCTTCCCTATTTACGCTGGAGCTATCTGGACTGGCAAGGGCGCACGATTGAACGAAACAATCCAGCTGATTATATGTTGGCAGTGAAACACGTTCTGGAATTTTATCAGGAAGTTCGTGCGCTCAATAACCTGCCTGTCGTAAAAATCTTTGATCAAGATCTTCGCAAAGTGCAGGAGCTGCTTGAAACCATCGATAACGAAGAAGGCGAAGAGCGTCTGGCGAAATGGCGTGAGCACATTCAGTGCGGAAGCTTTCAGTTCGGCACAGACACTTGGAAATATTCTCCCGAAGGTCCCGAAAGCTGGCTTGCCGAAGCCTTTGAGGACTTTGAGCTCAATGACGATTTTGAATTTACCAATGTTCCCTACAAAGACGACTTTCTTAAATCAAACTGGAAGCTCATGCATGATGCATTACTATTCTATCGCTTTACAGTTTTGCATGACGTTTTGCCAAAGTATCAAATTTGTGTCGCGTAAGGATTTATCTGTATGAAGCTTGATTTCGATTATGTGGTGATTGGTTCTGGTTTTGGTGGCTCGGTTATGACTTGTCGTCTGGTGGAAAAAGGATACAACGTCTGCCTTTTAGAACGTGGCCGCCAATGGAAAATGCACGAATTCCCGCGCCGTCCGCATGAAATTCAGGAAAATATGTTCTGGGATCCCGAAGATGGCAAATACGGGTTGATGGAGTTTCGAGACACTCCCGACAGTGACGTCATGACATTGACGGCAAGTGGCCTAGGTGGCGGCAGTTTGATTTATGCCAATGTCTTGTATCGCATGCCCGAAGAGTTTTTCGCGGGCTGGCCCGGTGGAATTACCAGACAGAGACTGGAACCTTACTACGACAAAGTCATCTCGATGATGGAGGCTCGCCCCTATCCCTTTGAAAGCGATCCTTACTATAAAGACACACCAAAAACCACCGCTCTGAAAAACGCTTCCTTGCAAATGCAGCAGAATCCAGCGGCAGTTACTCCGGCAGAGTTTCAATTGCCCCCTTTAGCTGTGCGCTTTGATGGAGAATTCCCTGGTCATCAAACTTTAAACTCACACGGAGCTATTCAATCGAAATGCAACAAGTGTGGAGAATGTGACTTGGGTTGCAATATCCACGCAAAGAACTCGTTGGATTTAAATTACATTTTCCGTGCTCGAAATTTGAAATCCAGTGCGGGTCAATTGGATGTTCGAACCCAGGCGGAAGTCAGCAAAATCGAATTCATTGACGATCACTACAAAATCACTTTTCACGTGCCGCAGTTTCCGGCCCAAGAGATCGTCCTGACAGCCAAGAAAGTCGTTTTGTCTGCGGGCTCCGTGGGCTCCACATCTCTTTTACTAAAAATGAAAAAGAATGGAAGCCTGCCGAAGCTAAATCGTTGGTTAGGTCAGAAATGGTGTGGTAACGGAGATCTGTTGGGAATGGTCTTAAACACCAAAGACGACCTAGATCCCACGAATGGACCTGTTATCACTGGTGCTATTAAATACTCTTTAAAGAATTATTCTGATGGCTTTGCCCACGGAATGTATCTGGAGGATGCAGGCTTTCCCAATGCCATTGCCTGGTATATTTCCGGCAAGGTCCCGCAGATTGCCGGCATCATGGGCGTGCTTTACCTAGCTGGAAGAACTTTGAAAAAATATTTCCGCAAAATTCTGGGTCTGAAAACGAATACTGAAATCAACATCGGTGATGATTTCGCATCCGCCTTGGATCGCGGAGTATTCACGCGCAAGGCGATGGTGCTTTTAGGGATGGGCCGCGATCGTTCAGACGGCGTGGTGTCACTTCAAGACGACGGCCAGACAGTGATCAACTGGAATCTTAAAACCAGTTCGTTGCATTTTGATCGCATGCGCGAAGAAATGAAAAAGGTTGCGCAAAATCTGGGAGGAAAATTCCTGGACAATCCCCTCACTCACTTGGATAAAGTTATTGCCGTTCATCCTTTAGGTGGATGCCCGATGGGTGATACCGAGGAAACAGGCTTGGTAAATACGCGCGGTGAAGTTTTTGGCTACGACGGACTTTACGTCGTGGATGGAAGTATTTTGCCAACATCCACAGGCACAAATCCATCTCTAACGATTGCTGCCATGGCGGAACTAATCGCTGAACAAATTCCCGCCAAGGTAACAACCGAAACATCCGCTATACTTTCATGATCTGACTTTGATCATGTTTATTAACGTTCCTCTTATTCATGTTAGAAGTTCGTTAAAACTGTCGAGAGTTCCAGCAAGAAATTAAACTTAGACCTGAGTCCATTTTACTTACGTCTGAGATTATTAATTTCGCTTAATAAATGGGACCATTGTTACGATACATAGAATATGAAAACGAAAGCCAACAACAAAGTTTTATTCGTTGCGGCCTTTTTTCTCGTTTCTACTTTAGCTGCTTGTTCACCCTCTAACTCCGGTTTCCAAACCTCTACGGCTATGCCGAGCACAGGTTCGGGCACGGACACTGATAACTCACAGTCAATCCCCGATACAGGCGATACAAACTCAACGACGCCTCCAACACCCACTAGTCCAGCCCCTGACGAATCCACTGACAGCGCGAAATCTCTTAAGATCCATGCCTTTTCTGATATGAACATCGACACTGACGGAACGTACTCGAGTGCCACAATCTCAATCGTCAAGTCAATGATCTCCCGTGATCCAGCCGTAATTCTTGGCGTGGGTGATTTCATTGATGGAGAAAAGACAAGTCTTTCTGACAGTACATATGTCAGCATGTGGAACTCTTTTTCCAAAAAAGTGATGGCACCGATGCGGGATGCAAGGATCCCATTCATGGCGACGCCAGGAAATCACGATGCCTATTACAATCAAGAGCGAACGCAATACAGTACGTTCTGGAAAAAGAACAAAGGCAGTGTTGAATTCGTCGACGACGCGAACTTCCCCTTTTATTACTCATTCATCCAGGAAGATGTTTTCTTTATCTCATTAGATGATGCAAACTATTCGAATCTTAAAAATCGTACGACGCAACTTGCCTGGCTGAAAACACAACTGACTTCTGCCCGCGCTAAGGGAGCTCGAGCTCGCGTGGTCTATGGTCACATTCCTCTTTATTCAATTGTTGCGAGCAAGGCGAATAGTTCCACCGTTTACCAAAACGGCGTTCTAACATCAGAACGTCGCACCGCTGGCAGCAATACACTGGAAGCGATCTTGTTGAATAACAATGTTGATCTAGTAATATTCGGTCATTCCCACGGTTTTTATTCCGGTCACTATACGTATCCGGATGGTAAGAAACTGCAGGTTGTTTCGATGCCATGTGCTGGAAGTGCTCCCCGCTATCTAGTTGGCACGAGCACTAAAACTCCGACTGGCTATGTAGAACTAACTATCTCAGAGACGAACAAGCTTACAATCCGGTATTACAATTCATCAGGCACATTGCAAAGCCTGAGCTCCCTTCCAGCCTCCCTCACGCTTGATTCCAAAAATGGGGTTAGGTACGTTCGGTAATCTGGCTTTCAGTATCGTAATTTGGATTTTAAATTTCCCGGTTCTAGTCTTCGTATTCACAATACGGAGACTGAACCATGCTTACAGCTTTAATTACATTAACACTTTTTGGTTCCCACGCTCACAGCTATCTGGATCCTCAGTACGGCTCCCACGCTGTGAAAACATACAGCTTCGATGTTTCAGGAAAAGCTCTTCCGGAAAAATGCTTCATCACGCAAAGACTTCCCGGCCTAGAAAATAAAATCGACAAAGGCGAAGATGCCCTTTGCGCTTACAATCTTTACCCGACCCGCGGTGATCACCCTAATACACAGCAGTTCTATGGCTGCCCCAAAGTTAACAGCACGTCTGTTGCCATAGAGTACTATAAAATCCCCAATGGTATGAGCGAAGAGCAGTTTAGAAAAACCGTGTGCACGCTCTCTCGTCCTGAGAAAAAGAAATTGAAGAACCGCGTAGGTTATCCTGATAAAGAGGCAAAATTCAAATTTGCTTCACCGGGAGTTTCCGTGGGGAGTATTCTGGGTTATTCCCGTCTAAATCAACTTTTTAAAGCAGTCGAAGTCCCCGCGGCGGTTCTTCGCACTGTTGATATCGATACGGTTTTAGATCAGGCATTGGCGGGTCGGTATTTAAGTTTGATGATGGGTAAAACAATCATCAATAGATATTGGCACCAGCAAATCGGATATCTCGTACGTGCCAAGCATGGAGAGACGTCAGTCTTACCTGACTTTTATACGAAGCCTCCTCATGGATTAGGTGTGGTACCTCCCTCCTTTTACAATGTTGGAAAGCGTCGCGGATTATTGGATGGCGCCACGGCTCACTGGACGAATCTGATTCTGACTGAAGATAAACAGCAAGTTTTCGGTGTCTTGGCCGAAAATCCGGGCAATGAAGTAAACTATGGCGAGGTGTCTGGAGTAAAACAGTATCCAGCACGCATAGATCAATTCCGTAAAAGCAGCGTGTACTGGCCCCTTCTTAAAGACTCGCGTCCTATCGCACAAATCTTGGGTAGCAGAGACTTAGGAAAATCTGGGCAGAAACTTCATGGCATGCAGGATACATCGAACATGCTGGTCCTGGATTTCCTTTTAAATCAGGCCGACCGCATCGGGAATGTCGAAGCCAAACGCCGTGTCTTCTTCAAAACGGCTCAAGGCTCCCTGGATGATATTTCAGAGAAAAAATATAAAGAGCTTCGCGCAAAGCCTGCGAACACTTTAACACCGTCTGAAGCAGAAACTTTGAATACGATCAAACAGACCGGCGCCCTTTTGAAAGTCATGCTTTTAAAAGACAATGACGGAGGCTTTGATCTGAATGTCGCACGAAAATATCACCTGATTGCTGACGTCAAAAAATCCTCCGACAGTTATGACAGCTGGAAAAATAATGCTGATCTTTATCTAAATGCGAACATGGTTGTTCGCCACTTCAGCCCAAGAACTTACAAAGGCGTTGTGCAACTTTATGGACAGGTTTTCGGCACTCCGGAAAGTCAGACTGTGATGCAGAACTTCTTTATGAACGATCTGCAGTTCACCCCGGCAGAGTACGGAATCTTTAAACACAATCTGCTAAGTCTTTACCGCGCACTTTATCGTGGCTGCAAAACGGGCGCATTGCATTTGGATCTGGACATCAAGGATTACTTCTCAGCCACTCCGAATCCTGTTCTAACGACAACTCCGGGCGTGTGTGAAGGTCAGTTCTAAAGGGGATATTTATGTTGGATTTTTCGGTTCTAAACTCTTCTTTCGCCAATCCAACATGGATTTCGATCATCTATGCCTTTTTGCTAAGTTTTATATTGGGGACTGCCTTGGCGGTAGCTTACGTAAAAACTTTCCGGGGGCTTTCCTATTCGCTGAACTTTCTGCATGGTTTGGTCCTATTGCCAATCGTTATTGCCATAGCGATGCAAGCAATCGGTGACAACGTCGCTCGTGGGATCGGTATGATCGGTGCCCTTTCTTTGCTACGCTTCCGCACGAACGTCAAAGATCCCCGTGATATGTTTTTTATTTTCGCATCGCTCGCGGTGGGTTTGTCAGCTGGCGTTCATGCCTACGGCATCGCTATCGTCGGTACTATTTGTTTCATTTTAGCCTTAGCTGTTTTACAAAAGTCTCCTTTTGCCTCAGGACCCCAGTTTGATGGATTGCTTAGATTGAATTTGTCTCGTGTGGGATCTGATCAGCGGGAGGTCGAAGGTGTACTTGAAAAATCCTGTCGGCATTTTGCCTTGGCGACCATTCGTGAAATGGGTCAAGGAGAACGCTTGGATTTTTCGTATCAGGTGCGTTTGAAACCGCAACAGACGTCGGCTGATCTTGTTGAAGAGCTGGGAAGAATCTCATCTGTTCGCGGTTTAAATTTTATGAATCAAGAATCAGTCATCGAGGTGTAAGGTGAAAATGTCTGAAGTCATTGGCACCGAGAATCGATTTTTACTAGGCTGCTGGAGTGTCGCTGTCTTTTTGGTATTAATTCTGGGATTTGTGCTAAGTTCCGATCCGGTCAGCATCCTAGGGGTGGCTGAGTCACGGGAATTTCAAGTCAACTTTGACAGCCCTGTTGAAATCAAACACATCTATGTCCTGCCAAGCCAGGTGGTGCGCAAGGGTGACTTACTGGCAGAGCTGGGTCAATCCGAATGGGATTCCCAATTAAGAATTTTAAAAAGTCGCTATGACAAACTCAATGCAGAAATGCATCTGCGCCAACAACTGGCGGGTGTCGTTAAAGACTTAGACCATTTGGCGCCTCAGGCAGATCCCCTGCTGGTGGAACTTGAAGACACTCGCAAAGAGATTTCTTTAATCGAAAACCGCATGAAGAATCTTTTTGTTTTTGCGGAAGTTGATGGTGCTGTCGGCGCCGTGAATTTTAAAAATGGCGAAAAGGCCCCGGCCTTTGCTCCCCTGATCACTTTGGTTCCTTTAAATCCCACCTATGTAAATGGATATATCAATGAAAACCTGTCTTCGACGCTTACCGTAGGTCAGACCGTGGAGGTCAGCTCCACTTCTGGAAAAACAGTGCGTGGTTCGGTGGTAAGTATCGGCTCGCGCATTGTGCAGATTCCCGAGCGGTTGCTGCGAATTCATACCTTGGTTGCGTGGGGACGCGAGGTTGTGATCAAAATCCCTCGCAACAATGGATTTCTTTTAGGGGAAAAGGTCTTTGTTCAGAAAAAATGGAGCATGTCTTTGCTAAGCCAAGCTTATGCTGACGAGGCATCTGTGGATTCCGAATTGAATCAGCAAGATCCCAGGGAGATGGAAGTGCCATTAAATGTAGGCCAAACATTCAAACCCGAAATGTCAGGTATTGTGTTTATCCCTGAGCTTAAGCAGTTTGCATTGATTTCGGATGACTACCCTCAGGACCGCCCCGTCTTGTTTTTAATGAATGAACAAGGACAGCTACAGCCCCATCAGATTCAGATTGATGGACTGCCTGCCATGACTGACATCGAATCTATTTCCGTTCAGGGCGATAATTTGTATTTATTAAGCTCCCTGTCTCCGACCAAAAAGGGAAAGATAAAACCCGAAAGAAATCTTTTTGCTCAGATCAAACGCAGCGGTCTTCGCTATCAGGTCGAGCACCAGGCGGATCTGCGAACACCATTGCTAAAAGCCCTAAAGGATTCTAAAGATCCGATCTTGAAATCTATTTATGATGCGGATTTGCAGGCATCTAAAGACGGTTTTGAAATTGAAGGTCACACCGTCGATGGCACCGACCTTTATGTTTCGCTGAAAGGTCCTGTCCTCCGCCGTAATGAAGCGTTGATTCTAAAAATATCAGACTTTGCTTCAGTCTTTGAAGGACGATTGCAGCCCGAGCAAGTGACCCTGTCTGCGCGGTTTGTGATGGATCTGCCTCACCAGGATGTTGAAGTCTTGGCAACGGACTTGATTAAGCAAGGGGACACGTTTTACTTGGCGTCCACCTGTCGCGAAGCTTCTTGCAGCGCGATTTGGACTTTGAATTCAAAATCGGGTCAGACGCAGCTGTTCCAAGAATTCACTATGCGCCATCTGGAAGGAATCGCTGTTCATCCGGAAACGCACCAGATGTTTATGGTCTTTGATCGAAAAAATTCTCCTCAATATGCTGTCGTCAATCTGGCTACTGGAAATAGGAATCCTTGATGCTTTTTCACTGGCTTCTGTTTGGAGGCATTTCCGCATTTGCAATGACGCCAGAGCAGGTTTTAAAAACCGCGTGGTCGGACTCGGCCTATACTTCACAGGAAGAAATGCGCAGTACAAATACGACCAATCCATTGCGCAACGTAGAAGCTTTTGCCAATACTGAAACAGAAGATAAAAAGAATAACGAATATGAAGTGGGACTGAAGCTTCAGTTTCGTTCATGGCCTGAATGGAAAATTGGTGAAGCACCCGATGCCAGTCGAACGGTTTTAAAAGATGCATCTCTTGCGTGGGCTTTGCATGAGCGCTATCTGAATTTGATTTCTTATGAAATCAGCCGTCAAAAGATGGCGATTCTGACAAGCTCTTTAAAATTGTCGGATGGCTACTTGAAAGCGCAAAGTCTTTCCTTACGCGCAGGGCGCGCTTCGACCAAGTCATTTTTAGGGGCTCAAGGTGACATTTATAAATTGAAACGTCTGGAAAATGTGATTACTCAGGAAAATAAAGCGGCGGCGAAAAAGATTAAAAATTGGGTTCCCTCTTGGTCCGAAGATTCTTTAGAAGGATTTGATCTCCTAAACGTACAAGAGGTGGCAGATTCCGTCGCCAGCACTCCCCTGCCCCAAGCCTCTTTATCAGCAAGAATTTCCCAGACCGAATTTAAGAACTACAGCCGTGAACTAGAAATTCTGCGAGGCCGTGAGGATCAGTGGATCAAGGGATTGGATGTCTCCCAGTCGCACAAAGGCGACGATATCGGTTATAAGGTGGAGTTGACCATCCAACTGCCAGGTTTGTGGGCCGACGATCTTTCGCGACAAAAACAAAATGAGTTGATTCTTAAAAAAGCGTTGAAGCAAAAAGAAGTCGACGACAGCAAAGACAGCCTTTTGAGTCTAAAAAATCAGATTTTAAATTTGGTGGGACTTTACAAGATGACCAGCGCCGGACTGAAAGAAATCAGCAAAGTGAAAGAGCGCGACACCTTGTCTTCTTTAGAAAACCGCTTGTTGCAAGAACAAGGCGAAATGGACCTATTAAGCCAGCAGCAAGAGATTCTGACTTTGTTTGTAGAATATCTACTTCAAAGTGAACGCCTGGCGACGGAGCCCACCAAAAACCACTTAAGCAAATCCTTAAAGGTGGTGGTCTTGTGAGTGGACCTGTTTCACCATTGGCTTTAGAACGATATGAACTAAAATACCTTATTCCCGCCTCGTTGGTGGAACCCATTTCCCGTTTCGTGGAAACCTACTGCGAGATGGATTACTACTCCACTATTTCTTCTGATAAACACTACACCATCAACAGTCTTTATCTGGATACGCCCAGCCTGTATCTGATGCGTTTTAAAGAATCTGCGAATGCGTTTAATTTTAATATGCGCATTCGCTCCTATGGAGATGATCCCAAGCCCCCCTACTTTTTTGAAATCAAATATAAATTGCGGGAATTTGTGCGCAAGAAACGCGCCTTGGTCCACGACGAGAATTGGTCTGATATTCTGGAGTGGGGTGTTCTGCCGGATCATATTCAAGGAAGCTCTCGAGCGAATCTTGAAGAATTCCTGCGGGTGAAGATGACCTATAACACAGCCCCCGTGATATTAACTCAATACCGCCGCAAAGCTTATCTGTCCGTGGTTGATGACTATGCCCGTGTGACCTTTGACCGAGATTTACGTTTTCAAGAAATGAATGACTGGTGCGTGCGACCTGATGAGCAACTACTAAGTCACTACGATCATCCCGACTCCTTTGAAGAACCAAGATGCAATGTCATTCTTGAACTTAAGTGTGAAAAAAAGATTCCTTACTGGATGGTTGATCTGATTCGTCACTTCCAACTCGAAGGCGGATCATTTTCCAAATTCGGAAACTCCATGCTGACTCACTTAGGTCTGCCAGAAGTTTTAGCCCAAGGCTCGCTGTATTAGGTGCCAGGTCCTCTTTCTTGTCGCATCATAACAAGAAAGAGGACCTGGCACCTTTTTGTTGTTAACGATCGAACAAGTTCTTTCGCACTGTTAACGTTCTGTTTTTCTTTCCAATTTTGGAGCAGAAAAAATCCTATAATTCATCGCTTAAGAGCGAACTTAATAAAGCGTTCCCTTCAGACTGCCGAATAACTGATCATGAGAAATTGGACGTCTGGGATTCTCATTTTATGCTTTCTACTTGCAGGGGCCGCCGTGGCTTCTCCGGCGTCGTTTACTTATCAAGGTCGTATCATTAAGCCCAATGGGACTCCATTAGAATACAATAGCGTGAGTTTCGCATTCGAGATCACCAATGCATCTGGGAATTGTACTTTCTGGCAAGAGCAAAAAGATCACGTGAATATGCAAGGCTCTCAAGGGATCTTTGATGTGCCGATTGGATCAGGCACACGCATTTTTCCGACGGGTCCCATTGCTGATATTCGTGATGCTTTCAAAAACTCTGTGGATCTGCCTTGTGCGGCTGGCGGTACGTATAGACCTTCCGAAACAGAAATTCGTCTTTTAAAAGTTCAATTCCATGATGGTCTGGGGTGGAATGCGATCACTCCGAATTCAGAAATCCGTTCTGTTCCTTTTTCGACGTTTTCTTATTCCTCTGCGAAACTTGGTAACAACTTACCTTCTGACTTCGTTTTGAAATCTTCTGTTTCGTCTTGTTCACTCGGCCAGTATCTGACTTTTGATGGAACTAATTTTTCTTGTCAAAATGATTCCGGCGGTACAGGGACTGTGAGTGATATCAATGTCTCATCTCCCCTCACTAAATCTGGTACAGCGGTTATTCCTGTGATCGGCATCAACGTGGGCACCACCGCTGGCAGTGTAGCAGCAGGTAATGATGCTCGTTTTGGTGATGCGACCAAGCTTCAAGGAATTTCCATCTCTTCAACGGCTCCGACTGCTTCTCAATACTTAAAGTATAATGGCTCCAACTGGGTTCCAGCCACTATTGCAACGACTGATGTGAATGGGTTATCAGGAACTCTGTCTGGTTTGATGACACAATCAAGTTTCTCATCTGCTGTTTCTTCGGCGAGCTGTGCCCAACATCAAACGATGTATTGGAATTCAGTTTCAAATAATTTCCAATGTCAGTCTATCAACGTCGCTTTGGCCGGAGATGTTTCAGGAGCAATTGGTGCCACCACTGTTAATAAGCTTAAAGGTATTGCCGTAGATTCCACCGTGCCAACCACAGGTCAGGTTTTAAAATATGACGGTGTTAAGTGGGCTCCCGCGACTGATACTTCCAACTCCGGTACTGTCACTTCGGTTTCAGGAACTGCCGGGCAAGTCAGCGTCGCGAGCAGCACCACAACTCCCGTTATATCTCTGGTGAGTGTTGGTACTGCTGGAACATACTATAAGGTCACAACAGATGCACAAGGCCGAGTGACATCAGGCAGTTCATCATTGGTTGCTGCCGACATACCTGCTTTGGGTTTTTCAAAAATCACAAGCGGCTTACCCACGACTCTTTTAGGATATGGTATCACTGATGCCGTGAAAAACCTGGGAGGCACTCCCGGTATTAAATCAGGAACGCTTGCATCAAAAGGTGCGGTATCAAGTGCCGGCAATATCTATATCGCAACAGATTCCAAAGAGATCTATCGTGATAACGGTGCATCTTGGGATTTGATTTCCTCTGCGGCAGGTTCCGGTGGCACCATCACGGGAGTCACTGCTGGCACAGGCCTTACGGGTGGCGGCACATCAGGCACGGTTTCCCTGGCGGTCAATGTAGGTACTGGTGCGAATCAGATCGTACAAATGACGGCAGCCGCAAAACTTCCAGCCGTTGATGGATCTGCTTTAACGAACTTAAATCCCGCAAGCTTATCTGCCGTCGTTCCGATCACTAAAGGGGGTACCGGCCAAGCAACCCAAACTGCCGGCTTTGATGCCCTAAGTCCTGTCACAACCAAGGGCGATATCATCGTTCGCGATGGGACAAATAATATTCGTCTGGGCGTCGGTTCAAATGGTCAAATGTTGACTGCGGATAGCTCTCAAGCGAGTGGTTTAAAATGGAGTACGCCCACTGTGGGCACAGTCACTTCCGTGACTGGAACTGCTGGTCAAATAAATGTTGCCACTGGCACTACGACTCCTGTCATTTCCCTGCCTACGACGGGTACTGCAGGTACATACCAGAAAGTTACAACCGATGCCTATGGTCGCGTGACTTCAGGAGCAGCTTTAGTTGCTGCTGATATCCCCTCTTTGGACTTTACAAAGATCACTACGGGGTTACCGACCACACTGGGTGGTTATGGAATCACTGATGCCGTAAAAAATCTAGGCGGCACTCCAGGTATAAAATCAGGAACAGCTGCTGCCAAGGGAGCAGTTACTGCTGCCGGAAATATCTATATCGCCACAGATTCAAAAGAAATCTATCGGGACAATGGAACGACTTGGGATCTTATCGCTTCCGCAGCGGGATCTGGTGGCACTATCACGGGTGTCACTGCCGGCACAGGACTGACTGGCGGAGGAACATCGGGTTCTGTTTCAATTGCAGTTAACGTTGGTACTGGAGCAAATCAAATCGTGCAAATGACGGCTGCTTCCAAACTTCCTGCGGTGGATGGATCCGCTCTAACGAATTTAAATCCCGCAAACTTATCCGCCGTAGTTCCGATCACTAAAGGGGGTACCGGTCAAGCAACCCAAACTGCAGCGTTTGATGCTTTGAGCCCCGTCACAACTAAGGGTGATATCATCGTTCGCGATGGGACAAATAATATTCGTCTGGGCGTCGGATCAAATGGTCAAATGTTGACTGCGGATAGCTCTCAAGCGAGTGGTTTAAAATGGAGTACGCCGACTGTTGGCACTGTAACAAGTGTGACAGCCACCGCTCCTCTGTCCGTGGCAACGGGTACAACGACACCGGCAGTTTCGATTTCTAACGGCACAGTGACAGGACAAACTCTGCGCTGGGGTGGTGCCGCATGGAGCGCGACGAAACTTACTTACACTGACTTGATCAACGCAACTGCCGCAAGCCCTTGGCCGTCAACCACGTGCACGGCAGGTCAGGCTGTGATTTGGTCTTCCGCTTCTGATTCATTCGTTTGCTCGACCATAACGATCAGCGGATCTAATTTTGCTTCCCAATCCGCAGGCCTTGTTTTCGCAGGCCCAGCCGCAGGAAGTGCGACACCGACATTCCGAGCGTTGGCTTCCACAGATCTTCCCGCAGGCACTCTTGATGGTACTGGTACTGCTGGCTACGTTCCCTATTATAGCGACGCCAACACCTTAACGAATTCAAATATTTTCACGAGTTCGTCCAACGTCGGAATTGGCACTGCTACGCCTGGGGCTTTATTTCATGTCAGTCAAACCTTGCCAGATGGATCGAAACCTCTCGTGAAATTTGAAAACTTAAAATCAAATATTTCAGGTTTGACGACTTTAGCCGCTTTGGCACCAAACATCGGTGACACCTACAGCAAAACGAATATTTTGATCGGTAAAGATTACGCCAACTATCAAGCTGGATCCATCGAGTACAACTACAACTCTTCAGATACAACTCAGCGTCGCTTAAGCCTAGGACATAAAGGATACACTCCTAATTTTCATATTACAGAACCCGGCAAGGTCGGAATCGGCACAACATCACCACCGTCTCCCCTGTCGGTTGTGGGTGGAGCATTCTTTGGCGACAAGGCAACATATCCGACGGATTTCAGCACCATTGAAACGAACTCTTACGTCAACTCACTTTTTTTAGATACGGCCACAACCGGAAATTATACCTCGTTTTCGGCTTGGATGCGTGTTGCTCCTGCTGCCAACTCAACACATTCCTCTCAGGCGTCTACCGCGGGCTTGTCATTCGATGTTCCAGCCAGTGTAACCGTGAACTCCACCAATCAGGCAATGTGGATCAGTGCAGCCAGAAATCGCTACTCTGGCAATGTTGACAATGGCAAAGTCGATTCGCTTATGGGCGCAAGTGTTGTATACGGACATGAAAATGCTGTTCCTGCAAACACTCCGACAACCACGAATGCATATGGTGTTGTGATAAGTCCTAATAGCTCCACTGGGACGATCACGAATATGTATGATCTATTTTTAGGTACAAAGTCTGCAGGTGGGACGGTCACGAATCGCTATGGTGTGTATCAGACAGACAGCGCCGCAACAAATTTCTTTAAGGGCCGCGTGGGAATCGGAACGACAACCCCTGCTGCTTCACTGGATGTTGTTGGACACGGTATATTTAATACCGGAGGGGAATTTACAAACATTCGATTGGGTCAAGAGATCAATGACAATATTTTCGCGGATAATTCAGCAGGGAAAATTTATGGCGGAGGCCTTTGGTTCCGTGTTCACGATACTACTCAGGGTTCCTTCTACCGCGACATATTGTATCTAAACGACAATGGACGAGTCGGCATCGGCATCCCCCTACCAACTTATACTTTGCATGTGAATGGCTCTGTGGCGGGCACCTCAGCCTACAACAACCTTTCCGATAAACGTCTTAAAAAGAATATTGAGACTATTCCCAATGCACTGTCTAAAATTGAAAACCTTCGCGGTGTCACCTACGACTGGAATCACGAAGTGCATCCAGAATTGAAACTAGGAAACCGACAGGAGCTGGGCGTGATCGCTCAGGAAGTCGAAACTACATTCCCTCAAGCAGTCAGCGAAGATAAAACCACAGGTATTAAATCTGTCGCTTATTCAATGTTGATTGGGCCCTTGATCGAAGCCATCAAAGAACTGCACCAATATGTATCGCGACTGCAAAACTCGGTTACGAAGCATGATAACAGACTGCTGCGCGTGGAAAACGAAGTGACCATCTTAAAAGAACAAAATGAGCTTTTACGCAGACAAAACGAAGAGCTCTTATCTATTATCAAATCGCAAACTGCGCTGCCAAAATAACTCCAAATTACCGCTGTACTTCGGAACATCCTGAACTGAACCAATGGCGGATTACATTCGGAAAATTTTGTTTCCCTGGGACTGTCAGGGAATTTTTCATTTCTCTTATTTTGTTTTTCATCCGCAAATAAAAAGCACTTCGCCCCTCATCGCACTAAACTTCGTCAGCTGTATATCTTTTGTGCTCGTTCTTGAATGAGAATGTGAAAAATGGGGCTATAAAAATAATCATGTTCGCCCGATACTTTATTTATGAAAAAACAAATACAAACACCTTTCAAGTCAATTACTAAAAACACAATGTCCTTGATCCTGCCAGCCCTCATAGTTGGTTGTAATTCGAGTGGGAGTTACCAAGGTCAAAATTCACAAGATGAGTCTTTGTCTTTCGCATCTGAATCCAATGACTCAAGTGATGGATTAAGCGCCAACAGAAGTCGATGGTGGGTAAGACCTAAGCCGACTGTTTCACCTTCACCAACGACAACTCCTAAGCCGTCGCCGTCGCCATCTCCGTCCCCTTCTCCAACAGTAACACCTAAACCATCACCGTCACCAACGGCGTCTCCTTCTCCATCGCCGACTGTGTCGCCTTCGCCAACGGTATCCCCACCAGCGACTTCAATTACTGCGGCCCAAGTCGTCGCCGCGCAAACTGCGAAAACGCACGAAGCTGTTATTCCAGACATTCGTTATGAATGGCAACGCTACCCTATGATTATCATGCAGTCGCCAGCCAAAGCGGATATTCCAAGCTGGTTCCCGTATACGAAACCGGCGTATTGCACACTGATCAATTCATGGATGCAAGTCTTTGAAGCTGACGGCAATAAGGCGACAAACAGTCGAGTTCAGTATCGTAACTTAAAGGTCTACACACTTTCGCAAGCGACAAGAAAGTGGACTTTATTGAAAAACGATGCGGCTCCTCCATATACAGATACTTGGAAATATCCGTTTGATTTCGCCGCTGACGGTGGAGATCGCAAAGAAGCCACAGGAGGCGTTTCGTTCAAACCGGATTATCCAAAATTCGGGCACGGGTATGGATCGCAAACGATCTTGAGTAACCCAGCAGACATTCGCGCCGTGTTTGTCTCGATGGATACACGCCTGATCCTTGATAATCCGAATGGAGTCGACGATCGCGACTCAGCTAAGCTTTTAGCGAACGTGGGCGCCGACTACTGGCCAGACAAAGCTTCGATTAATACTTCTTGGAGTTATGCCCCAGGTATCGGTCAAGGTCGCTTTATCCTGGCCACAAAAGACTGGCGCAAAGCTACGATGATCGTGCCCAACGGAAGATTTGGTGCGACGATGCAGGAGATGATCGATAACCCTCCACCACTAGATTAAAGACTCCCAGGTGCCAGGTTAAAACCTGGCACCTTTTTTTTGTTCAAATTAATCCAATTCACCTCCGCTTCGGTAACTGCCTGCGACATGGCTAGTCCTTGTACGAAGCACCAGCGAACTTGTATAAAATCAAAATCCTTCCATTCGCTGACTTGAGGAGTACACCATGAATTCAATCTATAATTTCTCGCTGAAAAACATCAAAGGCATCAATACCAATCTAAGCGAGTACAAAGGTAAAGTTTTATTAGTCGTAAACGTAGCCTCTCAGTGCGGACTTACGCCTCAGTATGAGGCGATGGAGACAGTCTTTGAAAAGTACAAATCTCAAGATTTTGCAGTACTGGGTTTTCCCGCTAACGAATTCGAAGGACAAGAGCCCGGCACCAATGCCGAGATTCAAGAATTCTGTCGCGCCAACTTCGGTGTCAAATTTCCGATGTTTGAAAAGATCGTAGTAAAAGGCGAAGGCCAACACCCTCTTTATAAATATCTGACAGAGACCGAACCCAATGCGAATAAAAAAGCAGGCGAAGACTTTGAAGAAGTTCTTAAAGGTTACGGCATTCACCGCGAAAACAATAAAGACATCCTATGGAACTTCGAAAAGTTTCTAATCGGTCGTGACGGCAAAATCATCGCCCGCTTTGCTCCAAACGTAACACCTGACGACCCAATGTTGATTACCGCGATCGAAAACGCACTTAAATAGATGAGGGCAGCCCCACACCCGCTGCGGCGGCTGCTTGCCTCACTGAAGGCGTGCACATGTATCAAAGACGAACAAGGATCCGGTTAAAAAGCCAATAGCCCGTCCCACATCAGAACAAAGCGAATCCATTCCGTCGATTCCTTCTAATTCGATTTCATTTATGTCTGGGAACTGTCGATCAGTTCACTATGCGACGGTTTTTGCGAAAACTACGGCAACTTTTAGTGAACGCACTTCTACTATTCACGATGGTCTGTGCCGTCGCGACGATTCTCATTCCCAATACTATTATATTTTCAAGAATCTTCTGGATTGGTTCTTCTCTAGTCATCATTGTCACAATCTTATCTTTTCCTAAACGAAGGCCCTCGAAAAATAGATATCAAGACAATCAGGGCTATATAGTTGTTAAAGGATCGAACGAATATGAACACAGGCACATTGCAAAGCTCATATTGAAACGAAAGCTATTTCCCAACGAAATCGTCCATCATATAAATGGTATCAAATCAGATAATAGACTCATCAATCTGTGTGTGATGGATCGACATCAGCATGAATTAGTCCATGCCTGGCTAGATTGGAAAAAGAAAAAAACTGGAAGATATCCCAGCTTCAAAGAGCAGAAAAAGGTGCTTTGTGAAAGACACAATGGCATCCTTTTGGGAAACTATGCGGGATTAGAAACTAAAACTTATTCTACGCCCGTCCGACATACCTTTATAATTGAAAAATCTAAAGCTCCACCGACTGGTAATTCTGATCAGTTTTTCCGCAGGCTCTTTTCAGATCTCAGACGGGAAAGAAACCGGCTCGCCGAACAGAGAAATATTCCCGCCTATTTAGTATTCAAAAATTTAACCCTCACTCAGATGGCCCAGCAGATGCCACAAGACGTTGAATCTATGAAAAGCATCATTGGCATCACACCGGAAAAAATGAGGCTCTATGGAGAGCCCTTCTTAGCGATTATTTGGAAACACACTTCAGAAGAACGACAAAGGAAGAAATCCTAGATCCCCAAATCCCCCGTACTTCGACCGAATTGGGAAACATTGACTCCCATATAGCGAGCCACTGAAATCCACAAATTCGATAATGGAGCATTCGTGGAAACCACTTTTCCTGGTTTCAATCCGCCTCCGCGCCCTGCCACGATGATAGGTAGGTCCGTGGAACCGTGTCCCTGACCATCATTCAAACCCGAGCCAATGACGATGATGGTATTATCAAAAAGTGTTTTTCCGGTCCCATCCGTCACAGACTTAAGCTTGTTAATTAAAAGCAAAAACTTTTCGGCCCATTTTTTATTCAAAGCCTCGTACTGGGTTCTGAATCTTGGGTCATCATTGTAATGCGAGATACTGTGCATTTGCACCGGGAAGTGACTGCCGTACTCATAATCCAGGTGATAAGAAATGATGCGTGACTGACCACAGGCAATAGCCAGCTTGATTATTTCCAAATTTGTGTCCGTAAAAGCGTCAATATCATATTTGTTGGGATTTAAATTCATCGTGCCGGCCACACAGGCGTTCGATGTTGCTGGAGGGGTTGTGACCGGCGGAGTGACAGTCGCGATTTTCTTTTGGACTTCATCAAGTCCGGTCAGATATTGATCAAGTTTCGCCTTATCTGAGGCACCGAGTTTTGATTTTAAAACACCGATCTCGCCAACGGCATTATCGAGGATGTTCTTACGATAGTTTGCAATATTACCCGAACCCGTCGGAGAAGGCGTGGGAGTTGGCGTGGCACCACTCCCCACTCCACTTGGAAAAATGGCTTTAAAGACCGCTGCTGGCGTATTGTAAGAACTTGCGGGAGTCGTCGCATTGATCCAAGAGATATTGGTTCCATAGGTGCTACTGTAATTAAATCCACTTCCTGTATCGCTGTCAGACGCATCCGCGGCAGTGATTTGAATTGTGCGAGGACTTGCTGTCAGACTCAGCTTTTCAGCAATCAAGCGATCAATAGACTGCCCGACGCGCAGGCCCCCATCCAGCGGTTCGGTTCCGGTTAAGAAAGCCGCATTGGAACTCGCGTGAATTCCATTCACGGGACAAAAATTATGAAGTCCTGTGGGGAAAATCAAATCTCCTTTGACAGGCTCGAGCATCGATAAAGCCGAAGGCAAGGTATAACTCGTCCCACTCCCCGAAGGTCTCCAGCTGTTTTTAATAACTCCCAGAGGAAACTTTAAAAATATAACATTCGGCGCACTGGCCACTTGGGCCAAAACCTGCGTCGGCCAGAGAGATTCAAACATAGGCAAGGCAATCAAACTTCCGGCACTGATTAGAAAACGTCGTCGATCGATTTTTTGACTCATAATTAATTGCCCCCGCCGCGTTGTTTTCGGAATGGATCACTGAGAACCATTTCCGTAATTGCGTCTGATATTGGTTTATTTGGATCAACCATATTTTGACCGATACGATTGATCGTACAACGGTCGAAAGATTCAGCATTGCGACCTAAACTATAGATCAGCATTTTTTCAGCTACACAGCTTTTGAATCTTGCATCTTGTGACACGATAGAAATCATGCCGACTGCATCGGTGAAACTCTTTCCGTTCGGCATAGTGCTTGAAGAATCCAACTTGCGATTCTTTTCATCAACCAGCACGTATCTGCCCAGTGGATCGAAGTGTTCAAACCCAAGACCTATCGGATCAATTTGCGTATGACAGCTAAAACAAGCGGGATTATCACGGTGATGAGCCAAGATATCCCGGCGAGTCTGGTTGATAATTTGATCTTCGGTGATAACTGCGACAGTCCCCGGCGGAGGAGGTGGTGGTGGCGAACACAAAACATTCGATAAAACCAAATTCCCCCGTTTTACGATGGAACTATAATACTGATTCGCACCGACTGCCATCATCGACCCTTGAGTCAGGAATCCCATGCGTTTACTGTCAGGGAATACGACCTTCTGGAAAGTTGCGCCCGTCACTCCTGTAATTCCATAGTGAGCCGCCAGACGGTCATTTAAGAACGTATAATTCGCCGTCAACATTTCAAAAAAGCTCGCATCACTTTTAAAGATATCACTGACGAATGATTTGGTTTCAGTGATCAAATCAGAACGAAGCGTTTCGTTGAAGGTTGGAAAAAGCACCGGATCCGGCGTTACTCGGTCCACTTTACCCAAACCAATCCAAGGAGAGACAAAGTTATCGACAAGTGCCGTCGCCTTAGGACTTGCAAGCATTCGGCGAACCTGTGCCTTCAATTGATCCGGTTGCAACAATGCTCCTGAAGCTGCCGCATTCATTAGCTCTTGATCGGGCATCGAACTCCATAAAAAATACGACAAGCGAGAAGCTAACTGATAAGGCCCTAAAGCCACGGTTGTGGTTGTACTTGGATTACTCAATACGGGAATACGAAACAGGAAGTGGGGTGAAGTGAGTGCTGATGTCAGTGCCACACGAAGAGCAAACTCGCCCGTCTCCCCTTTGGCTTTTACGGTGTTTACTAATGTTGTATAGCGAGTGAGCTCTTCGCTATCTGGTGGGCGACGAAAAGCTTTGGTTAAGAAAGACTGCAAGGTCGTCTGAATACACGCTGCTTGCTGGGCATCGCAGGTTAGAATTTTAGCTTTTAAGGTCGCATTTGCAAAGGCCTCTGCAATCGCTGACTCTGCCGCCGTCGCGATTTTGTCAGCGAGGTCAGCAGTGATAACCAAAGTGAGAGCATTATTAGCAAACCCGTTCGCCGTGCCATCCGGTGGAAAAGTACTGCTATATTTCGTCGTGATCCCTAAAAGATCGGTCAAAGTATTGTCGAACTCTTTTCTATTCAGACGTTGCGCACTTACAAAACCCACATCAGGTGCCGTCGTACATTGCAGGGATACACTGCGAGCTTCGGTGATAGCCGCTGACACTGCCGAGATCGCCTCTTTAGTCATCACGGTTTTAAGTCCCGCCATCGCCGGCTGATTCGACAGATTCAAAGTGATACTGTCTATCGTGGGAGTGACGATTCTGGTTGCACTTAAATCGCCGTGGCAACCCGCGCAATTCACACTATAAATCTTTTGCCCGTCCAAGGTCGCTTTATTGCTATCAGTATTTCCCAACACATCAGATTCGCTCACACCGGAAGGAAATCTGCTGATCTCAAAACCTTGCCCACAACCCGACAAAAAAATTATCAAGCTGAGGCAACCAAGGCCTATCACCGATGTTCGAAAGAAAATTTGCTCCCTAATTTTCATGATGCCCCCACACACGATTGTTGCAATCGTCGAGCCGGGTCAAAAGAGAGCTATTGAACGTGAAGTCTGATTTCCGTCTAAGGTAAAAACATTGTCTAGTTAATCATCGTAATTTTAATTTGATCTTTTTTTCATTCGGAAAAAGGAACGTAGCGTAACGATTCGCTCACATCCGCGACAGAGGCACTAAACTATCGTGCTTTCGAAACTAACGAAGCCACGTAGTCTTCGGGCAATCCCGAAGCACGTGCGCCTCGCACCAACGCCTCCAGATAACGTTCACTGACAGGACCTTCCAGACTCCGACGGTTCGGCGAAGTCACAAAGGCAGTCGCCTGAAATTCTTGTCCATTCACTAAAACCTTCAATGAGGTTTCGATCGACATACCCGTCACAACACCTTCTTTGTGTTGAATTATCGGCCACTCCTTTGCTGGAATCTCAAAAAGCCTTCCGAAAACAGAAGATTCTTTTTCAATCAAACCAGCAACACGTCCGCCCCACCAGCGTGAGGGGAAATCAAAAATCAAATCCACACCCTTTGCTTCAGCCACCTGGCCTTCTGGCAATGTGAAAAACTGATAGCTGTGCTCCTCAGCCCAGATTTCAAAAGCCTCGCGGTCCAACACGCCCGAGTAAGCAAAATACAACCTACTTCCACTGTCTTTGATTTGATCTCTCGCTTGCATCACTTTGCCGTAATGAGCATCCATATTTGAGTCCTTTATCTTTTCTAGCTATCATACTTCTCTTGAAGGCCTTGCGGCAATTTGCTAAATTCAATCCATGAAAAAAATCGGCCTTGCAGACCTTATAGCTCCCATTAGTGTACAAGAATTCTTTAGCTCCAATTGGCCGCTGGAGCCCTTGTTCATTAAGCCCACACCAGGCAAGCTTCAAACCATTTTTGAACTTCCGCAATTACAGGATCTAGAATTACTGATCGCAGCCCGTCAACGCCAAGTGCGCGCGTGCCTGCCCGATTTTGATGATGAATACAGTTCGATTCATTTGCAACCCTCAGATGCTTTGAAAGCTTATCGCAACAATATGACCCTGGTTTTTGATTCCATGCAAAGTCAGGATGCGACCATTGCGGCTTCGTTAAAACAAATCCGCCAGGATTTGGGATTGGTCACAGGTGGAGAGGAAAACGATCTATGCAAAGCCCGTTCAATCGCTTATGCAACACCTGCTGGATGCGGCACTCGCCTGCATTTCGATGCGAATGCCAATTTTGTGATTCAAATTCAAGGAACTAAAACCTGGCGTTTAGCCCCCAATGAATCCGTGGATTTTCCGACCGAGCGTTTTACAACAGGCTCTTTAGAAATGCCGGCGGCCCTTGAAAAGCAATGTCACGCACATCTTATTGATGAATTACCGGAAGACAGTATGACTTGCGTAATGAAACCAGGCTGTGTGCTATTTGTCCCTCGCGGTTACTGGCATGAAACCACAACCGAAGAGGATTCATTGTCTTTGAATTTTACGTTCAGCCAACCAACCTGGGCTGACGTGTTTACAAAATCCTTGCAAGAAGTTCTGTTACGTTCACCAGAGTGGCGAGAGCTCGCAGACGGCTTAGAAGGCACCGATGCAGCTCGAAAAGAGCAAGCCATCGAACGCTTTGAATTCCTGGTAAAAAACCTGACCGAAGAACTTCCAGGAATTTCTGGCGCAGCTCTATTGAGCGAAGGTGGATTGATTTAAACCTTCATGGTTGAAGAGCTTGCCCCGAAAAAAACTGAATCGTGCGCGCGACGTGATCTTCGCGTGCAATGAATCCCGTATCCCCTAAAAAGTAAGTCTCGACTTTAACTGCACCTTTAGAAACTTCCAGGACATGGAAATTATTGACTTCTCCGCGCAATCGGCTCGACGTCGCGCTGCCTGCAGAAATATGCAAGACTTCCTGATTAGTTCCTGGATCTACTAACTCGACCCAGTTCAGGTGGGAATGACCACTGAGGATCACATGGGGTCGCAAGTTCAACAGACGAGGAATAAGTTCTTTGGGACGAATCTGGGCAAGAGCTTCAGGAACAAAAATAGGATGATGACATACGATGACCCTTAAGGCGTCGGGGTTCGCTTCTTTAAAAAACTTTTCAGCACGCAGGATATCAGATTTTAAAATCCTTCCTTCCACAGAGCGGATCGCGGTGGCGGTGCGAAAACCGATCGCTGCAATTTCTGAATCCTGATACGTATCAACCGTTACATTCCTTATAAATTTGTTATAGTTCGCTAAGGGCTGTACAAGACGGGACAAGAAATTATACAAAGGGATATCGTGATTGCCGGGAACAGTCAGGACCGGCACGGGCATTTTTTTAATGAAGTCTTGAGCATCCTGATACTGACCTCGACGAGCTCGTTGGGTCCAGTCTCCTGACATAATGATCAGGTCCAACTTCAGAGCATCACTCTGAAGAAACTGCTCCAGAGATTTAATTGCAGGAGGATGGATTCGGCCAAAGTGTAAATCAGAAATGTGTAACACTCGCTTCATCCTATTGTTATGGAAAATATCTTAGTCTTCGTCAACCCTCGAGCGCGCCAGGGCAATCAGTTGGATTCAGAAATTAAAAATTGGTTGAAGGACCAAGGCTATAATGTGTTGAATTCCAGTTTTGATCCTAAACACGACAAAATAGTCGACATTATCAAAAAACATCGGGATCAAAAACCGATTGTTCTGGTCGGCGGCGGAGATGGCTCCGTTAACGAAGCCTTACCCGCATTAGTACAGCATCAACTCCCCTTGCTGTTAATTCCCTTGGGCACTGCAAACAATCTCGCGCGCTCGATGGAAATTCCCACCGACTATAAAAAAGCTTTGGAGCTAATCAATCAGAAAAATATTAAAAACATTGATGTAGGAGTCGCCAACGATATCCACTTTGTAAATGTCATAGGGTTGGGGCTTAGCACGCAAGTGAATCGCTTGGTTCGCTCTGAATGGAAGCGCTGGCTGGGAGTATTTGCCTTTGTATTCATGGCCCTTAAAGTCGTATGGCGCATGAACCCGCTCCGTGTGCAAATTGAATGCGATGGAAAACGTCATCGTGCTTATAGCTGGCAAATTTCTGTATGCAATGGTCGAAACTACGGAAATGGCCTGGTGATTCACGAGGACGCCACCCTAGATGACAACACTCTGCACGCGCTCAGCACCGAAGTTGAAAAGTGGTGGCAGGGTTTTGCTCTGATTCCATCCCTCTTAACTGGGAAGTTTCGCAAAGATCACCCAGTCACTGTATTAAGTGGACAATCCATGACGATCTCTACCACCCGCCCTATGAAGGTCGATGTGGATGGGGATATCAAAACCAAAACACCGGTGAAGCTCTCGGTTTTATCTAAAGCGTTACGTATCTTTGCACCTTAGCTAAAGCAGGCCCCCGACGTTCAATCTTCAAAACAACGGATCGCGCATTTTGCGTCGGGTGTGGGAAGGTCTCCTGCATAAGCACAGGTGCAGCTTCGGGTTGTGGAATCATAGCTAATAATTGCGGGTGGACGGCTCACCTGCAAAGTTCCCCCATTTGTCGATGGAGCTCGCACTATATAATCATCTGAATTGGGCAGATACCCTTCCGTTCTGCAGTCCAGAACATCAGGCGCAGGACGTGGACTGGATCCACTAGGGCATTCCGCATGATACAAACTTCCCGTATACCATTTCGCTTGAACGGCTTTGCATTCTTCAAATATAAAAATATCGTCGATACCATTCGCCTGACGGCAAATCAGATCCAGGACATATCGAGGCGTGTATTCTCGCGTCCAGCATTCAACGATGATGCCATTTTTCTCTTTTACCACCAGTGGAATGATCTTTTGTCGCGATCCGATTTTCTTGTGTCCTTTATCGAAAGAAAAAACAAGATTGGCGACACTTACGTCTGGCGCTATGGCTGCAACTTTCCGTAATTGCATGCGTGTTAACTTCACGCCGCCATCCATCTGACCGCTTTTGACAAGTGGTGAAAGAGCCGTTCCATCTTTTTGATGATGATAAAAACTACTAATCAGGGTGCCTTGAGAACCTGCCGGTAATTTGATGCCTTTATTTCCCAGGTTCAATGTGCACTCATTATTTTTTGCCAAAGTTCGACGGACCACTGAGACCGTATCGTCGATATCCAGGGACCTCTTCATTCCGTGAACATAATTGAAAGACTCAGCTGTGAACTGGCTGAGTATCAACATCATGACGGCGCTTATGCCGATTGAAACCAGTATCTGAATCAGTGTAAATCCTCGTTGATTCATCTGGGAACACACCTTACATAAGTTTGAACAGGAGCTGAACCTTCCAGCACGGTGGAGAGGTGTTCAAATTCACAGCTATCGCTCGCAGGATGAGCTTTAGAAGCACTTGCGGGTTGGGGCTGGGTCACAGTCCTAAACACGCCTCCATCAGCCATATAGGTTCTGGGAGGAAGAGCGATAGCCCCCTGCCGCGAAACTTTACACAACTTCAAAGATGGCAAATCAGGCCGGCTTTGAAAGCGCGAGGGCACCGCAAGCCTTCGGTTGGAACCACAATCCGCTTCATCCAAAGTCAAACCCTTAACCCATTCCACAGCTGCAATATCTGCGCATGCGGCAGTCCCGGGTGGTGCGGCTGGAATCAAATAATTGTACATGGGATTATAGGATGAAAATCCCCAGCCATTGTGCTGGCAGATCCTTTGAGGGACTGTGTAGAGGCCGAATGCCGTTGTCGAGCAGAAGACGATACCCGCGCTGTTGAATCCAACATAAAGCGGAAGCGCGCGTGTGATTTGACTTCCTCCCAATGCTTCTTGGCCTTTTTCAAACGAAAATACCAATTCAGCTAAGGCGGTATTCGCAGTGAGCATTGTCACCGGAACAAGTCTTATTTCTTTAATTCGCACTCCTGAAGGATCAAAGGTTTTTCCCGCACTTAAGATGTCGGTTTGTTTATCATTCATCAAATTATAAAAGGAAATCTGATTAACTTTTTCGCCAACGGGGTTATTCGGCTTAAAGCCCACTCGCCCGGCCAAAATAGAGGTACAATATCTTTCATCAGCACCAAAAGCGGCCGTCACGTGAGCCATGGCATTTTCAATGCTGGTGTTTTGATTCCCGGACTGCACTGCCAAGGCCAAACTTCTCATATGACTGATAACTCCGAATATCAATATGGACATGATTCCAAGACTGAGCAAAACCGACAAAATAGATACATTACCACGTTCTGAACTCATGGATAGACCGTCCCATCTATGCACATTTTTGATTCAGGATCGAAAAAATAGATTGGCCCAGAAATTTCCTGACATAAAAAGTCTTCCAGAGTTTTACCTGGATATTTTTCAGGATACGGAAGAGTTGAAGCAAAGCAATCCGTGAACACGCCGCTACCATTGGTGGCAAAATAAAAGGGGATTTCGATCGGCCGAGAATTCACGGTCAAAGACGATTCGAAGTGAACGACTAAATTTACCAAGTAAGAATTCGTTCCCCGAAGCTCGCTTCCAGCTGCAAAAGCCGACAAAGACGAAGGTGGCACCGGAGCAAAAGCGATTTTTGAAATCTTAACTCCCCTGGCGGTACTACCAGAACCGAAAAGAATTTTGGGTGAAGCATTTGATGGCGATGTGGTGTAACGAGCATCTACAATTCTAATTGCCCCCTGCTCCGATGACAGCAGGGCTTCCTTGATTGTTTTTCCAAAAGCTCCTGTTTTCAGATTCTGGCGGCATAAATCATGATGAGTGAAAAGCATCTCCAAACGAGTCTTAAGCGCGAGCGCCGACTGATCATTGCGGTCTTTGCTAGCGAGCTCCGTGCGAATGGTCACTTGTGACAGAACGGTCGTCGCTAGCACCCCGATCGCAATCACAGCGATTGAAATGGCCCCCACCATAAAGCCACTGTCTTCGCCGATGACAAATGAAGTCTGTCCCGAACTATTGATATATTCCCCCAAGAAATTAAATCCTTGTTTAGGTTAGCAAAAATGTTGGAACACGAAATAGGAATCAGGAAACAATTTTCATATTCGCCGAAGGAGCACAATTTTTAATGTTTACGGATTACTATGGAACATTCTTCGCTTTACATCGAGACGACATCAGATTTTTTTTGGAGTCATCGAATGTTCGTGATTGCAGATGCGAAATGAACGAACTCAACCTTTTTGTAAAAGTAAACGACAATCCGACAAGATCATTGAGTTGAAGGCACTTCGTTGAATTTGGGGCAAAATTACTCTTTGCCATGTGGCATTTTCCATCACTCACCCTCTCTAAAGCAAAAAGAAGTTCCTAATTAGATGGCGAGGCTTTTGCTTAAGCACAATCAGCAGAATCTTTTAGGACCAAGGAGTGATCCCATGAGTTTGTATAGCTATTTAAACGTTCAGCACAATTCAGCTCTTAGAAAAGCGGAGCATATCGAAAAACTTCCTCGCCAGGATAAATTCAGCAGAAAAGTTTTTACCGACGATTTAATTCGTCACGTTCGCAGCCTTTTCATGGCAGAGCAAGTTTCTTTGTATTCGGCCGTGGAAGCTTTTGCTGACTCCACTAATTTTTTAGAAAGTTCCCTACGCAATCAAGAGATGGTCCTATCGAAGCTTAAGAGTTACGCTGCCAATCCAAACCCTGAAGACAACATTCCGCTTTTACTTCATAACTACAACACCAATCAGCAGGCATTCATTTATCCAGTGGCACGAAAACATCTGAACGCGGATCAGGAGTATTCATTAGGAAACTTCTGTGCGCAATTTTACGAATTAGTCTTTAGAGACGTCACTGGCTTCGACGCTTTGACAAGAATAAGCGGCCAACTTCCGCCTAATATGAGAGAACGTGCTGGCAAAAGACTTCGCGAAGTTTTAAAACCATACCCACTGCACCAAACGGCTTAGTCGAAATTTGGAATGGTAAAATCACTAGTTTTTCTAGCTTATGAATAGTCTGGAAATTGTTTTCTAGATTCTCTGGGCATAAAAAAACCGAAGACTCAGCTTCGGTGATTTTGCCATCCTCTTTAATTGCTTCGGCTAAGCCAAAAGAGAGAAAAAATGGCGGGGTGGACGGGACTCGAACCCGCGGCCTTCCGCGTGACAGGCGGACGTTATAACCAACTTAACTACCACCCCAGTGGTGTTTTGGAAGACTTGTTATAGCTACTCGGCCCCAGCAGATCAACATTAATTTTAAAAATTTTAATGATTCTTTTGGTTCTGCCCATTCACTGATGCACCATAGACACCGATTCGGGGTTAGATGCTGCATTTTTGTGCAAACATAGGAAATCTCAGGCTTTTCTGTGCAACTATACAGCCGATTCGGGTGTTTTTGCGCGGCTCCCCCGATGACTCCCCCATTTATTTCAGACATACTTGTCCCATGATTGTTCAAGCACCTGCTCGTACCGGCAAACTCCTAATCATCGACGACGAAGAAGATCTTCGCGAAGTTCTGACCGCTATCCTCGAAGACTCCGCTCAAACAATCGATACCGCAGCCAATGGGATTGAAGGTATCGAGAAACTTAAATCAGGTCATTATGATGCTGTTTTGTCTGACGAAAAGATGCCCAAGAAAAGCGGCATTGAAGTCCTAAAATGGATGCGTGAGAACGGTATCAACACTCCCTTCATCATGCACACAGGATACGGTCAAAAGGACATCATTCAAGAAGCCCAAAAGCTGGGAGTTTTTGCGTTGATCGATAAACCTTGGGACGAGAAAAAGCTGATCAAGACGGTCGAAACAGCTTTGCAAACTGGCACCTCTACGCCAAAATAAGTTTTAACGACGGGAAATCACATGGATAAAATTTTTTGGCTTGATATGGAAATGACGGGACTTGATGTTGAGAAAGAACGCATAATCGAAGTCGCAGCCATCGTCACAGACTTAAACTTTAAAGAGCTGGATGTTTTTGAAACCGTGGTAAAGCAACCACAAAAATTCCTGGACAGCATGGATGCCTGGAATACCGAGCACCACAAGAAATCGGGCCTCACTGCTAAAGTTCCAAACGGCATGCCAGAAGACCAAGCCGAAGCAAAGCTTGTGGACCTGGTAAAAAAACACTGGCCAGATCCAAAAGATCGCCCGGTTATGGGTGGCAATTCAATCATGCAAGATCGTCTCTTCATTAATAAATACATGCCTGATCTTGCGGGCCGCCTGCACTATCGCCAAGTCGACGTGTCTTCGTGGAAAGTGATCATCAATAACAAGTTCAAATATGTTTATCAAAAAACCAATAGCCACAGAGCTTTGGATGATATCCGAGAGAGCATTCAAGAACTTCGTCATTACTGCGACAATTTGAATTTCAAAAAATAGTTATTCAATACCCCATTTGAGGGAGGCTCCGGTGCCAGTTCCAACTCATTCTAAAACCATCGGTTATATTCTGTGGATTTTTGGATTTACGGGGTCTCACCGTTTTTACTATGGAAAACCTATTACTGGTACGATCTGGTTTTTGACTTTGGGTCTCGCCGGAATAGGTTGGCTGATTGATTTCTTTTTAATTCCCGGGATGAGTAAAGACGCTGCGAGAAATTTCCGTAGCGGGCAAAACGATTACACCATCGCGTGGATCTTACTTACGTTCTTGGGATACTTAGGAATACACCGTTTTTACTTAGGCAAATGGTTCACAGGGATTATCTGGTTCCTCACTGTGGGACTTTTCGGAATCGGTTACCTTTGGGATTTCTGGACATTAAACACTCAAGTATCTGAAGCAAATAGAAAATAAAAAAAAGCCGGTCTCCCCGGCTTTTCTTTTTAGTGCGACAACTCGGCGCCACCCACTTCATCTTGAAGTTTGCGATACAAGGTCTTACGGTCAATCCCTAGGGTTTTTGCCGTCAGGTCTTTGACTCGGTCGCATTTCTCATAGACGAACTGAATATACTTTTTCTCAAGCTCCTGCAGAGGCGCCACTTGCTCGCCGTAGCGGAAAACGAAAGCGTTTTTGCGTTCATCCACTTCGGCTTCCTCTTGAATCGGACCGTCATCAAATAATAGGAAGGCCGAAACATCGATTTCAGGACCGGAACTCAGAACCACAGCGCGCTCCACCGCATTTTCCAGCTCGCGCACATTCCCGCGCCAATTTTGGGTGAGTAGGAATTCCTTTGCAGATTTTTTAAAGCCGGTGATGCCAGAATTATTTAGATCGGCAAATTTTTTCAGGAAGAACTCAGCCAGGGGCAAAATATCTTCACGGCGCTCACGCAGTGGCGGAATCGTGATGGGGATTACGTTCAAACGGAAGAACAAATCTTCACGGAAACGCTTCGCTTGAACCTCGGCACGCAAGTCTTTGTGTGTGGCCGTGACCACGCGCACATCGATGTTACGGGACTGATTTTCCCCGACTCTTTTGATTTCTTTTTCCTGAAGCACGCGTAAAAGTTTTGCTTGAAGTGAAAGATTTAAGTCGCCGATTTCATCCAGGAACAATGTTCCGCCATCAGCTTCCTCAAACAAGCCGATTTTTTTATCATGGGCACCTGTGAAGGAACCTTTGGCGTGACCAAAGAGTTCAGATTCCAACAAGTTTTCTGGAATCGCCGAGCAATTGATTGCAACGAAAGGTTTGTCAGCGCGATTGCTCCATTTATGGATGGCTTTCGCAAAAACTTCCTTCCCTGTTCCCGACTCTCCGGTAATAGAAACCGTCGCCGAACTTTTAGCAACGCGTTTTGAAAGTTCAATGATACGACGAATGCCTTCACTTTTTCCGATGATGCCATCAGGACTTAAACCTTTGGATTGATCGATGGCATCGCGCAGATTTTTATTTTCGCGATTTAAATAGTTATACTTAAATGCGCGTTGAGCGGAAATTAATAGTTGTGGAAAGTGAATGGGCTTTACCACGAAATCGTACGCCCCTGCTTCGATTGCAGAAACTGCGGTATCGACGTCGTTTGAAACAGTGACTAAAATAATAGGCACCATCAAACCTTCATTGCGCATCTGACGAATGAAATCGACACCGGACATCTGTGGCAGATTTAAATCCGTGATGATGGCATCGGGTGCCATACGGCCCGATTTAATTTTTTGAAGTGCTTCCAGCGGTTCAGAACAATGATGGACTGAAATATCTTTCTGTCTGAAGTATGCAACAGCAAGTTCCGCAAGATCCAAGTCGTCTTCAATAAGTAGAATGTGCTTTGGAGAATTCATAACTTTTGTACCCCCAGTTAATGAGCCAATTAAAAACCCATGAGGCATTTAGCTACAACTCAAAAGTCCGTTTCTGCCCCAAACGTAATGTTTTACAGATTCTGTTAGCGATAAATTTGATTTGAGCAAAAAAGTCGAGTGGCCCTCGAAATGCATAATAGATTCTTGTCCGGGGCGTTAAGCCCTGTAAATGACAAGAAGGAGACAACGATTATGTTGCATAAAAAAGTACTTTTCGGAACGGCGGCATTGGCAGCTACAGCAGCATTCGCAGTAGGTTGCGCAACAACGGAACCTCAAGAAGCAAAACAAGAAACTCCATCTAAAGTTTCTCAAGCAGCAGCTGAAGTGGGCGCAACTTATTATACAGTGATTGATTTCCCTCAAGGCAAAAACACTGTGACAGACACTGAGAAGCAAAAACTTCGTCAACTTGCTGGCGTCGCAAATGCACGCGGTGATGTGAAAGAGATCCAGGTTTTGGCTTGGGCTGACCGTGAATACCCTGCTGAGGGACAAAAAGTTGCGAGCAACGACAAAAAGCTAGCAGACGATCGTGTAGCAGCTGTGAAAGATTTCTTTAAAAAAGATCTTCAATCAGATGCTGATATCGATGGTCACAACATGGCTAAACGCCCAGGCTTTTTCGCTGAGCTAGTAAATTCAGACGATAACAAAACGAAATCTACATTTGAAAACATCGGTGCTGCACCCAATGACATTGGCAATCGCCAAGCATTGGTAGGAAACAAAGCTTCTAAAGCAGTAATCCTTGTAAAATACGAATAACCAAACCAGGAGGTAGTTATGAATAAAGACGTCATCCAAGGAAAATGGAATGAGATCAAAGGTGAGCTTCGCAAAACGTGGGGCAACATCACTGACGACGAATTCGAAAAAACAAAAGGTGATGCACAAGCCATCGCCGGTATCGTGCAACAACGTTACGGCTTGGCGAAAGAAGATGCTTCTGAAAAAGTATCTACATTGATGAGCCGTTATGCAGAATCCACTAAAGATTCACTTCGTCAAGGACGCGACGAAGCAGAACGCAAACGCAATCACTAATTAAAAGTTATTGTTCGCTCCGTGACTGGATCCTTCAGCGGTCACGGGTTCTCCGCCGCCCCTTTGGATTTCTCCGCCGAGAAAACAAGGGGGCGGTCTCTCTCTCAACACATGACGATTCAACAAGGAGGCCACATGGCACAAACTACAGACCAAATGGTATCAACAGGTAAATCGACATTTAATAAAACTAAAGATGCAGTGAATAGCGTTGATTTCAACGACGCGAAACAAGCTGCAAGCGACTATGCTGCCGAACTGAAAGATTCAGCGATGGAATATGCTGATAAAGCGGTAAAGATTGCTAAGAAAAATCCACTATACGTAGCTGCCGGCGCAGCTGGCTTGGGTCTACTTATCGGTGGTTTGTTGATGCGCGGAAATCGCAGAAACTAAGCAAAGTTAAAAACTTTAAAAAGCCACGGTATCACTTGAAGACTAGATACCGTGGCTTTTTCTATTTAAGGCGCGAGTTGTTTTAAGTGTTCGCGCATGGAATTTAGAAGCGTACGAGTTACATTCTTAACTCCCAAATCATTCTGGCTTAAAGCCATCGCTTCCAACTCTTTTGCTGTCGCTGTCAAATTTGGAAAATCAAAAGTGTCGGCATTTCCTTTAATTTGATGTCCCAGTTTTTTTGCCAATTCAAAATCGATCACTCCGCCCTCTTCGATACGTGACAACTCGCCGATACGGCGAAGCAGATAACGAATTTGGTCTTCGGGTGAAACTTTGAAATCATCATCACTCACAATGTACCCCACATGTTGATATGCAGATATTCTAAATGAAAGTACCAGAAATCATCAAGGGCCTATTTGGGGCGACAAATTTTCCACAAGCTGTGGAATCTTGCCCCGTCATTTAACAATTTAAGTTTGAAACACAATTTATTTGCAGCTCGCGGTCGGCATCGCAGTTGCAATATCCATTCTGTATGAAACATGTATGGGAAAATAACCCCATTTATTTGAGATAAAGGAGAACGGTTATGAAATTTTTCACTTCACTAGTTATGGTCGGTTTGTTGTTTGGCACATCTTACAGCTTTGCGAATGACATCAAAGACACTGCCAAAGAAGCCGCACAAGACACTAAGAAAAATGTCAAAAAAGGCGCCAACCGAGTTGAAGAAGCTGGTTGTGAAATGGTGAATGGAAAAATGGAATGCGCAGGTAAAAAGCTTAAAAACCGCGCAGGCGAAGTTAAAGAAGAAGTAAAAGACATGGCGAACTAGTTTTCGCGTCTGACTCTATTTTCAGGACATTTCTTACAGGAGCATCAAATGAATTTCAAAAAAGTACTTAGCATGGCAGCGATCGCTATCTTGGCAACCCCTTCCGTATATGCACAAGATAAAACGACAACTGAAACAACAACTGAATCTTCATCTTCAAGCGACATCAAACCAGGTGGCATGTTCATCGAGCCCATGCTGACATATCAAACAGGCGATGTGACAGTGAAATGGCCTTCACCACTGAACGAATCCAAAGAAGACCTTAAAGGTTTTGGCTTGGGTCTGCGCTTTGGTGTGCACGTCTATGAATCTCTTTTCTTGGGTGTAGACGGTCGTTATTCAAAACCAACTTATGACTCTTCTGCATTGAATGGTGATGGATCTTCAGATGCCTATGATGCTGGTTTGACTTTAGGTGTGCAAACACCACTGGCTGGCATCCGCGTTTGGGGTACTTACATCATGACAGGCGCGTTGAATCCTGAAGAGATCAACGGCGTCGACGCGAAGTTTTCTGATCTTAAAGGTTACCGCATTGGTGCGGGTGTTTACGTAAAAAGCGTGAGCATCAACCTTGAGTATCAGGACGCAACTTATGACAAAACTACAATTGAAAAAGCCGGTCCCCTGTCTGGGAACCTAGATGGCATCGACGGACACAACAAGAGCTACATCTTAAGCTTGTCCTTCCCTGTCAATCTCTAAACTCCCTTCACACTGCGGGCAGCTTCGTTGAGCCGGGCTGCCCGTTCCTCTTTTCTCCCCTGGTCAGTTCATGACGATTCAGTTAAGAACCAGATAAATATTGTAAACGCCTCTTCCTTTAGTAAATTTCAATTAACACAAAACTAAATAATCATGACCGGTTTTTCCGTAAACCCGAGGCGCCTATTTTAAGCTGGCTCTTATCCCTATTTCTAACCACGGCATTCGCTGCCAGTGCGGAACCTATTCAAGAGGTTTCGATGGGAATTCCCTATAAATTTACGCGCAATAAAGCCTTGGTGGAGTATCATGATCTGCTTATTCAGGCGTTCTCCGATATAGGATATAAAGTCGTCCTGACACCGATCGCGATTCAAAGCTCTCACGAGATGCTAACTTCTGGCGAAGTCGATACCGTGGCTTATGACGATCTTGCCGATGAGGATGGACGCGACCACATCATCACGACGTCCTTTCCTGTGGCGCTTACAGAAGGAATAGTCTTTTATTCAAAGGTTCGTCCGATTAAAGAAAAAAACTTAAGCAAATACCGTGGCGCCATTTCAAAAAATAATGCTGCCATCATTCGCGAAGCTAAAAAAAGAAATCTCAAGTTCATTCAAACTGCGAGTCCTTTTCACTGCATCCAAACGGTCGTCGAGAAAAAAGCCGATTACTGCATCACCATCAAGGAAGTCGGAAAATCCAGTGCCAATGCCAATCCAGAATCCAGGGGCACACTTTTATCCTTGGAAAAACCCTTCGTAAAAGTGCCTGTTTATGTTTCGATGAAAAAGAAATACGAAAAGGATCTGCCAAAGTTTGAAACCGCTTTGAAAGTCAGACTGCGCGGCGATCTTAGCAAGTATCCAAATATCCGCCCGGCACTGAATACCAATCCCTAAATAAAAAAAAGCCCCACTGCTTCCAGTGAGGCTTTTGATTTTTCCAAATAAATCGGATTAGTAACGGTAGTGATCTGGTTTGAATGGACCAGATGGGTTCATGTGCAAGTACTTCGCTTGTTTTTGAGAAAGCTTAGTCAATTTCACACCCAATTTACCCAAGTGAAGAGCTGCCACTTTTTCGTCCAAGTGTTTAGGCAAACGGTAAACAGCGATCTCTTGGTATTTGTCGCGGTTGTTGTAAAGTTCCATTTGAGCCAATACTTGGTTTGTGAAAGAGTTCGACATTACGAAGCTTGGGTGACCAGTTGCACAGCCCAAGTTCACCAAACGACCTTTTGCAAGGATGATGATTTGGTTGCCGTTTTTCAAAGTGTGGATGTCCACTTGTGGTTTAACTTCGCGGATTTTTGAGTTTTTGTTCATCCAAGCCATATCGATTTCGATGTCGAAGTGACCAATGTTACAAACGATCGCGTTGTTTTTCATTTTAGTGAAGTGCTTTTCAGTGATGATATCGCAGCAACCAGTTGCCGTTACAAAGATATCGCCCAGTGGAGCTGCTTCTTCCATAGTCACAACTTCGAAACCTTCCATAGCTGCTTGCAATGCGCAGATCGGATCGATTTCAGTTACAAGAACGCGAGCGCCCAAGCCACGCATAGAGTGCGCAGAACCTTTACCTACGTCGCCGTAACCAGCAACCACGCACACTTTACCAGCGATCATCACGTCAGTCGCACGTTTGATACCGTCAGCAAGTGATTCGCGGCAACCGTACAAGTTGTCGAATTTAGATTTAGTTACAGAGTCATTGATGTTGATTGCTGGAACTTTCAATTTTCCTGCTTTCAACATGACTTCTAGATTGTGCACACCCGTTGTTGTCTCTTCAGAGATACCGATGATTTTCTTCATCTCTTTGGCGAAACGAGGCTCGTGCATCATGTTCGTCAAATCGCCACCATCATCCAGGATCATGTTGTAGCCGTCTTTACCCCAACCCGTGATAGTTTGTTCGATACACCAGTTGAACTCAGTCTCAGTCAAACCTTTCCAAGCAAATACTGGGATACCAGCAGCAGCGATAGCCACAGCCGCGTGATCTTGAGTCGAGAAGATGTTGCAAGAAGACCAACGGATTTCAGCACCAAGCTCTACAAGTGTTTCAATCAACACTGCAGTTTGAATTGTCATGTGAAGGCAACCCGCGATTTTTGCACCTTTAAGAGGTTTTTGTTTTCCGAACTCTTTACGAAGAGCCATCAAACCTGGCATTTCAGTTTCAGCAATAGAGATCTCTTCACGACCCCATTTAGCAAGCTTTGCGAAAACCTCTGGGTTTTCCATCGCTTCTTTGCAAACCATGAAGTCACGGTTGTTCTTAGCAGTTGTTGTTTTAGAATTCGCCGCCACAGCAGCTTTTGCGTTCTTTTTCATCGCTTTTCCATTCGTCGTTGTAAGAGCCATTTTGAAAACGTCCTTTGTTAATTAATTAATCTAAAAAATAAATATTTACTTCGGCAGCGCCGAAGTGTGTACAGCTATGGAAGTGTCAGGATTTCGTAACCGGTGTCGGTTACAAGAACTGTATGCTCATACTGAGCCGACAATTTACCATCCGCCGTGTTGTAGTACTTGATAGAAGAATTCGGAATAGCAAACTCCACTACATCTTCAACACCTTGATTCACCATAGGTTCAACAGTGATACAGTGAAAAGGAACCAAGCGCTCGCCCTTACCCTTTTTACCGAATGCCGGAACAAAAGGTTCATCGTGGAAAGTACGACCCACACCATGACCACCGATTTCTTTAACCACGGTATAGCCTTTGCGAGTGACATACTTATAAGTTTCAAATCCAATATCACCCGTATACCCACGAGGAGTGATCGCCTCAATCCCCTTGTCACGAGCCAACTGCGCCGTTTCCACAAGATCGCGTGCTTCATCAGAAACATCACCGATCATGTACATACGAGAAGTATCCCCAAAGAAACCATCAATCCAAGCCGTCACATCCACATTGATGATGTCACCGTCTTTAAGAATCACAGAAGAATCCGGAACCCCATGACAAACAACTTCATTCACAGAAGTACAAGTATACTTAGGATATCCATGATACCCCAAACAAGCCGACTTAGCCCCACGAGTCTTCATGAAATCATTAGCAAGCTCATCAATCTCCTGAGTAGAGATCCCAATTTTCACATACTTTTCAAGATAAGTAAGAGTATCAGCCGCAATCCTGCAGGCCACAGTCATTTTTTTGATCTCTTCAAGAGAAAGAGGCTTAATTCCCATAGGAAAAAGGTATAACACACCCCCCTCCCCATTCCAAGCCAAGGATTACGCCCAAGAAAGCAGCTCTATCAACTCGTCCACACCCACCATAAAACCCGAACAAACCCCACACATGAGACAAGACCCATCCCAAAAGCGAGTCCCAGCGAGTTCCAAAGGAACAAGCCCGCCCCAACAGCGGCGCCAAGTCGCCAAAGGCGACGGCCAGCCAAAACAGCGGCGCCCGAAGGGCCAGCCCGCCAGCCAACGATAATCACGCAGAAGGACTCGAACAAGTTCAAAGAAGGGATGGTTCAAAAGGCCCCAGGAGCAAGGCGGAGGGAGCGAACCGCAGCGCAGGCGTGCCCCAGGCACGTCGGAGCGAGGACCGCACCCGACAACGCAGCGATGGGGTCTTTTCAACCATCCCGCCACGAAGGCAAAAAAAAAGCCACCCAAAGGTGGCTTTTTTCCATCTTAATGTAGCTAGATACTACTTAAGGTGTTTAGAAACTAGTTTAGTCATGTCGAACATGCTAACTTGAGTTTTGCCGCCGAAAACTTCTTTAAGTTTTGCGTCTGCATTGATGTTACGTTTGTTTTTAGAATCTTGAAGATTGTTCTTCTTGATGTAAGCCCAAAGTTTTTTAACAACTTCAGTACGTGGAAGTGGAGAAGCACCAACAACTGCTGCCAAAGCTGCAGATGGAGTCAAAGCTTTCATGAAAGCTGCGTTTGGCTTACGAGCAGATTTAGCTTTTGGAGCTTTAGCTGCTTTAGCTTTAGGAGCTGCTTTTTTAGTAGTAGCTTTTGCTTTTGGAGCTGCTTTTTTAGCAGTTGTTTTTTTAGCTGCAGCTTTTTTTGGAGCAGCTTTCTTAGTAGTAGCTTTTTTAGTAGCTTTTGCCATTGTTAATTCCTCCGTTAGGATTATTGTCTTGTTTATCTCGAATGAGTTAAGTGTGTATCCAAGTCTAGGCGTTTGTCCAAAAAAAAATGCAGGACCCCCATTTTTTTTCGCACCCCCTCTAAAAACCGCATTTTCCCCTCTGAAACCGGTCTTTTTACCTCGGAAAACACCGTTTTTCCCTCGAGAAACCACCTTTTCTCGAGGGAAAAAGGTCTAATTTTGATTCACTTCACACCTCTAGACTCCTTGAAAATCGGGGTTTTCCGAATAGAAAGGCATGAGTTTTCAGACGAGTTTCAAACAAATTTTGCGCGAAAAGATGGGGGAGACCCCTACCAATCAAGCAAATTACTCTTCTGTCATGGACTCTGATCCGATTCATTTAGCCTACCTTTTAGGTCAGATTAATAAGACAGAACTGCAAACTCCACGTGGACAATATCCTCGCTCAGCAGTTCGTCCACAGCGCAAACCTCACTCTTTCTCCCCTTCACAGCGCCAAGCTTTTGAGTTTTTCAAATGCTGGATCCATGGTTTGTCAGAGGGTTTTACTGAGACTGAATTGAGAAAAGCCTTTCGTCAGGCAGCTTTAAGACTCCACCCAGACCACGGCGGAAACGCTCAGCAGTTCATGGAGTTGAAAGAACATTTCGAAACTCTAAGATCCATTTTCCAGTCTTAAGAATAACTTACATTAATCCGAAACTTTAAATACACATGAAGGTATTTACTTCCCTCCCATTCGAGGACCATCGCAAACGTTTGCTCTATCTGAAGATTATGTACTTCGTGGGCTCCCTTATGTGTTTGTTCTATATCTATCGCTTTGCCGATGCCTTCGCGGCTCCCCAATATAATGACATCCTGGTGCCACTGTTTGTGACGATCCTGATTGGACCACCTCTTTTGTGGTACCGCTTTAAGCTCTATGCCCACGCGGCGGTCCTGCTGTTGCTTTCTTTAGTGTTCGTTATGATCATGCTGATTCATCTGACCGGCGGACTGTTTGCCCCGGGGATTTATTGGTTGGCGGTTGTTCCATTGGCGACGGCCATTCTATTTGGAACACGTGGCGCGATCTCGGGCTATTTTTGTGTGGCAGCCACGTTCACGGTGTTTTGGTTAAACCACAATATGCAAACCGGCCCCAATCTGATTCCCTCCCCCCAGGTGTTCCGGGAAGAATTGATTTTAAATTTGATCGTCTTTATCGGCTTCACCAGCTTTACGACCCATGTCTATTTGCGTAACGAAGCCGCTTACACCCAGAATTTGCGTGAAAAACACAACGACGTGGAAAATCTGTTGCGCGTGCTTTTGCATGATATCGCGAACACCCTGTCGTCCATGACCCTTCAATTGATCCGCGCCAAAGAGGAACAATCTACGGGCGGCAATGAGCTTGAAAAAATGGAACGAGCGGTTCAGGAGATCAACAATCTTTTAAACCAAGTGCGCCACTTAAAATCCGTGAAAGACGGAAAAGCGAAACTTCCCCTGCGCCCGATGTCTTTGGCAAAAATCCTGAACGACATCTATGAAAATGCCGAGGCCTTGGCCGCTCCCAAGGGCATTAAGCTTTCTTTAGATATGTCCCGAGACAAGATGTTAGTGAACGCTGAAAAAACGATTCTAGGGAACGTGGTGCTTTTAAACATCATCAGTAATGCCGTTAAGTTCTCGCACCCGGGTGATCGCATCGACATTCGTGCCTTCACAGACGAGAAACTCGTTTCTATTGTGATTCAAGATTATGGAGTGGGTATTCCGCCGGAGATTCTGGAAAATCTATTTAATATTGCCAGCCAAACGAATCGCGCAGGAACTCACGGAGAAAAAGGCACCGGCTACGGGATGCCTTTAGTGAAAGAATACATTCAAATGCTAGGCGGATCGATCGAAGTCACATCCGCCGAAACCGTGACCGACTCTCACCCCCAAGGGACAAGAGTCACACTGAAGCTCCCACTCGCCGAGTAGGAGCCCCGATTTTAAATTAAACCATTTTAAATCTAATACGTTTTGGCCCCGCATTTTCGCCCAGGCGTTTTTTGCGGTCTTCTTCGTATTCAGTGAAATTTCCAGGGTAGAATTCAATTTTTGAATCCCCTTCGAATGCCATGATGTGCGTGCAGACGCGGTCCAAGAACCAGCGATCATGCGAGATCACCACAACAGATCCACCGAACTCTAAAAGCGCTTCCTCAAGGGCACGCATCGTGTTCACGTCCAAGTCATTCGTTGGCTCATCCAGAAGCAATAGGTTTCCGCCCTCTTTCAGGATTTTCGCCATATTCACACGGTTGCGCTCACCACCCGACAACTGACCCACTTTCTTTTGTTGATCAGAACCGGAGAAGTTAAACCAGGAAACGTACTGACGAGATGGAATCTCACGTGTACCCAATTGGATCACGTCCGCACCGCCAGAAAGCTCTTCAAAGATGGTTTTGTTCGGATCCAATGTCTCACGGGTTTGATCCACGTAAGAAATCTTCACTGTTTCACCGACTTTGAAAGTTCCTGAATCTGGAGACTCTTTGCCTGTGATCATACGGAACAAAGTGGATTTACCGACACCGTTCGGTCCGATAACACCCACGATCGCACCACGAGGAATCGTGAAGCTGACATCGTCCAAAAGAACTTTGTGATCATAAGCCTTCGTAATACCTTTGGCTTCAACCACGATATCACCCAAACGAGGCCCTGGCGGGATGTAGATGGACATCTCTTGGATTTTCTCTGGAGATGCTTCCTTCAACAGGTTTTCATAGTTAGAAATACGCGCTTTAGATTTTGCCTGCCGAGCCTTAGCTCCCTGACGAATCCAATCCAACTCTTTTTCCAAAGTTTTAGCTTTGCGAGCTTGGTCTTTCTGCTCATTCGCCGTGCGCTTGTCTTTTTGTTCCAACCAAGATGTGTAGTTCCCTTTCCAAGGAATACCTTCACCACGGTCTAATTCCAAAATCCAACCGGCAACGTTATCCAAGAAATAACGGTCATGGGTAACGGCAATAACAGTTCCTGGGAACTTGGAAAGATATTGTTCAAGCCACGCTACCGATTCTGCGTCCAAGTGATTCGTCGGCTCATCCAAAAGCAGGATATCTGGCTCAGACATGATCAAACGAGCCAAAGCCACACGGCGTTTTTCACCACCGGAAAGCTTTGTCACACCCATGTCACCATCTGGACAGCGAAGAGCATCCATCACGATTTCGATCTTTTGATCGACATCCCAGGCTCCCAAGGCATCCAATTTTTCCTGAAGAGCGCCTTGTTTGTCGATGAGCTTGTTCATCTCATCTGGATCCAAATCAGGATCTGCAAACTTATCGTTGATCGCGTTGTATTCCGCCATCACTTTTGGAAGCTCACCCATACCGGCAAAGATGTTTTCTTTAACAGTTAAAGCGTCGTCCAATTGAGGTTCTTGCTCGAAGTAACCTACTTTCATGGTTTTCGAAGGGAAAGCTTCCCCCAAAAAGTCCTTGTCTGTGCCTGCCATGATTCTAAGCAAAGTGGATTTACCAGATCCGTTCAGACCTAGAACACCGATTTTAGCTCCGTAGAAGTAAGAAAGGTAAATGTCCTTCAAAACGTAACGATTTGGAGGATATACTTTACTTACACCTTTCATTGTGTAGATAATCTCTTGAGACATGATGTCACCCCATTTGAAAGCGCCAATTTATTAAGAGTGAAAATGCTTGTCAAATGGAGTTCCTACGATAACACTATCGCCTTCGTGCATGATGCACGTCCGATACATTAAATATTTACAGAATTGGTCATGAGTAACGACATCATTGAATCGGCACGTACGACGCGTGCTAACACAACTGAGAAAGAAGCAACGACTGCTTCAACTGCTAAAGAGACAGGCAAAAAAAGCCTCTTTGGCAATCTCAATGCAGACCTTAAACAGGCTCTGGATACGTGGGATGTTATTACCGAAACAATGACCAACAAAGTCTCCCCCGAGCAGGAACAGCTGCAGGAAGTCAAAAAACTTCTGGGAGAGTTGAAATCCAAGCTCGCACAATTTGAAGACTAATTGATTCCCTTGCGCTAAACTCTGTCCATGAGCGACTCATGGAACCCCAACCAATACGAGAAGTTTAAAAACGAAAGATCACAACCCTTTTTGGATCTTTTAGAATTCATTAAGCCCGAAAAATTTGAAACTGCGGTTGATCTGGGATGTGGCACCGGAGAATTGACCCGGATGATGCACGATCGATTCTCCCCTGCTTCGACCATGGGAATGGATTCATCGGAAGCCATGCTCGCAAAAACGGCGGCTTTTCAAACGGAAAATTTAAAGTTCGCTCAGGGAGATATCGATATTTGGGAAAAGCCCCAAGGTTTTGACTTGATCATCTCCAATGCAGCTCTTCAGTGGAGTCCCCAACATCGAGATCTATTTTCAAGACTGCATCGCTCTTTGCGCCGCGGCGGTCAGCTGGCGGTACAGATGCCGATGAACCACGATTACGCGACCCATGTTCTTTCCAGCGCTATGTCTCACGAAGATCGTTGGAAAAAAGCCCTTGGCGGAAAAGTTTACGACAAACCCAAAACCATGCTGACCGTCGAGGATTACGCCTCGTTGATGTTTAAACTTGGATTTAAAGAGCAACGTGTGGAGCTAAAAGTTTACGGCCATGTCCTGGAATCACGCGAAGGCGTGATCGAGTGGGTACGGGGATCGATGCTGACGTACTTTGAAAAACACATGGGCAAAGAAGACTTCGCAGCCTTTCTGCATGAGTACCAGGAGCGACTATTTAAGATTCTTCCTGACGATAAGCCGTTCTTTTATCCATTCAAACGGATCTTTATCTGGGGGCGCGCTTAATTTTTTTTTGCGCGGTAATGTTTACGATTCGCTTTGAGCAGCGAATCGATTTCATTTTTAATTTCGGGCGATAGCTTCTTACTAAAGGCGACGTGAACGCTGTACATCGGAATATCGGTGATTTCGACACTTTTTAGATTCACGAATTTGTTTTTTTCGACCAATTCGTTGGTGATGGACGAAAGATGAACAAAGACACCATCAATGCGATGGGTTTCAACCAAGTTGGAAAGTCGCTCGCTGAGATCTACACCGCTTAAGGTGATGGTGTTGATTTTATACTGTTTGAATTCTTCAGGCAAAGTCGCCCCCGCCATCAAGCCCACGGTTTTTCCGGTGAAATCTTTGATTGAAGCCGTTGTTTGACCTTTACGAAAGTCTTTAAGGACGATGATCCCCGGGTACTCAGAGATAAAGGGCTCGGACGAATAATCAAAAATCTTCTCCCGCTCCGGTGTTTTTAAAATAAAAAACAACATGTCGATATTATTGTTTTCCAGGTCTCGGAGTTCCCGCTTAAAGGGCGATCCTCGCCACACAACATTGATATTAAATTTCTTTTTAATTTCCGGAAAAACATATTTGATCATGAAATCTGGCCCCGCCCCTTTAGGTGGATTCAGATCTCCACTGACGACGTGAGGTGGCCCTTGCACCGCCGCCACACGCAATGGCTCGACCCCGTGAGCCGACAGGCCCGCTAAAATACTGAACAGAAAAATAAATTTCATCTGGAGAATATTAGATCAGCATAGAATGCTATTTGGGAAGTCTTTTGGAGCCGCCACGACATTCTGGAGAAATAAAATTGAGCGCGTCTTTCTGAGCCTCGAATTCCGTAGGCGTCAGGGCTTTTTGGGTAAGAGCATGCAAACCAGCACTAAATTCAGATTTCAAAGCGTCATTTACACTGCGCTGACGATCAACACGGGATTTTCCCTCGAATAAGGGTGATACGATCAAAACTTTGTAGTGGGTTTCACTTCCGGGACCGGAGTGCATGTGGCTCTCGTTTTCGATTTCTAAAACCGAAGGGGCAAGAGCCTTTGTCAAAAATTCGAAAATACGTGCTTCACGATTCACAACGGAACTACTGCTTCTTACGTTTTTCAATTTCAGATTTTACGTAATCCATGCCCATTTTCGCCATGGCAAAGACGCCTTTTTCTTCTAGCTTCTTTTCCACTTCTTTGGCTTTGCGAAGTGCACGACCTGCTGCCATCGCGGCCAACGGATGCCCTACTGGCAAAGACTCAAAGTCCCCATCTTTTTTCCACTCGTCCACAACCGTATCAGCGATTTCCATGACTTTCGGTGCTTTCATCCGAAGGATTTCTGAACCATAGAATTCCACATGGGATTTTTCCTGGTGCTCATCCGCTGGGCCGCCTTCATAGGCCATCTCTTCAGGAGCTAATTCATCATTAGCAGAGCCAGCATTGAAAGTCCCGCTGTCGTGTTGGGGTTCATGTGTGGGATGAGGCACACCCTCATTTTGGGCTTCAGTATTAATATCATCAGAGGAAGAAACCGAGATCTCATCTGCCTTATCGATTTTATTTTCCACAGCAGAATCATATTCCACTTCGGACGGATGCATCTCTTGACCGACGCTGTTTGAGGGAGTCGATGGAGAAGAATGTTTATGCGAAGATTTATGATGATGTTTTTTGGACATAAGTCCTCCTCTGACGTTGTCTAAGCGTAGCGCTTTTTACCATCCCTTGGGTAGTCCCTGTCACAATTGAAAAGGCGCGTCGCTTGTGGTTCGAACTCGGTCGGGGTCTAGGCGGGAAATTTCGTCGGCCAAATAGGCTCTCATGTCTTCGATATCGTCGTTATACATCCATAGAAGCTCTTCTCGAACTCTTGCCAGACGAAGTTGCTGTTCTCGATTGAGGGGTCTTAAGCTCTCTATAAGGCGCATGAGATGTAAATCCACTTCTCTTTTGAAGTCACCGTAGTCCAAATCGTCTTCATTTTTCAAAAATACCAAAAACTCCTGGATATCCGAATTCATGATTCCTCCTGAGGGTTATTTTAAAACTTCAGGGCCCTGGTCTCGAGATTCTCTGGGCAATCTTGCCAAGAATCATTGCAAGGCCTTATAATGAGGACTCTTTATTACAAAGGAAAACCATGGCTCCTGAAATGGCAGCAGGCTATATCGTCGGAATCGTCCCCTCTTTGGCTACCACGGGGGCTCACTATTGGTTTCACCAAAAGAAAACAAAGAGCTCTGCATTCCAACAACTGCAAAAAAATCTGGCGACCGTGCAAAAGTACTGGTGTGAATCGCAAAGCCGCATCTTGCCCTTAGAAGAAAATTCTCAAGCAAAAGATCACGAAGCTTTTAAAACGAGCCTTTACATCATGGGCTCCTTATTCGCGTTTTTAAGTTGGGTGGGATTCATGTTTAACATGATCGTTTTGGCTTCCACTCGGAAACTGGCGATATCCCGTTTCGAACAAAAGATTTTCGCTTCTGAACTTTGCACCAAAACTCTTACGGCTGCAGAAATCGAAGCGATCCTAAAGGATTGCGAAGCGTGACACCTTTAGAAATTATCGCTCGCGGTGAAGGCTGGGTTGTCATCAACAAGCCACCGGGAGTTTCTGTTCACAATGATCCCCGTGACGTCGTTCATATTCTTGAAAAACAATTAATCCCGGGAAGCTTTGATAGCATTCACCCCGTTCACCGCCTGGATAAAGAAACCAGTGGATTGCTATTACTGGCTTTAAATGCACGCCTGGCAAAAGAATTGGCCGAGCAGTTCCAAGCTCGCACCTGTGAAAAGTATTACTTTGCTTTGTTACGAGGCTCAATGCCGGTTTCTGAGGTGTGGCAACATTGGAATACACCGATTTCCGATAAAGCAGAGGGACGCAACAATCCTCAAGGTCTCGCGAAGGACCGTGTGGAAGCTCGCACAGATTTTAAAGTTATCAAATCGGATCAATATACATCATTGATTGAGGTTCGCTTACTCACAGGCCGCCAACATCAAATCCGCAAACACGCAGCCATCGCCAAACACGCGATCTTAGGTGACACCCGATACGGCGACCCGAAATTCAATAAACGAATCGCCGAAATTTACAAAACCGACAGAATGTTCCTGCACGCCGGAAAATTAAAAATCACCATCAGCGGAAAAGAACACACCTTCGAAGCCCCCCGCGAATTCTAAAAGGTGCCAGGTCCTATTTCTTGTCGCGTGTCGACAAGAAATAGGACCTGGCACCTAAAAAACTATTTGCCGATTTTGCTGTCTAACTTTGAGAGGAAGCTTGCGACCAGGTCGTCGCGGGCTTGGCCACTGACCGGGCGTGCGCCTAATGGGTATTCTTTGTAGAGCTCGGTCGGGATTTCCAACAGAAAGCGTGAAGGAACTGAGGGACGGACTACGCCGTTCTTTTTGCGTTGTTGGCAACGAGACATGACGAGGCGGTTTTTTGCACGTGTCACACCGACATAGAACAAACGACGTTCTTCGTCGATATCAGAGCCGAGGTTTTTGTGTGGCAGGAGATCTTCCTCGATCCCCGCCAAAATAACGACGGGGAATTCCAAACCTTTTGAGGCGTGCAATGTCATCAGCTGAACTTTGTTTTGATCTTCTTCTTCGTTGTGATCTTCACGAAGCATCATCGAATCCACGAAGGATTTGATGTATTCGACTTCATGGGCACGACGGCCTAAATACGCATCCAGGATTCGCCCCAGGATTTCAACGACGATCCACTTTTTCTCAGCCGATGCAGGATCGGCAGCGGTGTTCATGACGTATTCTTTGTATCCCAGTTGATCAAACAACTCGACAAGCTTACCGCCGGGCGATGAGCCGACACTAAAATCTAAGATATGCGTTGGCAGATACTCGATGAAGCCCAATAGGTCTTCGATCGCTTCTCCCGTTTTCTCTGGGATTTCGGCGTCTTTCCACAAACGACACGCATCCAGGAAACTGACTCTGCGTTTTTGTGAAAACTCAGTCAGCTTTTCAATTGTCGTATCCCCCACCCCACGGTTGGGCACGTTGATAATACGACGAAGAGAAACCTCATTGGGAGAGAACGACTGTTTTAAGTAAGCCATGATGTCTTTGATCTCTTTACGATCAAAGATCGAAGTGCCACCCGAAATATTATAAGAAATATTCGCGCGACGTAGGGACGCTTCGATCAAGCCACCTTGCGTGTTTGATCGATACAGGACCGCAAAGTCCTTCAGTCTATAACCTTCTTTTAGAAAGTGCTGAATTTCCTGAACGACGAATTCACATTCGTCTTCCTCGCGCTCAAGGATAAAGACTTCAGGTAAAACACCTGTGTCTTTAGCGGCTTCAGCGCGCAGAACTTTACCGTGACGATTTTTATTTTTAGAGATCGCCGCATTGGCCACCGCCAGGATTTCTCCTGACGAACGGTAATTACGCTCTAGCATAATCACTTCACATTTTTTGTGTTCATGCGGGAAGTTCAAAATGTTTTTGATCTCAGCTCCACGCCAACCATAAATCGATTGGTCATCGTCACCCACCACCGTGATATTGCTGTGAGGTTTAACGATTTGCTGGATTAAATCCATTTGCATGCGATTCGTATCTTGAAACTCATCGACCATGACTTGAGAGAACTGACTTTGAACTTTTTCTAAGATTTCTGGGTGCTGCTTAAAAAGTTGTAAAGGCTTGATCAACAAACCCTCAAAATCCACCACACCCAAATGCTCCAGGCGTTTTTCAAATTTTGGTGCCAGCATTTCCACCATCTCGTGGTATTCGTCGAAACCTTCGTGGGTGTGGGCCACTCCCGTACGACGATCATTAATCATCGATAAAATTTTATCGATATCGAATTTGTCTTTGCCGGAGTTCGCGATGTTTTTGATGAGTTCCTTAAGAACCGCATTACAGTCGGTTTGGTCGACAATACCAAAATGTGGAGAAAGGCCCGCGTGCTTGTGAAAGCGACGAAGGATCTGCAAACCAAAGGAGTGGAAAGTGCCCGCCCACAGGCCGTCACCCGCTCCCCCCAGCTTTTGCTTTACGCGATGTTTTAACTCGCGAGCGGCTTTATTGGTGAAGGTCAAAACGCAGATCTCCGATGATTGCGCCACACGTTCAGAAATCATTCGTCCTGTACGCGAAACCAACACCGTCGTTTTGCCGGAACCCGCCCCTGCCAGAATCAGCAAGGGACCGAAGTTATGTTTAACAGCTTTTTGCTGTTCAGGGTTCAACCCCTTCAACCAATCCATGAAATCCAGTCTATCTTAAAAAACAAAAACGTCGTACTTCCGTACGACGCATCAGAAAAATAAAAAATTGGATCGATCTTGTCAATGAGGCTTCGCCAAAAGGTTCAGCCGCAAGACGGAGGTTCTAGCCCGCAGCGCAGGCGTGCCCCAGGCACGTCGGAGCGAGGACTAGAGCCGACAACGCAGTCGGATGGGCCTTTTCGCGAGGCCGACGACTACACTCTATTGTGAATTAGAGTTCTAACTTCGTCTTCGAAAACAACTTCGATTTTGTCAGAAGCTGCATCTTTGATGAAACCCAAACCGAACTTAGGATGTTGCAACTTCGTGTTTTTTTCGAATTTGCCCTTCATGTTGTAAGTCGCAGTGGAACCACCGTTTGCCATCAACATTTCGTATTCGTTTTTGTGGGAAGATTTGCGCGAGTTCAAAGTTTGTTCGCGTTTTTTAGCTGCAGCACCTGTCAATGGTTTGCCAGTTTTAGTCTGAGCTTTAGGAAGGGAATAAGTTTTTTGAGAACCGCAAATCTCACATTTGATTTTTGCAGAAGTTGCCGACGTGTGCGCCAAAACTACATGGTATCTATCAGCATCACATTTTTTACAGAATGCAAAAAAGGATTTCGCTACTGGCGGCAGAGTATTCATCGTCATTTCTATTCCTATCCTAGTATTGTTGTTTCAATTGATAAATCATTAGCTTGTCCTCTAATTTCTTTTGCGCGATTTCTCCCGCACTTAAAAAGAAAGGACCCTCTTCGCGTTCGATACGTTGTTGGAAGTCCAACATGCTGGTCTCATCTTTGGGATCAATGAACGTCCCTGTCGGTCCGTAGTGTTCCAAAAACGCCAAGTCTTCCTCTTTATTGAAAAACTTCTCCCAACAATGAGTATTGACTCGAACACGGTAAGTTATAGTTTTAGCATGAGAATGCACCGGAGCGTAAGCCCCAATCACCTCTAAATGTCCATAATGCGAATGTAGCTTCAATGCTGGGCTGCCCCATTGAGTCATCCCCGAACATTGCTCGACATTGGCATACCACAAACCGAAAGCCTTCGAGAGGAAACCCAACCCGTAAAACTGCTCTTCTTTCGGTAATAACGAATTAACCGAGCATAGGTTATGAGCCACCCACTCCCCTTTGTGCATAGTGGGGATAATAATGAACAGAGAAAGTGGGACCCAATCCATCTCGTCGAGGGATTCGATCTCCTTTAAAACTTTGGAAGCTTTGATCGGGCTTAGTGACGCAGGGTATTTTTTTGGATCCAAAACCTCGCGAACCAGCTTGGAAAGCACCTTTGGACGAGCTGCAAAACCCGCAACAAACCCCGGCATCACCGCGCAGTCATAGAAAACCCAACGAGGCATCGCCATATTGGAAGGACCAAATGCGCGCTCCTCGATGGATAAAATACGATCGGCAAAAGCGATCTCAGTGATGTCGAGTGGATCCTTAAAGATCGGGCTTTGTTTGAACCAATCGAGTTTATGAAAAGAGCCAGGTTGAGCAATTTCATTTTCTTCACGCACGAACACGTAAGGACGGATGTCCTCATTGCTCAACCAACTTGCTTTCTTCAGTAACTCATTAATCAACTACGTACTCCGGTCATTGTTTCAGGTCTAACTAGTTTATCAAATTCTTCGCCGCTGAGGAGTCCAAGATTGATGGCTTCTTCGCGCAGCGTAGTGCCATTTTTGTGGGCAGTTTTGGCGATTTTCGCCGAGTTGTCGTACCCAATCTTAGGATTCAGCGCCGTTACCAGCATCAGCGAGTTATCAAGGTGCTTTTTAATTTGCTTCTGATTCGCTTCAATTCCCGACACGCAGTGATCCACAAAAGAATCACAAGCGTCTGAGATCAAACGTATTGAGTTTAATACGTTAAACACGATCACAGGCTTAAACACGTTCAATTCAAAGTGCCCCGTTGCACCACCAATCGTCACAGCGACGTGGTTACCCATCACCTGCGCACAGACCATAGTCATGGCCTCGCATTGAGTGGGATTCACTTTGCCCGGCATGATCGAACTGCCCGGCTCGTTTTCTGGTAAATGCAACTCTCCAATACCACAACGGGGTCCAGAACCCAACAAGCGAATGTCATTCGCGATTTTCATCAAAGAAACGGCAACCGTGTTTAAAGCACCACTGACTTCAACCAAGGCATCATGACTGGCCAGGGCTTCAAATTTATTTTCGGCAGAGACAAAGGGGATTTTCGTTTCACGCGCAATCTCCGCTGCGGCTTCGACTGCGAATTTGGGATGAGTGTTTAACCCCGTCCCCACAGCCGTTCCGCCCAAAGCCAATTCATGCAGATGTGGCAGAGTGTTTTTGATTCGGTGAACACCATGTTTTACCTGAGTTGCGTAACCGGAAAACTCCTGCCCCAGGGTTAAGGGAGTCGCGTCCATCAAGTGCGTGCGACCAATCTTTACGATATCCGCGAACTCTTTTTGTTTTTCGGAAAGAGCCAAATAGAGTTTTTCCATCATCGGAATCAGACGGTGCTGAATCTGCTCTCCCACTGCAATGTGCATCGCGGTTGGAAAGGTGTCGTTCGAGGATTGACCTTTATTGACGTCATCATTTGGATGAATTTCTTTAGAGGGAAGTTTTACTCCCATCATGTCCATCGCACGATTGGCGATCACTTCATTGGCATTCATATTCGTTTGAGTGCCGGAACCTGTTTGCCACACTACCAACGGAAAATGCGCATCAAGTTTTCCAGAGATCACTTCGTCAGCAGCCTTTACGATCACATCAGCTTTTTTTGCATCCAGGATGCCGAGCTTTTTATTTGTAAGGGCCGCGCTTTTTTTAAGAATGCCCAAGGCGCGAATCATCTCGCGTGGGAATTTATCTCCACCGATTTTGAAATTTTCAGTCGAGCGTTGGGTTTGCGCTCCCCAAAATTTATCGGCGGGAACTTGCACATCCCCCATCGTGTCTTTCTCTGTACGGAAACTCATTTACGACCTCCTGTTGACCATTCCAACATGCGCCTGGTCCGTTGGGTAAATCACAAGTACTTGTATGTTCACATGTGCCGGACGAGCCACGCACCAAGCAATAGTTTCTGCCACGTCCTTGGGTTCAAGGGGGATCATACCTTCGTAAACTTTGTCTGCCTTCTTTTGATCATCAAATCGTACAAATGAAAACTCACTGTGAACCATGCCGGGTTCGATATTGGTCACGCGTACTTTTGTGCCAAGCAAATCCATACGCAAGCCTTCTGAAAGAGCACGCACGGCAAACTTCGTAGCGCAGTAAACTCCGCCGCCTGGATAGGTCCATCGACCCGCGACGGATCCCAGATTTACGATGTGGCCTGAATTTTTTTTGACCATGTGCTCGACCACGCCGCGAGTGATGAAAAGCAAACCTTTGATATTAGTGTCGATCATCGTCTCCCAATCATCCAGGGAGCCGTCTTGCATTTTGTCGGTGCCTTTCGCAAGGCCCGCGTTATTCACCAGCACTTCCACGTTTTGCAAGTCCGCCTGATGCGCTTTCATAAATTCACTCACTTCAAAACGATCCGAAACGTCGAAACTTGCTTTGATAACTTTGATCTGAGGGAATTTTTTATGGAGAGTGGCTTCCAATTCATCCAGGCGGTCCAACCGGCGACCCGTGATAATCAATGAAAAATGTTGAGCCGCCAACGCCTCCGCTGTCGCCCAACCAATACCCGCCGTTGCCCCCGTAATCAGAGCCCATCTTTGCATACGCACCTCACAATGAAATTATTGTAGGGCCTGCCCTCTTAAAAAGGTACGCCGTACCTTATGGAGATGCAGCGCGTTTTGCGCGAGCCCGAGGGTCACCAAAGACACGTAAACTTAGCTTTTGCAGGTGCTTTTTAGGCGCGCGCTGTGTTAGGTTGCCTCTCTATGAAATGCCCATGCGGATCCGACAAAAACTATAGTGAATGCTGTGGTATCTACCACTCTGGAAAAAAGACAGCTCCAACGGCGGAAGCCTTGATGCGTTCTCGTTACGCTGCCTTTGCAAAAAATCAAATGCAGTACTTACGCGATACAACTGACCCTCAATCTTTGGGCGACATCGATGATGAAGCAAACCAAGAGTGGGCCGAGCGCGCGAAATTTTTAAAATTAGAAATTATCAAAGCAGAAGAAAAAGCCAATAAAGGAACTGTCGAGTTCAAAGCTTTCTATTCTGTTGATGACGAAGAATACGTTCATCACGAAGTTTCCACCTTCCGCCGTCAAGAAGGCCAATGGTTCTTTAAATCCGGCAAAGTAAAGGAAACCAAAGAGGCGCAATCATGAAATATTGGTTGATGAAATCAGAGCCTGACGTTTACTCTATTGATCAGTTGAAAAAAGATTCAACGACTTGGTGGGAAGGTGTGCGCAACTACCAAGCTCGCAACTTTATGCAAAAAGATATGCAAGTCGGCGATATGGTTTTGTTCTATCATTCCAACGCCGAACCACCTGGTGTGGCGGGTCTTGCACGTATTTCTCACCTGGCAGAGCCGGACAAAGCCCAGTTTGATAAAAAATCTGAATACTTTGATGCCAAAGCGACCAAAGAAAAACCGATCTGGTATTGCACGCAAGTAGAATATATTCAGAAGTTTTCTGAAATCGTATCTTTGCAAGAGCTTCGCGACAACGCGAAGTTGTCTGACATGTTGGTTCTGGCAAAAGGTTCCCGCTTGTCTGTTCAGCCTGTAGATAAAAAGCATTTTGATATCGTGAAAAAGATGGGCGGACTCTAGTCATGAAGCTTTTCTTGGCTCCGATGGAAGGTGTTGTCGACTGGGTGATGAGAGATACTCTCACGCAGATCGGCGGCGTTGATCAGTGCGTGACAGAATTTCTGCGCGTAACGGATCGCTTACATCCCGAGAGCGTCTTTCTGAAAAACTGTCCTGAACTTCGCACGGGCTCCCGCACTCGCTGGGGCACGCCGGTGTTCGTTCAACTTTTAGGAGGCCAAGCTGAGCCTTTAGCTTTGAATGCTGAGCGCGCTGTTAAATTAGGGGCATTGGGTATTGATTTGAATTTCGGTTGCCCCGCTAAAACCGTGAACCGTCACGATGGCGGTGCCTCGTTGTTAAAATCCTGTGACCGCGTTCACACGATCGTTGATACCGTTCGTAGAGCTGTTCCTGCCCACGTGCCGGTGACGGCGAAAATCCGTTTGGGTTTTGACGATCCCACGAAATGCATCGATATCGCCCAAGCTGTTGAAGCCGCAAATGCTTCTTGGCTGACAATCCACTGCCGCACAAAAACAGATGGCTACAAACCACCTGCTTACTGGGAGTGGATCCCGCGTATTAAAGAAAAGACCAAAATCAAAATCATCGCGAACGGTGAAATCTGGAATGTTCATGATTTCCACCGCTGCGTGGAAGTCACAGGCTGCGACGATTACATGATCGGCCGCGGAGTGATGAGCAATCCGTTTATTTTTAAACAGATCAAACAAAGTTTAAAACAAGAGACTGTCGAAGAAATGAACTGGCAACGTGCAAAGCCTTTGCTCCCGCAGTTCTTTGCTGCCAGCACCGAATACATCAACGACTACTTCGCCGTATCCCGCACCAAGCAATGGTTAAAGGCTTTGTCGTTGAAAAACACCGAGGCCAAAGAAGTCTTCGACCAGATCAAGATCCTGAAAAAGCCGCAGGAATTCCACTCCCAGCTTTTAAAAGTAACCGAATAAAAAGGTGCCAGGTCCTATTTCTTGTCGCGATCTGGCAATGACGAAACTGTCTTCACACATTTTCTTCTTCACTTGATTGATACCTCCCGCGGATCATTTGAATATGGTTTTTTGGAGGCAGCTGTAATGCCAAAACTCTATAACGTTCACTGCGGATTTTACGATACGACTGTGAATGCAGGTCTCTTTGAAGGACATACAAATTTTCTTGTGGTAGCCGATTCCTTTGCGGAGGCCAAGGCACAGGCAAAAAGTAAATCAGAATTTAAAAAACTGAAAATGCATGTGGATGGGATTCAGGAAATCGATACGGTCGACGGATACACGGTTGACTTAAAATCGAACCCAAAACTCCCCGGCACCACAATTATAAAACGCCAAAAATATGGCAGCTCGAAATCGGAAACTCTGACATTCAAAAATTAGGGCCCAGCACGGGACGGGCCACCTATTTTTGATCCCCGGCTTTGTCCCAGATTTTTATGGCACTCAGAGTAGCCCTTCTTTTTCGAGTCTCAATATATTGTTCAAGCATTTCATTTTCATCGACATGATACAGACTGCACATGCGTTTAAGTAAATCGCAGGGAGGTGTTCTTTTTCCTCGCTCAATATTCGATAAGAATTGAGGCTTATCATATCCTAAAAGTTCAGCGGCTTCCTGTTGTGTTAGATGTGCGTTCTGGCGTTTGCTTTTCAAAAATGTTCCGATAGGCATATCACTCTCGCTTACTTAGGGGACCTGATTTACCCTCTCTGTGCCCATTTTTCTAATTACTTATAAATCATGGCGCCGTCTTCATGCTTATAAACAAACTCTGGTTGCAAAGATGCCGGGTCATTGTAAAAAGGTGCCAGGTCCTATTTCTTGTTGGACTGCGACAAGAAATAGGACCTGGCACCTTTTTATTCGTAGCGAAGGGCATCGATGGGATGCAGTTCTGAGGCTTTCTTTGCGGGGTAAAGTCCGAAGACGATACCGATGAAGGCTGAGAAAAAGAACGACAAACCTACCGCATTTACAGAGATGGACATAGGCCAGCCCATCGCGGCCGAGAGCGCTGCGGTCACTCCCCAGGCAAGGGCGATACCTAATAGGCCGCCGATCACGGAGACGACCACAGATTCAGCGAGGAATTGCATCAGGATATCGATTTTGCGGCCACCGATGGCTTTGCGCAAACCGATTTCGCGGGTTCTTTCTGTGACCGATACCAACATAATGTTCATGATACCGATACCACCCACCAACAGCGAGATCGCGGCGATGGAGCTTAATAGCATCGACATGGTCTTACTGCTGCTTTCGATGGCCTGTTGAAGATCGGCCATGTTGAAAATTTGGAACGCATCATCTTGAGCTGAGATCGGGACGCGATGACGCTTGTTTAAAACTTCTTTCAATGAATCTTGCGTTTCATCGATCAATTCTTTTTGCGCGACTTCCACGTCGACAGAATCCACATAGTTTTTGCCGAACATGCGATACATCGCCGTCTGCACTGGGATCACGATGCGATCGTCCTGGTCATTGGGACCTTGGGCGCCTTTTTCAGGGAGCATCCCGATCACGGTGAAATTGATTTTGTTTATTTTAATCATCTCTCCGATGGGGGATTTATCACCAAAGAGCTCACGCGCCACCGTTCGACCAATGACGGCTACGAGGGCTCGACGTTGATTTTCGTCATCAGAGAAAAAGCGGCCCAGTATGGGTTCAGAGTTTCTGACTTCCACGAAGGCTGTCGATACACCCGCAACCGAAGTGTTCCAGTTTTTATTCAAGTACGTGACCTGACCCCGGCCATTTACGTTGGAAACAATATTTTTAATCGATGGAATCTGCGCTTTTAAAGCCGCGACATCGTCTGTGGTAATACGAATTCTGACACCTGATTCCTGGGCGACACCAGCCACGCGAACATTCCCCGCGCGCAAGATTAAAAGATTGGAGCCCATGGATGCCAACTGCTTTTCGATAGACTGCTGGGCACCCGCTCCCAAGGCAAGCATCGTCACGACGGCCGCCACACCTATTAGAATACCCAGCATCGAAAGTCCTGAACGGACTTTATTTGCAGCCAGGGTTTTCCAACCCTGATGGAAATGTTCGATCATTTCGCCAAAATGAAAAGCGGAATCCAAAGTCTGCTCTGAAACATGGGCATGATTTTTCGCTAACGGAACTTTGCGCTCGTCACTTTGCACGACACCGTCACGCATACGGATCAAGCGGTTGGCTTGTTCTCCGATTTCTTCTTCGTGGGTGACGATGACAACGGTGATGCCTTGAGCATTCAGGGATTTTAAGATATCCATGATCTCTTTTTCGCTTTTCGAATCCAGATTTCCCGTGGGCTCATCGGCGAAAATAATCTTTGGATTATTAATCAGAGAGCGGGCGATCGCGACACGTTGCTGCTGACCACCCGACAATTCGTTGGGTTTATGATCACCGCGAGTGCCGAGACCTACTTTTCCCAAAAGCACTTCCGCTTTCGAAAAATCAAATTTCTTTTCAGAGTACAAAAGAGGCAAAGACACGTTTTGCCATGCGGGCATTCTTGGCAGCAGATTGAACTGCTGAAAGATAAAACCAATTTCATCGCGACGTAAAATCGCAAGCTCATCTTCAGAAAGTTTTGAAACTTCACGACCGTGAAGTTTATAGGAACCTGCCGTCGGTACGTCCAATAATCCCAGAATATGCATCAACGTCGACTTACCAGAGCCCGAAGGCCCCATGATCGCCACAAAGTCGCCATCTTCAATGGTTAAGGTCACATCGCGAAGGGCATCAACGATGTTGTCTCCCATTTTGTATGATTTTTTTATGCCGCTGATTTCAATCATATTATGCTCACAATCAAACGATTAAAAATTCAAAACTATCTTGGTGGTGGCCCGCCGGCACCACCGCCGGATTTACGACTGCTGCCACCTTTGCTGCCGAATGGTGAAAAAGGATTCGATCCTTGCTTACCACCGGAAGACAATTTCACTTCCTGAACCATGGCAATCTCGCCCTCTTCAGCACCCTCTAAGATCTCGGTCAGTTTTCCGTCGGTGATACCGACTTTAACTTCGCGGTTCTGAGGCTTACCGTCAGCTCCTTGGATCATCAAGTAAGTAGCACCGTTTTGCACACGCAGGGCCTCACTTGCCACCACCAGAATGTCTTTTTTATTTTTCACATAAAAAGTCACGTTTGCAGTCATACCTGAACGCATGAACTCGGGAGTTTTACCTTCCGGCAAGGCATCGACGATATAGGTCGTCACACTGTTAACGGTTTTTGAGTCAAAGGCGATCTGGTCCGCCGTTGCCTTAATTTTCTCTCCAGGGTAAGCATCAAGTACAATCTCGGCCTGTTCTTTCAATTTAATTTGCGAGATATCAGTTTCATCCACCTGCGCTTTGACGGTTAAGCGATCTGACATCGTCAAAATAGCGTCAGTCGTGGTGAAAGTTTGACCGGGTTCAACACTTCTTAAAATGATTGTTCCCGAAATCGGCGCCATTATCGGCGTGGCCAGATACAGATCCGCCCAACGTTTATACTCGTCAGCACCTTTTGCGCGGGCGGCATCCAGCATCGCCGCTCGTTCAGTCGAACTCATAATGGCAATGACTTGCCCCTTATATACTTTCTGACCTTCACGAACCAAGACCTGTTCCATTCGTCCCGCCACCGGAGCTTTGATCTCCAGACGGTTTTCAGGTTGCACCGTGCCCGTCGCCAAAATCGTGACTTCGATGTTGTCCTTTTTCAAAGGCAAGCGTTTATAAGTCACTTGATTCTGCTTACTTTGATTCCAGTAGTAGTACCCGCCGCCACCCAGAACTAACACTGCAACAACAGCCCAGGTGATTTTGTTTTTAAATAAATTCTTCATAGCAACGCTCCCACACCTTGAGCTCTTTCCCACGCGGCTTCTGCAACAATGCGATCCCGCTTGGAAGTCAGATACAGTTTGGTTTTATTGATCAAATCGTTTTCGATATTGTCCCAGTCTTCAAAAGACATCAGACCGTTATTATACTTTGCGCGCGCAATATCAGCGCGAGTGCGAGCGGCCTGCACAAAGGCTTCATAGACCGCCAATTGTTCGACGGCTTCGACGTAATCCTTATAAGATTTCTTCAATGTCGATAACAGCGTGCGGTCAATGCCCGCAAGATTGCTTTTTGCGGCATACAACGATGAGGTCTGACTTTTCGTCGCGTAGTAATCGCGCCCCCCGTTAAACAGTGGCAAAGTCAAAGTCGCCCCCAAAGTCCAACGATCCTGGTTGTTCGGATAAAAATTATTCCCGTAATCACCCATGGTTGCAGAAAGATCCAGACTTGGGAAAAATCCTGAACGAGCACTTTTAAGAGCCGCTTCAGAAACTTCAACCTGAGCCTGATACGTTTGGCGATCTGGAGTCAAGGATGCGATGGATTTAAAATCAGGCTCTTTGGATGGAGGAGCCATTAAAGGAATCTCTTCCTTGATATTCAGTGGTTCATCACTATCAACACCAATCACTTTTTTTAAGTCCGCCTGACTTGTTTCCTGATCATGTTTAGCTTTTAGATTATCCAGTTGCGCTTGCTTGTAATTGGCTTGAGATAAAAGCAACGAGCCTTTGTTTTCCCGGCCACTTTCATAGCGCAATTGGACGATACGTAAATTGTCGTTTCGACGTTTCACGATATCTTCAGAAATTTTAATCGAATCCGTCGCAAAGATCGCTGATGCAAAAGCTGATTTCAAATCATAGCTCACTTGCGAACGAGTCGTACGCAAAGCCGCATCGGATACCTTCATCTGCCCACGTGCCTGGTCAATTTTAGAGGAGTCCGCAAAGCCCTTAAACACATTTTGCGAAGCACTTAAATACGCAGAATAAGCTCCCCCAGAGGAGGAATCCGTTCCAGTCGTATTATCAGTTGTACCCGTTTGCGCATAACCCAAGTTTGCTGAAAGCTGTGGGAAATAACCGCTTTTATTACTTTCAACCGTGAATTTGCTGGCTTCTAAAGATCGTTCTGAAAACTGCAAATCAGCATTGTTTTTCTTAACCATGCTAATAGCATCTTGAAACGTCAAAGGCTGCTGCGCCCACACCAGTGACGAGCACACCGTCATCGAAATCGTGATTAAAAATACTCTGCAAGAACGCATGGCAGATCCTCTTTCTTACACTTACCATTAGCTCTGGAATACGAGGGGAAGTCAAACTTCCGGCGGGCATTCCGCAGCTCGTAATTAGAGTATAAAACAATTGTGTAAAGATTAAGGAGACGCCTCGTATCGAGCAGCAGGTCCATTTTTAGCTGCCGCCTTATTGAACTCAGCGACGGATTGTTTGAATGCTTCTTTGATTCGCTTTTGTTCAAGCTTGGTCAGATAAAGGTCAGGGCTTTGCCCCATTAATAGTTTTACGGAGCCCTGATTAAGTGTATCCGTGCGCATGTCTATACCGAACGTAACACCTTCAAGCTTATTGGGATCCATAACAGAGCCCAAGTTTTTACGCAGAAGTTTTTCGATCGACTCCCCATGCGTGCTGAGTGAATTTCTGGTTTCGGCTGACTTAACCCCGTCGTTAACAAAAGCAAAGCGCATTTTTGAAGCATACTTGCTATCAGCCACCCGACTTAGGACTTTTACTTTTTCTTGCTCATTAAGGGGCTTGGTTGCGATGGCAACACAGTCATCTCCGGAGCAGACGGATTTAATTTTCCCAGGCTCAACAGATTCTGTGACCACTTTAGTAAAAAACTGTTTTTGCGTGTTCACGTCGTTGGTCACTGCTTTTTCAGCTTTGCGGGCTTCATTTAAAGCTGTATCCAGATCTTTGGATTTAGCCAATGCATCTGCTGTGCCTTTCATATTGCTTGCACCCAGTCCCACAAAGTCCATGGTGAAGCCACCTTGAGCCGCATCATTCAAATTGGCACTTTCACGTTTAGCGATCATAAGACCCGGTGAAAACTCATCACTGGTTTTTACATAGCGCTGCAGGTCTTCCACGGATTTATCTGAAAGAGTCGAAAGCTTATAGCGATTCGACAAAGCGGATTTAATCGCGGCAGAGTCACCCATATTCTTACGAACGATATCGAAAACTTCAGGCTTAAAGGTATCGCCATCGACCATTTTTGTTTGTCCCAATTGCTGTTGCAAAGAAACGCGATCTTGCTCGACGGATTGGACTTTGGCATTTAAATCAGATTTCAATCTTGAATCTTTATAGGAGACCAGTTCACCCGGTTCCGTTTTTCTGGCATAGCGAGCGGCTATACCGGCTTCATCAGCAGTTCTCCCGTACCCCGCCTTGAAATAATCTTGGGGAGTATCCGAGGTACGCAGAAGACCATTGTCTTTCATGTATTTTGCAAACTCGTCATTAGATTCTTTGAAAACAGCCGCTAAACGTTTTTCCAGATCCTTTGGAACTTGACCCTCAAAGGCAAAGCGTAATGATTTGAAATCAGAATACTCAGAAATTTTTAGTTCCGGGAATTCCTTTTGCAGTTCTTCCATGCGCTTTAAAACAAGGTCTTTGTGAAAGTTTGTAAGACTGGTCACAAGATTCTTGTCTTTCAAACTGTCATTTAAAAACTTCATCTGGCTGTTTTCGATATTCACGAAATACGCATTGGCGTCCTTGCCTTTTTCAGCCAACGCGATGAATTTTTCATTTTGGGCAACGGTCGTTGGATTATACTCTACGTATTTTTTAATAAAATCTGCGCGGCCCGTAAAGTGTCGGGACGCGACGACTTTTTCTGCGGCGGCGACTCTCGCGGATTCCGCATCAAGGACTTCCACTTTACTTAAAGCTTTAATTGCGCGAGCCCCCTTGAACGCGGCACCCGCTAGCAACGTGGGATCAATCACCTGCCCCACGGCATAACAAGCCATTTCGGCCTGAGCGTTAGGAGTATAGCAATTGAATTTCTGATATTCTTTTTTAAGTTTCGCTTTGATGATTGCAGACAAATCCGCAAGCTTGGCCTTTTGGGATTCTGTCAGCTCATTGTCCTTAGGATGCATTTCTGGTGGCTTGGTATTCGGGACACTTCGATGCATAGATTGCATATAGGCTTTACGATCCTGAACTTGAACGAACAGGGCCGTCGCAGAAATTTTTCCCAACTCCTGATCAGACATCGAGGCATAGCGCGGATCATCTTTCACCAGATCCTTTTTGCACGCCAAAGACTGATTACACTGTGAGATAAATTCTGAGCGGAGTTTTTCGCTGGCTTTTATATTCTCCCAAGTCGCATCAATTTGATTACCAAATCCGACGACCATGTCCTTTAAAGCAACGCCCGTGTCGATGAGGGAGTTTGTATAGCCGCGAACACAGGACTTCATTTCTTCTGTCGCTGTGCTTTCCTCTGCTTGTGAACACAGTTGGGACACATCACATTTACGGATCAACCCGGCCTGCGCAGAGTTTTCCGATGCGAGCTCATCACATTTCAATGCTTTACTTTCAATCGCACATTGGTTCGCAAACTGCGCAAGAACACTGGACGATGAGGAAGGAGAACACTTCTCTTGCGTGCACGCAGCCAGTACACCCACAGTGGAAACAGCCCACGAATGTGTGACGAACAGGAGTATGGAAATGATGATGAAAACGCGCACTTGCAATCAACTTCCTTGAACACTTTTTGATTACAAACTAATCGGCAATTTGCGAGTTGAAATATAGCGATTCTCAGAGGGAAGATGTCAAAATTCCTTCATGTGACTCCAAACATCTGTTCAGACTGCCAGAAAACACCTCAACTTCACTATTCATGCTGAAATGAAACACTCATACTCAGGATTTCAAGGAGGTCCTGTATGAAAATGAGACGTTTATTTGCAATGATGGTGATGGCACTGACTTTGGGGATTACCTCCCAGGCCTTCGCTGGAGGCAGCCGTGATCGCGTAGCAGAACTTAAACAACAGATCTTGGAAATCTCTCACGCTGCTCAAGGAGAGTATGACGGTGACGACAACAGTGCCGATGTGCGAGCGCAGTTAGATCCTCTGGTCGCAGAACTCGTAAGCCTCGTCCCCGCTCGCACCGAAACAGAAAAACTTCCCCAGGTCGTGGGATCGTGGCAGCAAGTATGGGCTGACGGACCCGGTGGTGGCATTCCAGGCGCAGGCGCTTTAGCCAACGCTGTTTTTCAAGTCGTCTTTCCTGATGGCTATTATTGGAATGTGGCTAAAAATAAAATAGCGGGTGTTGAAGCCATGGGATTTTTGCGCGGAAAATTTGCGATTGATACGGATAAGCTAAATATCGAATTCACAAAATCGGTGGGTTCACCAAACTGGGTGGCTGCAGGAAGAGAATCCTATCTGCTGGCAATGCGTGCGGAGGTTGGATCTTACGATAAGATCCCCACACCCGGCCCGATTGGTAAAAAAGGATTTTTAGCGAACACCTATGTCGATGAAGACATTCGCATCTGTACCGGGGGCGGCGCAGATTTCGGAACTGGAACTTATTTGTACGTTTTGGAGAGAAAGTCGCAGTTTTAGAACTAGCGCTTTTCTCCCTGATGGAAGGCATCATTACGTGCCTTCCTGAGGCCTTGGCAGGAAGCTGGTGCCGATTTGCTGTAGCATACCTTGCCGATTTTTTGGGACATGTCACTCCACTTCTGCAGGCTTTTACCCGCAGCGAGAATATCATCTTTGGAAATATCTTTTAACTCAGAGACTTTTGGAATCTCCACAATCAATTTTCCCAAGTAATAAGCCTTTTGCTCTTTGGTGATATTTTTAAATTCATCATAGTCCATTACATAAAAAGGACCATCTTCCGTTTCAGCGACTTCTTCCTTGGCGATTTGAGAATTTGCTTGGGCAAACACACTCAAATTCAAGATCATCATAAGGCAAATAAACTTTTTCATTATTGCACCCCTGATCCAGAACGAGTTGAAGATGGGGCCGCTTCCGGACCTGCACTTTGAATGACTTCCTCCAGATCCGGGCGTTTCAATTTGGCGGCTTTCCAGAAAACCTCCATTTTGCGCACGGCTCTTTTATATTCTGGATTGATCATACGGTCTTCTTCTCTCTTTTTCATTTCAGAAGGTTTGTACTTGGGAATTTTCACAAACTTTTTAGCATCAATACAAACAGTTTTGTCTACCAGTGGAACATCTTGATTTTCCACGTTACCAAAGGACGTGGCATTCACAGGAGGATTTCCCACGAAGAAATCAAATTTATTGCGGCCTTGGACAGCGCCACCCGTATCTTCAATTAAAAAATATCCTGGATGCGAGACTATTTTCCCATTAGGCAGCTTTACCTTTTTGCCATGCATTCCAGGCATGGAAATGATAGTGCCCATACGGTTATGATCCTCATCGGCAGCGATGGAAATAAAAGGAATGATACAAGTCCCGGCTTTGCCTCTGCCGGTTTTGCAACCTTGGCGCGAAAGCCCATCCATATTGTACAGAGTTGTGGTTGCAATATTACCCGGGCAAAGTGCAAAAGCAGACTCGCCCGCAAGAATAGCAACTAAAATCGTTAGAATGGACTTCATAAGAAATCTTCCCTTTAGCATTCTGAAAAGTACTGCAAGTTAGGGACCCGTCCTACCTGCTTTAGATTGGACTCAGCTGCGAAGAAACTTTGCAACTGCTGTAAAATCTAGACACTTTTATAGTTTAGCTTGGGTGTATCAGATGGAGAAAACCTAACTGAGAGGAAGAATGGAACTGGACTTGTTTCACAGGGGAATCGTAAGGACGCCCGAGTGAAACCCAGTCTTAAGTAGGATGAAATCAGTCTTTTAACATTTCATCAAGTTTGCCCTCTTCATCGAGAGCTTTCAAATCTGTGTAACCACCGACGAGTTTGCCGTTGATCAGAATGATGGGAACCGTTCTCCATCCCGTTTCGTTTTTGATGCGATCAATTTCTTCAGGTTTGTCAGTGAGGTCGATCACTTCAAAATCGATACCTTTATTCTGCATAAAGGTCGTTGCGCGATCACAGTAAGGGCATGGATTCTTTTTATACATAAGCACTTTAGCCATGTGACACCTCTTTCCAGTTTCTTTTTGACATAATTTGCATAAAAGGACAAGGTCTTGAACAGTATGAAGTGTCTACTCTGCGAAAACCCAGATTCAGCCCGTTTCAAGGTCACAAAAAAACCTGAGCGCAGTTATTTTCACTGCGATCATTGTGATTTGATATTTATGGCTCCTGAGGAACGCATGACCGCTGTCGAGGAAAAAGCTCGCTATGATTTTCACCAAAATGAGGATCAAGCAGGTTACCGCGCATTTCTTTCGCCGTTGATGAAAGATGTTGAAGAGTACGCCGCAAAGTCTGGAAAAGCTCCGAGTGAACTTCAGCTTTTGGATTACGGCTGTGGTCCCACGGCATTTTTGGGTGCTTGCTTTGTGGCGAAGGACTATCAAGTCACAAACTATGATTTGTACTATCAGCCGGATCAGGATGCTTTAAAGAAAACTTATAACATCGTGACATCCACCGAAGTTTGGGAGCATTTGCAAAATCCGAAGATCGATATCGAACAACAACTGCGTATGCTAAAAAATGGTGGCATTCTTGCCGTGATGACTTCCGCTCACAAGGGCGAGGCGCACTTTCATGACTGGCATTATCGCCGCGATCTGACTCACGTGTCGTTCTTTTCTGAAAAGACGATGCAGTGGTTTGCTCAGAAGTATAACTTGAAAACGGTGAAGGCGAAGAGCCCTTACTGGGTTTTCAAAAAAGTAGCCCCTACTCCACCAGTATAGATTTAATAATTGAAGTCAGAGACGATTTTAGGCTCCTGTCACTTCCGTGGACAATTGCGAAGTGCTCCCCGGCGGTTCAGACCGTAATCAATTTGGCCTCTTGATTGCTCTATCAGTCATCAATCAACAACGAGGCCTTTGTGTCGATTCCTACTGCTAAAGTTAAATTTCTCGCATTTCCTATGATGATTTTGATTTTCTCTTCGAGCGCTTTTGCTGGCTTTGGGGCTCCCTTAGACAGAATTGATTGCCATGCTGTCAGAGCCAAAGATTTACTGCCAGGAGGACAAACCTACTCTGTCGCTATTGAAGCTACGAAGGATATAAATTACGTAAGCTATGCCAAGGACTATATTTGCGGAGAAGGTCGCTTTCTTTCGATGATGAATGAAGAAAACAAGGCGATGGCTTTGATGATGAAGGCCACTTCTAGTGACAACGAGATTATTCAAAAAATTGGTAAAGCTTTCTCGGAGTTCCGCCCTGATCAATCCCTAGCTCCGTGGAATGAATACTGCGCAGGCAAGCTAACTTTAGCGGCAGCCCTCAATCAAGTGAATCAAGCAGCACCGCATGAACTGGAGTTTGGTAGAAAATTGGATCAAATTCTTGGGAGTGATAGCTCCCAAGCGCACGGCTGTGAGAACTCGAAGGCTTCCGTAAAGTACGGTGAACAATAATATATAAAACTTATTGCCGAAGTTCAGTACGCAAGCACATCTCGTGCGGAACTGCGAAGAACTTTGCGACACCTTCGAGCATTTCGTCAACGTTACGGGCTTTGGCGCAGACACCCGTCAGGGCATTGCCGAAGGCCAACCACACGCTGGTTGTGCGCACATAGAAGCGCACTTTTCTCATCGCGCGCTCTTCGCCAAAATAATGGCGACTGCGTTCGATAAGTTTCACTAGCACGCGACCGTATTCAGCACCTTCTTCTTCAGCGGTGCGCGGAGCTCTCAGGCCCTCTTTGCCAGCTGGAGCGGCAAAGCCTAACTCCTCACCCAATTGCCACAGCATCCAGGGACGAGCGGCCAAGGCACGGCCTGACATCGCCATGTCACAGCCCGTTTCAGTTAACATCAAAACAGCGTCTTCAACGGTTTGTACGTCTCCGTTCCCGATAACTGGGAAATCCACCGCCGCATGCAAAAGTTTGATTTGCTCCCAGTCTGCCCAGCCACGACGCTTTTGCGCGGCTGTGCGTGGATGCAAACACACCCACGAAGCACCTGAATTTCTTAAGCCCGCAACGAACGTTAGCAACTCGTCCAACTCTTTTGTCGAACCCACTGCACGCAATTTAACACTGACAGGAACCGTCGAATTTTTGACGGTCATGCGCACAACTTCCGCTGCGTAATTCGGGTCACCCATCAGGGCCACACCGTAGTTATGCTTTAAAGCTTTTTGCACGGGACAACCCATGTTGATGTCGATGGCTTCCGCGCCCCACTCGATCAGACGTTTTACGCTGTCGGCGATGGCTTGCTCTTCGTTACCAAGAATTTGTGGAACCAGGCCGGGCTCGTGCGCTGCGCGCATTGTTTCGGGAGTCGTTTCAAGATTTTCATCAGGGATACGGCGAGAATTTAACATCTCTGTCGGCCAGATCGTATAAGCGCCCTCCGGCAAATACTCACGCATCACTTCACGCAAAGCCACGTGGGTCAGCCCCACCATCGGCGCCAAGCACAGAGGGAAATTAACTTTGCCATTTAGGATGGGTCTATGCAGACCTAATTTTACCGAACTCATATCACCACAAACAAAAAGACTCCCAAACGGGAGTCTTTGACTTGCATACCCTCCGACTCCGTCGGAGTTGCTCACTTCAATTAAAAATTTCGAAAGGACTACGCTAATTTACCAGCTGGAGAGAAAGCGTACTTTTTCACCAACTCATAACCACCGAACATCACTGCAGAGAAGAACAAGTCCCCTGCCACTTGATAACCAAAGAATGGGATCGCAGCGACGTAGCACTGAACCAAACCTTGGAAAGTCGGAGCATACATACCATCCATGATCCAAACACCGAAGTTTGAAATTAGGAAAAATACCGAACTTGCAACCAACGCTAAACCACCGATGCGAGGCACTGATTTTTTCTCAGTCAAATACCAACCCATCATCACGATCAACGCGAAAGCGGCATAGACAAAGAATGTTGTGGAGTGAAAACCACCCAAGAACAGATCACTCAACATCAAAGCTGCCAAGGGAAGTGCCATCGACAATCTTTTGTCAGAGAAATAAGCGCCACCGAACAAAGCCATGGCACCAACAGCCGTGAAATTCCAAGGATGCGGGATCATACGAGAAAATGCCGCAGCCAAAACCATTACGATAAGAGTGATCATGCGTGTAGTCATGCCCAGGAACCTATCACTTGTTCATTCGGTTGTCTACTAGCTCCTGAACCACTCCCGGCTCAGAAAGTGTCGTAATGTCACCTAGCTGATCTGGTTGATTTTCCGCGATTTTTCGCAAAATTCGACGCATGATTTTGCCCGACCGGGTCTTTGGCAAACGCGGCGCCCACTGGATCAAATCAGGAGTCGCGATCGGCCCAATCTCTTTACGAACCGTCTGAATCAGCTCTTTACGCAGGTCTTCTGACGGTGTGATGCCCGTTTTCAGCGTCACGAATGCGTAAATCCCCTGGCCCTTGATATCGTGAGGATAGCCCACAACTGCCGCCTCTGCGACGTTATGGTTTGAAACCAAAGCAGACTCCACTTCAGCTGTTCCCATGCGATGACCGGAGACATTGATCACATCATCCACACGGCCCGTGATCCAGTAATAACCATCTTGATCACGGCGACAGCCGTCTCCCGTGAAATAATATCCTGGGTACGCCGAGAAATAAGTTTCTTCGAATCGTTTGTGATCGCCATAAACTGTGCGCATTTGGCCCGGCCACGAATCAGCAATCGCCAAAACTCCTTCACCAGCACCGTCAATTTTCTTACCTTCCGGTGTTAGCAAATGAGGTTGCACACCAAAGAAAGGCAAAGTTGCAGAACCAGGTTTTAGTGGAGTCGCACCCGGCATCGGCGTGATCATAAAACCACCCGTTTCCGTTTGCCACCAGGTATCCATGATCGGACAACGGCTATCACCGACAACTTCGTAATACCATACCCACGCTTCGGGATTGATTGGCTCGCCCACTGTTCCAAGAATTCTTAAGGAGGAGCGATCACAGTCCTTCACCCATTTTTCCCCTTCACGCATCAGCGAGCGCAATGCCGTGGGAGAAGTATAAAACAAATTCACTTTGTGTTTTTCGATGATCTGCCAAAAACGTGACGGTGTCGGATAGTTTGGAACACCTTCAAAGAAAAGTGTCGTCGCCGCATTTGCGAGAGGACCATACACGATGTAGCTATGACCAGTGACCCAACCCACGTCGGCCGAGCACCAGTAAATATCTTTGTCATGATAATCGAATACGTATTGGTGAGTAACACTTGCCCACAGTAAGTATCCGCCCGTTGTATGCAAGACACCTTTGGGTTTTCCTGTAGAGCCGGACGTATAAAGAATGAAGAGAGGATCTTCAGCATCCATTTGTTCGACTTCGCACTGATCGCTCACACCTTGAACCATATCGTGATACCAAACATCGACCGCATTCATTTGCACGGGAGAGTTTGAGTATTTCACGACCAAAACTTTTTCAACGATGCCAGCTTTCGCAACGGCCTTATCGACATTGTCTTTGAGTGGAACGGATTTACCTCCACGGAATCCTGAATCTGCGGTGATGATGAATTTGGATTTACCATCAAGCAAGCGATCGCTGATCGAATCTGGCGCGAAACCACCAAAGACCACCGAGTGAACCGCACCGATACGCGCACAAGCCAGCATCGCGTAAACTGCTTCCAAAATCATTGGCATGTAGATCGTTACCACATCGCCTTTTTTTACGCCCATCTTTTTTAGAACATTGGAAAAGCGGCAGACTTCCTGGTGGAGTTGCTTGTAGGTGATTTTTTTGGCTGTGGTGTTAATGTCATCCGCTTCCCAGATCAAAGCGGTTTTATCTGCTTTGGTTGCCAAGTGACGATCGATGCAGTTATAGGCAACGTTCAGTTTTCCACCTTCAAACCATTTAATGTTCACCGGTTTTTTGAACGAAGTATTTTTAACTTTGTCCCATTTTTTAAACCAATGCAGGCGTTCGGCTTGTTCTGCCCAAAAGCCTTCAGGATCTTGCACGGATTTCTGATACATGCTTTTGTATTTTTCAGGAGTGATAATGGCGTTTTTTTCGAGGGAAGGATTGATAGGATAAACTTCTTTGTGCATAGGCTGCTCCTTCGTGTCAGTCCTCAGAGGACGGATCGAGCTTTTATCCTATTCTCATTTGATTATCGGTCAACGCTTTTTGCGGACCTCTTCCCATCTTTCCGCGATTCGAAAAATCAACATTCCAGAGAGCATACTGAACGTAAAAATAGCTGCGGACACAGAACCTGCTCCGACCGAGGTCACTGCGGGGCCCGGGCAATAACCTGCAAGTCCCCAACCTAATCCAAAAATCATACTGCCTATGATGAGGGGCTTAGTAATTTCTGTTTTGGTTGGTATATGAAATTTCGAATCAAAGAGCGGTGATTTTTTATGACGAAGCAAGTAATACGCGAATGCATGGACTGGAATCGCACCCACCATTACGAACAAGAGACTTGGATCCCAATTGGAATCGAACGTCAAAAATGCAATGACCTTTTTGGGTTGAGTCATGCCTGAAATTCCCAAACCGATCGCGAAAATAAATCCCACGAAAAGCGCTGACAGATTGCGGAGGTTTTTAAACTTTTCCATCTATAACCCCACTACCCAGCGAATGAAATTTGCCATCAGCATTCCTACGACCATGAAAGAAACCGTCGCTAAGATGGAACGAGTGGAAAGCCTGGCGACACCGCAGATCCCGTGCCCACTGGTGCAGCCACTCCCCAGGACTGTTCCGAATCCCACCAGAACGCCTGCGATCATAATCAAAACAGAATTTCTGTTAGGCATGGATTCAAACAATTCAGGATGAAAGATCGTCAAAGTCGTGCCACCGATGACAAGACCTGCAACAAAAAACAGACGCCACCAATAGTCGCTGGCATCATAGGTAAAAAGTCCATTTAAAATACTGCTGATGCCAGTGACTCGGCCATTCAGGATTAAAAACAGCGCGGTGGAGAGTCCGATGATGGCTCCCCCTGCGAGCGCCATGAAGATACTTTCTTGCACTGCAATCCTCCGTGGTGGTTTTTTAAATCGTTAACACCGGGATCTTTAAGTAACGTTTTCCCTGATCATCCGCTGGGGGCAATTGCCCTGCGCGAATGTTGATTTGCAAACTTGGCAGCAACAATTTTGGTGTTGGCAAAGTTGCATCACGTTTCGTGCGGAACTCAACGTATTGCTCTTCCGTTGTATTACGACTTAGCTGAATGTTTTTATCTTTTTCGTCAGCGACAGATGTTTGACACTGTATTTCGCGTCCGCCGGGTTGGTAGTCATGGCAGACAAATATCCGTGTAGTTTCCGGTAAGGAATAAATTTTTGACGTGATAGAGTTATACAGTTCTTTCGCTGATCCGCCAGGGAAATCACAACGACCTGTCCCTGAATCAGGCATAAACAAAGTGTCGCCGCAGAAGAGGGCGTTATCAAAAAGATAAGAAGCACAAGCCGGCGTATGACCGGGGGTGAACAGAACTTTGAATTGAATTGTTCCTGCACTCACCGTTTCATTTTCTTTTAACAAGCGATCAAAAACTTTGCCTTGAATATCCGTGGTCTTTTCATCAAACCCGTACATATCGCGCCAGATTTTTTGAACAACGGTGATGCGCTCGCCGATGCAAAGCGGAGCCTCGGGAAAGCGTTCTTTGAAAAACTGTGCTCCCGTCACATGATCGGCATGCACATGGGTTTCAAGAATCATTTTCGGAGTGAGTTTTTGTTCTTTGATGTAAGCCAACACCGCTTCAGAAGATTTATTGGAAAGCTTAGAAGAAGCTGGATCATAATCCCAAACGGGATCGATCACTACAGCATCAAGACTTGCCGGATCATGCACCACATAGGTCATCGTTGATGTCGCCGGATCAAAGAAGTTCTTAATCTCAATAGCCATGGGCTCTCCAAATTGTGCTTTGGAGAAAGCTTAAAGGTACGGACACACTTTGTCCATTTCCGAAACTTTCGAAAATGGACAAAGTGTGTCCGTACCTTTGGCGCCTTTTGCGATACCTTCGCACCGCAACACGAAACAGGACCTGGCACCAAAAAAAAGCCCCCGGAGTTTCCGCCGGGGGCTTAGTGATTTTTTAAATTACGGAACGATTAGTTCACGTCTTTGTAATCTGCGTCGATCACGTCGTCGCCTTCAGCTTTTTTCTCGCCGCCAGCGTCCGCGCCTGGTGCGCCACCTTGACCAGCATCACCTTGAGCTCCTTGCTTTTTGTAAAGCTCAGAAGTCATTGTGTGAGTCAAAGATTGAAGCTTGTCGAAAGCTGCTTTCAATTCGTCAGCAGATGCGCCTTTGTTCTCAAGAACTTTTTTAGCATCAGCGATTGCATCGTTCGCAGTTTTAACTTCAGCTTCAGGCAATTGAGATCCAGAATCCTTGATCAATTTCTCAGTTTGGTAAACCAAGTTGTCCAAGTTGTTTCTGTGAGTCACTGCTTCCGCTTTTTTCTTATCTTCGTCAGCATGACCTTCAGCATCTGCTACGGCCTTTTTGATTTCCTCTTCAGACAAACCACTTTGTGCCGTGATTTTGATCTGCTGAGTTTTACCAGAAGACATATCTTTTGCAGATACGTGCAAGATACCGTTCGCGTCCATGTCGAATGTTACTTCAACTTGAGGAACACCACGTGGAGCTGGTGGAATACCCACTAGTTCGAAACGACCTAGTGTTTTATTGTCGCCAGCCATCTTACGCTCACCTTGAAGAACGTGGATGTCTACCGCTGGTTGGTTGTCTGCTGCTGTCGAGAACACTTGTGATTTCTTAGTAGGAATCGCTGTGTTGCGCTCGATAAGCGGAGTCATCACACCACCCAAAGTTTCGATACCAAGTGAAAGCGGAGTTACGTCTAGCAACAATACGTCTTTCACGTCACCTGCAAGTACGCCCCCTTGAACTGCTGCACCGATCGCAACAACTTCGTCTGGGTTCACTGTGCGGTTTGGCTCTTTACCGAAGAAGTCTTTAACTGCTTTTTGGATGGAAGGGATACGAGTCGAACCACCCACCAATACAACTTCGTCGATTTCAGAAGCCTTCAAGCCAGCATCAGCCAAAGCTTTGCGGCAAGGCTCCATAGAGCGTTTAACTAGATCTTCAGTCATTTGATCGAATTTTGCGCGAGACAATTTCGTTTGCAAATGCTTAGGACCTGTTTGGTCTGCCGTGATGAACGGAAGATTGATTTCAGTCTCTTGAGCAGATGAAAGTTCGATTTTTGCTTTCTCAGCCGCTTCTTTCAAACGTTGAAGAGCCATTTTATCGTTTTTCAAATCGATACCTTGGTCTTTTTTGAACTCAGTGATCAACCATTCCAAGATAACTGTATCGAAGTTGTCACCACCCAAGTGAGTGTCACCGTTCGTTGAACGAACTTCTACGACACCGTCACCAACTTCTAGGATGGAGATATCGAATGTACCACCACCGAAGTCGAAGATAGCGATTTTTTCTTCTTTTTTCTTATCCATACCGTACGCCAATGCCGCCGCTGTTGGCTCATTGATGATACGTTTTACTTCAAGACCTGCGATACGACCCGCGTCTTTAGTAGCTTGGCGTTGAGCATCGTTGAAGTAAGCTGGAACAGTGACAACTGCTTCAGTTACAGGCTCGCCCAAATAGTCTTCTGCAACTTTTTTAAGTTTCGCAAGTACTGCAGCACCGATCTCTTCTGGAGATACGTTTTTGCCTTGAACTTTGAATGCACAGTCATTGCCTTTAGCAACTACAGTGTAAGGAACGAGTTTGATTTCTTCAGCGATCTCTTCAAAACGACGACCGATGAAACGTTTCGCAGAGTAGATTGTGTTCTCTGGATTCGTCACAGCCTGACGTTTCGCGATTTGACCTACAAGACGGTCACCGTCTTTAGTGTAAGCAACAACTGAGGGAGTCGTGCGAGCGCCTTCTTCGTTCACAAGAACTTTGGCTTCTCCGCCTTCCATAATAGCGACGCATGAGTTAGTCGTCCCTAAGTCGATACCAATGATTTTACCCATGTTTGAATCTCCTTGAATAACAGCCTACTTGGAACTTCTTCTGCTGTAGGCAACCGTGGTTTAAAGCTTGAATAACACAGGATAAATGTGGGTTCGGATGGCATTCCGTCAAGCTGCCCGATTACTTTTTTTCAGGTTGCGAGAGTGGTTATTTTTGCTGTGTATATTCAATGACTTAGAGAGTGCTGGTTTAATGCTGGTAGACAGCCCTGGTCACACATCCAGGATCGAGACAGCGTAACGCAAAACATCATTTCTTTTTGAGAGGCTCAGACTCCTTTTTGATTCGACGAAACTCTGCGGGTAACTTTTTCGCTAAGTCGGCGTAGCGGGCCTTCAAATACATATATGTTGGAGCAGAGTGAATGTCGCAAACCCGCTCCAGATCCCATTTCTCTTTGGAGTTTTGGAGAATATTGTCAGCGCTTTGTTTGTCCAGAAAGAACAAATCCGATCGATTGCTGCGCAGGCGCTGGAACATTTGTTCTGCGTGATCAATTCCTCGGATGCGATCGGAAAGATGCTTTTTGAAATTCATTTCGGAATAGAAAATGCCCCTTTGATAATCTATGCGCAGGTCGGATTTCGTCAGTTCGTCCCAATTACAGGGAATCTTCTTTCCGGGCTTTGTATAGATCGAGAAAGTCGCTGTTGCGATGGGCTCTTCCACTCTTACTAATTCAGGATGAAAATCTCCGTATTCGCGCACTCGCACCAACTCTCCGTCGATGGGATCTTTGGTGATTTCTGTGGCTCCACGCCCTAAAGGTACCGAGCGGAATTCCAATTTATAACCCAGATTATTGAAAGCACGGACGACCATTGCGGTATTATCTTTTCCCATCAGGGCATTGCCCGAGTTGACGAACAAAATCACCAAGGTTTTAGTGGGTTGCTGTTGTTGTAGTGGTGGTGGAGTTTCAACCGCCCACGCCACTGCTCCACCGAAGAACAGCAACAGATAGCCGCAGATAAATTTTAAGTGCATGACCAATGATAACCTCCCGTTCAGGGCGTTAGGAATGCGAATTTGATGACTGTTTTTTAATTATATTAAGCAAAGCTTACGGACATTTAACTCGTGTTACTAGGCACCTTGAGTAATTATGGTCCTTCGCTCTTCCCTTAAAAATACAAGTTCCTTAAGAACAAGAGTCCCTCTAGGCCCTGGTGAAACCCTTCATTCCCCAGGGCCATTTTTATTTGTGCCTTGACGTGTTTCCGGGATGTCGCCTTGACGGAAAGTTCTGGGGTCGTCAGGTTTGATATGAGTTTTACATTCAAACTATTAAATCAAAGGAGTTCACGTGAAATTGCTCTTAGTTGTTTTGATGTTAATTGCGCCGGGTTTGTCCCATGCCGACGACAAGTCCCATGACAAATCTTCGTCCGAAGGCACTGCCAACACCAACTCTCCGGCGGAAAGAGAAAACATGCGTCAGGGTGATGCGACTAAGGAAAGAAAAGATCCCTCCTCCAGTGCATTTAAAAAACATCGCGGAGATGCAAGTCGCGGCAGCCAGACGAAACCTAAAGGGACCAGCACGGATGAGCCAGTCGCTCCACCGATGGGGAAATAGGCTGACTTAGGTAACCATTCACCTATCACAGATCATCTATACGGTTCCCCCGGACAGAGCAACCGGGGGAATATTCACAGTTTTTCGAAGCGTCCTCTGTCCATTTACTTCCAGGTTTGGTAATTCAAACTTTTAGCGCTTTTCGAAAATTTATTCGATTACGATTCAATCAACCCGCGCTACCCAGAAATGCTGCATCAATATTTTGAGATTCGCATTCTGCGAGCCTCCGAAAGATTGTGCGTGCGGCACAAAATCCGAAAATTTTGAATTTCATTAGTCCCACCGAGTGCCAGCGGCAATTTGTGATCGACTTGAAGTTGATACTTGCTTGAACAACGTTGGCCGTTCCCATGAATGTATTCACAAATATGATTTGATTTCTTCAAAAGAATTCGACGCGTGCTGGATTTGATATGTTTGCGCTTGTCAGCTGTGGTGGCTAGTAATCGACTGGAATTGAATTGTTCGTTTTTGTTAGCTTTGTTTTTCGTAACAACTTCATCCTGAGTGTCGACTTTATTATGCATATCCAATCCAGCAGTATGTTTATTTATCTCTATAAATTTTGAATCCTCTGTATATACATTCGCCGAATCCTGGCGGTTTGGTTCTTGTGCAACTTTAGAAACCATCATTTTCATATTGCCGATTCGCTCTTTCCCCAGTTTCTTTTGAATGTGTGTTTTTGCCATGTAAGCAAACAACTCTGCCCAAGTTGGATTCGGCAGCACATGTGAAAGAAGGTCTTTCGCTTGTTGCAAGTCGTCCATTTGTTCCGGCGTTAGACTGATTTCCATACGGATGGAATCATCCCTTTGAGGTTTTATAATTTCATGCATTTGAATAGGTTGATTGAATTCCACTGCCAGAATTTTCTGTGTTTCCATGCTGGATTTGTTTTGAATTAGATCTAGCACTTCCTCAGTTTTTTCTAAGGAAACCGCATTCCCATTTTCAAGTTCTTTAGTCAGGCATTTCTGAACTCGATGAAGCTGAGTCAAGTTAATGTCGCCATTTTCAATCGCATGATTCAGCTGAGGCACTTTCTTTAAAAGTCGTGCCGCCTGAATACGGCGATAAGCTGAATCCTCCGAATATTGCAGATGGCTTGTCATGTATTTGAATAAAGAAGTAAATCCCAAGTCCAAATACAGGCGACGAGTTTCAACTTCCACCAAATGGCACAAAATCAGATGAGTGATCTTACGCTCAGAACGCGCCAGCTTTTCGACTCGATTCAATAGTTCTACATTCGATACTGATGTTAAATCCATAATCCACCTCTTCGCATTTTTGCGGCTTTCTTGCTTCTTGCTTCTTGCTTCTTGCTTCTTGCTTCTTGCTTCTTGCTTCTTGCTTCTTGCTTCTTGCTTCTTGCTTCTTGCTTCTTGCTTCTTGCTTCTTGCTTCTTGCTTCTTGCTCGAGGATTTATAGCACGGGTTTTAATTTTTGATTTTCATACTATTGGTTCTATATCTGCAGTTTTTTAGAATGCGTGTAAATGCCTTGGCATTCTCTCTATAAACCCTACCAGCGCTTCAATTTACAACATCCACCAAGCGTCTCGAGCACAATAGAAAACACGCTGATAGCGACGATTAGAAATCACAAAACTCGGTCAAATAAATTCGCTATTACATTTATTTTAATGACACATCTTTTCTTGGCTGCGCGGGTTGGAATCGATTCATGAATAACAGCAAGGAGATTGTTCATTTAATATGAAAGGGGAAGATGAATGAATGAATGAATGAATGAATGAACGAACGAACGAATGAACGAACGAACGAATGAACGAATGAACGAACGAACGAACGAATGAATGAACGAATGAATGAACGAACGAATGAATGAACGAACGAATGAATGAACGAACGAATGAACGAACGAACGAATGAACGAACGAACGAATGAACGGATGAACGGATGAACGGATGAACGGATGAACGGATGAACGGATGAACGGATGAACGGATGAACGGATGAACGGATGAACGGATGAACGGATGAACGGATGAACGGATGAACGGATGGATGGATGGATGGATGGATGGATGGATGGATGGATGGGATGGATGGATGGATGGAGTGAGTGAGTGAGTGAGTGAGTGAGTGAGTGTTTTGAATCATGACTGTGTTTTCTGTTCTGTTATCGATGCCATTTTGAACGAGACACCGGAACATCTTATCCTCAAATAGAATGCTCTATAAGCCCAAAATATCCTCTTGGTGCCACATCCGAAAATGACACATCTTTTCTTGGTAGCGCGGGTGAAATTACCCCCCTCACCTACTCCAAAATCGGATGAATCCCGTGAACTTGGTCCTTCGGCAACGCATTGAAATGCCACCACTCGTGTTCCAAAACTTTAAACCCCTGATCCTCTAGCAACGTACGCAGAATCATGCGGTTGCTGTACTGTAACTGCGTCAACTCCCCTGACTTTAAAAACTGTGACTCAAGCTTGGGCTGAGCTAAATCCCTGAAATCATCAAAGTCCGTGCCCATGTCCAGGTAATCGCCGTCGCGTTCTTTCAATGTCAAATCCATCGCCATGCCGAAATTGTGCAAAGACCCTGGAAATGGTGGAGCGACGTAATTCTGAAATGGAGTTCCCTCTAAGTGCTTATAAAACAAAGCCTGAATCGATCGTGGACGAAGGGCGTCCCAGATCAGAAATTTCAAACGAGGATGCTTGCGCTTCAACTCTTCACAAGCACGCATGAACATTTCATACGCCAGCGGAGAAACAAAACAGCGATCAAACCCCTGATACACATCAAAGTGCATAAAGTTATCAGCCGTTGCATACTTAAGTTCCAAAGAAACTTGATCAGTTTCCCGGATTTCACGAAAGTTTTTTTCAATCCACTCAATTTGTTTCTCAAATGACGTCATACAAATACTTTACAATGAAATACACTTCGTTCAATCATTAAAGAATCTAAATTGCCGCCAAAATAAAAACCAGAACCGCTGGCAAATCAGTTCTAAATCGAAAGGAATGCCGCCACCATGATTCCTAAATTTGAAGTCTGGATCATCATTCAAAAACCTATCCAAGAAGTTTTTAACGCCGTTTATGATAACAACCAAATCAGCAAGTACTTCAC